>DATMTH010000238.1:0-26503 GCA_035564915.1 Rhodanobacter sp.
TATCGAGATGTTCGATACCGCCGCCAGGGTAAAACCCCGTTGCAAACCGGCCGCGCCCGTTCAGGGAAACGGCCGGTCAGGCGTCGGTTACTGAAGCAGCTTCAGGACCTGCTGCGGGCGCGAGTTGGCCTGCGCCAGCACCGAGATACCGGCCTGCTGCAGCACCTGGGCCTTGCTCAGGTTGGCCGTTTCAGCGGCGAAGTCGGCATCCTGAATCGTCGACTGCGACGACTGCAGGTTGGTCGACTGCGAGCTCAGGGTGGAGATGGTCGACTGGAAGCGGTTCTGCACCGCACCCAGCTGGGCCGCGAAATCGCTGACCGACTTCAACGCCACGTCGATGCGCGACAGCAGGGCATTGGCATTGTCGACCGTCGTCACGTTGCTGCCGTCGAGCGAACCGGCGACGGTCACGGCGACTCCCGTGTTCTCTGCTGCAGCCGCGCCGTTGAGCGATGATTCCGCCGTAATCGTGGTGTCCGCTGCAGTCGCCACGACCCGATCGGACGTGGCAGCAACGGAACCCGTATCGGCGACTGTGAACTTGCCGGTGGAGAAGAAGCTCACGCCGCCGGCGCCATCCACTGCGGCACTGACGCCGTCGATATTGGCTGCGTTCACCGCATCGGCAAAATCCTGCACGTTGGCTGCGGTGCCCGTCAGCGCTTTGGCAGTGCCGTCAACACCGGTGATGGTGATCTTGCTTAGATCCAGGGTCGTCGCCTTGTTGTTGACGGTATCCTTGAACGCACCGGACAGGTCGCCGGTATTCAGCTGGGACACCGCACCCAGGTCGCTGGCCTTCACGCTCTGGCCCAGGCTGACGCTGACGGTCTGACCGACGTTGGCACCGACCTGGAAGCTCTGCGAAGCGAGCGAGCCATCCAGCACTTTCTTGCCGTTGAAGGTGGTCTGGTTGGCGATGCGGGTGATTTCCGCCAGACGCTGCTGCACTTCGTTGTCGATCGTCTTGCGATCGTCGGCGCTGTAGGTGCCGTTGGCCGACTGTGCGGCCAGGTCGCGGATCGCCTGCAAGTTGCTGGTGACCTGATCCAGGGCCGAACCGGTGGTCTGCGCCAGGTTGATCGCATCGCTGGCGTTGGAGCTGGCCTGGGCCAGGCCGCCGATCTGGGTGGTGTAGCGCTGTGAAATGGCGAAGCCGGCAGCATTGTCGGCCGCGCTGTTGATCTTCAAGCCCGAGGACAGACGCTCGGTTGCCGTGTTCAGCGCATTGCCTGACTTGCTCAGGTTGTTCTGCGTGTTCAACGACGAGATGTTGGTGTTGATAACGAGTGACATGAGGTATCTCCTACTGGAACCAAAAGCCGGATTGAAAACTTTACGTATCCCGGCGGGGTTTCCGTTGTGGAATTCCTTCCGCCTCGGAAACTTTTTCGGCACTTCCCGGGAATACTTGAGTGCCAAATAAGACTTTTTTGCAAACGACTTGAAATTGAGTGGCTTTTACTGCGGCGGCCGCGGTGCATGACACCCGGCCAGGCCCGCCTCGACGAGGCGCGCGGAAGAAAACCGGGCTTGCCGGGTGCTACTTGATGTAATTGAACAGGCTCATCGACTTGACCTGCGAAAACACCTGCTGCGAAGCCTGCAACGCGGCCGACTGAATCGACAAATTGCTTATGGCCGTATAGACGTCCACATCCTGGACACTCGACAATGTGCTCTGGAAGGCCACATTGAGATCGCCATAGGTGTTCTGCTGCCCCTGCAGCGTATTCATGCGGCCGCCGATGGACACTTCGGTGCCGGAAACACTGGCCTGCACCCGATCCAGCGACTCGATCTGGCGATTGAGCGTATTGGTCACGGTGACGTCATTCGCGCCAGGATCACTCAACACGGCAATCATGTTGTTCAAGGTACTGAAGACGTCCTGGCTCTGACCTGCCTGCACGCTCATCGTGTCGCCCACCGCCGGCATGCCGCTCATCGAGATGGTCATGCCGTTGAAAGCGATGCTGCCGCCATCGACATAAGTGCCGCCCACAGGGTTGCCGCTGCCGTCGAGCACCGGATTTCCGCTGCCATCCTGCGCCGTCCAGCTGCCACCGGCACCGAAGGTGATGGCGTAGCTGCCGCCACTGGCCACACTGGCCGCCTTCCACGCCACCGGATCGGTCACGCTGTTGTCGCCCACCACGAGCGTGCCCGTGTTGGTGGCGCCACCGGTGGCGACGAAGCGCCCGTTGCCGGCAGGGATATCCATGAAAAGCGCGCTGCCGGCATCACTGGTCGGGGTTTGCAGCCCCGGGCCGATGCTTGCCTTGAGCTGGGTGTCGTTGCCGATGTAGCTGACCGCACCCGATGCGTCCTTCACGAACGGGATCGCGCTGGTGCTGGTTCCGGCAAACAGTGCATTGCCATTGCTGTCGGCGGTATTGGCGAGCTGTACCAGGTTGTCGCGCATCTGCACCAGTTGCGACGCCATATCCTGGCGATCGGTGGCGGTCATGCTGCCATTGATGCCTTGCAGCGCTATGGAGCGGGCGCTGTCGAGCAGGTTGTTCACCGAGCCAAGCGTGGTCTGCTCGGTGGACAGGCGATTGGTGGCGCTGTCGATATTGGTCGAATACTGCGCATTGGCCGCCAGGATGTGGTTCAGGCTGACGACCTGACCGGCGCCAGCGGGGTCGTCGGAGGCCACGTTGATGCGCTTCTGCGTGGTCACCTGGTTCTGGGTGGCGGCCAGCGAACTCTGCTGGCTGAGCATGCTGGAGAGCGATTGCTGGTACATCCAGCTGGTCGAAAGGCGCATGGCGATTACCTCTGGATGGCGGACAGCAGACTGCTGAATATGTTCTGCGAGGTGGAGATGATCTGGGCCGACGCCTGATAGGCCTGCTGGAAACGGACCAGGTTCGCCGCCTCTTCATCCATGTTCACTCCGGCCACGCTCTGCTGCGCCGACACCGCCTGATTGTTCAGGCTGGTCTGCGTGGTCAGGTTGGTGGCAGCCTGGCTGCCTACCGTGCCTATCGTGGTGGTCAGCTGCGCATAGGAGGCCAGCACCGACGTGCTGCCACCGTCGAGCACACCGGTATTGGCCATGCCGGCCATGGTCAGCGCATTGCTGTTGTCGTTGAGACCATTGCTGTTGGCCGCCAGGATGAAGCTGTCGCCCGCGGCGGGCGTGCCATCCAGGGTCAGACTCCAGCCATTCGCGCTGATCGGCTGGCCGGGAGTGTAGGCGCCACTGGCCAGCACCGCGCCACCACCATCGGTGACCTGATACGTACCCGGCGTGGCGAAACTCACCGTGGCATTGCCAAGCAACGCCGGATTGGAAGAATCATCCACGCTGATCGAGCCAATCGTGCCCGAGCCGACGTTGCCGCTGCTGGCGCTGCCGCTGAGTGCGGCGGCGGCGGCCACGCCATTGGGGTCGGTCATGACAACACCGACGCCGGTGGCGGCATGCAGGGTCGGCTGAATCTGGAAGCTGTCGCCAGCCTGTGCGCTGCCGGAGACCTGCAGGGTGAGCCCCTGGGCAGACAGGCTGCCGTCCGGATTGGTGGTCAACGGCACCGACTGGCCAGCCTGGGTCTGCAACTTCCACGCACTGCCGTCGTAGCTGAGCTTGTAGTCGGCTGCACCGAGCTGCGAGACATCGGCGATACTCGCCGCCACGGCGGCGCTGCCCTGGTTGCTGTTGGCGGCAAGCACCGTGGGCTCGGGCACGCTGAAGATCGGCGCGCCCTGCTGTCCGTTCAAGTCCAGGCCCTTGGCCTGCTGCGCATTGACGCTGGTGGCCAGCGCCACGGCCGCCTGACCCAGTTTGTTCTGCACCGGGTCGAGTACGTTCGAGCGGTAATCCAGCAGGGCACCCAGTTTGCCGCCGCTCAAGCGCGTGGTGATGTTGTTGCCGGAGGCGTCAAACACATCCGGCCGGGTCGGGTCATAAGTGCTGCCGCCGCTGGACAACGGGAAGCTGTCCGTGCCGTTGACCAGCGCCTGCCCACTGCTGGAATACACGCTCATCATGCCGTCACCGTTGACCACGGCGGTGACCCCGACATAGCCCGACAACGTGCCGACCAGTGCATCGCGCTGATCGAGCAGCGCGTTGGGCTGGCCGGTAACACTGGCCTGCTGGATCTGCTTGTTGAGATCGGCGATGTTGCCGATCACGCTGTTGATGCTGTTGACGGTGCTGCTGATCTGCCCGTTGACCTGGCTGCGCTGCGCATCCAGCTGTTGCCCAAAGGTGTTGAACACGCCGCTCAGCGCAGTCGCGCTTCCAAGCAGAGCCTGCCGGCTTGAGCTGTCGCTGGGCGCATTGGCCACGGCGCTGAAGGCACCGTACAGATTGTCCAGCCCACCCTGCAAGTCGCCGCTGGCGCTGAGGGTGCTGTTCAAGGTGGTGGACAGGTCGTTGTAGGTTGTCGCCCGCTGCAGGCTCGCGTTGCTGCTCCATACCGCACTGGTCAGGTAATCGCTGTAGGCCCGCTGCACCGCCACCACGTCCACGCCATTGCCGATCGTGTAGCGGCCGTTGGACTGGGATATGGCACTGGTCTGCACCACCACCTGCCGGCTGTAGCCTGGCGTATTGGTGTTGCTGATGTTGTTGCTGACCGTACTGAGTGCCACCTGGGCGGCATTGAGCCCGGAAATGCCGGTGTTCAGCATGTTGGACATGGGAATTACCTGCGTGCTTTATTCTGAGGGTGTCGGCAAATTGACGACGTTCTTGAGCGCCGCCAGGGCGTTCTTCATGGTCGGGCTGTCGGCAATCGCGGCAATCTTGCTGGCATATGACGGGTCGGTGGCATAGCTGCCACTGACCAGCCCGCGCGCAAACCCGAGCACGTCGTCGCCCTTGCCCAGCGCCTCGGCGTAGCGCGGGTTGTCGCCGATCAGCCGGGCATAGTCCGCGAACGATTGCGCGGGCGAATCGTAGGCGCGGAACTGGGCCTGCTGCCTGACCGCCACACCATCCTTGTACTCAAGCGTGGGCACGTTGACCCGCTGCCCGTTCCAGCCGGCACCGGCCTTGATGCCGAACAGGTTGTTGCTGCGGCTGCCATCGGCGTGCACCGGCATGTGCTTGCCCCACTGGGTTTCCAGCGCCGCCTGCGCCAGCACGGCGCGCAACGAGACACCCAGTTTCCGGGCTGCCTTCATGGCATAGGGCGCGACATCCCTGACGAATTCGGTGGCACTGGCCGGCGCCCATTCGGCGACCGCGCTGCCCGCCGATCGGGTCGCCTCGACCACCGCCCCCAGTCGCCGCTTCCAGTCGTCGGTTTCCGGTGTCGATGCCGGCGCAGTGCCGTCAGGCGACGGGGGCGACGCGGTGGCCGAGGGCGTGCCGCCGAGCTGTCGAATCAGCATGTCGGCGATGCCCAGGCCATGGCCATGGCTGGACAGGCTCACCGACAACTGCTGGTCGAACATGCCTTGCCAGGCGTCGCCGGCCTGGCTGTCGAACAGCGGATCGCCCGAGCTGGCCTCACGCATCGACTTGAGCACCATCTGGGTAAAGATGGACTCGAACTGCTTGGCAACGACTGGCAGCGCTGCCTTGCTGTCGGTTTGCGCCTGCTGGCGCAAGGCACTGAACCCGGACAGATCAGTCCAGGTATTCAGGCTCTGCGTCGCGGCGGCGTCGCCGATCGCCATCAGATCACCACCAGCTCGGCATGCAGCGCACCGGCCTGCTTCAACGCTTGCAGGATCGAAATGAGATCACTGGGTGCCGCACCGACCTGATTGACCGCGCGAACAATCGTGTCCAGGCTTACCCCGGGATCGAACTTGAACATGTGGCCGCCACCTTCGCTGACCTGCACCGTGCTGTTCGGCACCACCACCGTCTGCCCCTTGCTGAACGGCGCCGGCTGGCTGACCTGCGGCTGTTCGTCGATGGTGACCTGGATCGCGCCATGAGCAACCGCCGCGGCGCTGACCCTCACATCGGAACCGATCACCACCGTACCGGTACGCGAATTGACCACCACCCGCGCCGGCGGACTCCCCGGCGTCACATCCAGATTCTGGATATCACCCAGCCAGGCAACCTTCTGCGAAGGATCCTGCGGTGCGCGCACCGAGATGCTGCCGCCATCGACAGCCGTCGCGGTACCGGCGCCATAGGCGTGATTGACAGCCTGCGCAATGCGCGCCGCCGTGGTGAAATCCGGGGTGTTGAGGTTGAGCATCAAATCGCCGCCCTGGCTGAATGACGAAGCCACGCTGCGTTCCACCGAGGCGCCATTGGGAATGCGCCCGCTGTCGGAAATGTTCACCTGCACGCTGGAGCCGCTCTTGCCCTTGGCGCTGATACCGCCGATCACCACACTGCCCTGTGCCATCGCATAGACGTTGCCGTCCGCACCACGCATCGGCGTCATCAGCAACTGGCCGCCACGCAGGCTCTTGGCATTGCTGATCGAGGCCACCGTCACGTCAATGTTCTGACCCGGCTTGGCGAACGGCGGCAGGCTGGCGGTCACGATGACGGCCGCCGCATTCTTCAGCTGGGGACGGGCACTTGCCGGCACCGTCACGCCGAACTGCTGCAGCATGTTCTCCAGGCTCTGGGTGGTGAATGGCGACTGGGTGGTCTGGTCACCGCTACCGTCCAGACCCACGACCAGGCCATAGCCGATCAACTGGTTGCTGCGCACACCACCGACCGAGACAAGATCCTGGATCTTGTCTGCACGAACCGGCGCGGTGAGTCCCAGCAGCAGGCAAACCAGCAAGCCCTTGCCCAACGCGTTCCAGCGCAGCCAGGCGGCACTCAATGGCACACCGGGCATCGCCAATGCAGGCCGGGACAGAGATTTCATCGCGCGACGAACGTTCATCAGAACGGCATCCATTTGGAATTGAAGAAACGTGCCAGCCAGCCCTGCTTGTTCGCATCGGCCAGCGTGCCGCGGCCGGTATAGGCGATGTGGGCGTCGGCTACCCGGGTGGAGGGGATGCTGTTGTCCTGGGCGATGTCCTGCGGCCGCACGATGCCGGAGATGCGTACCAGTTCCTGGCCTTGATTGATGGTGAGCCACTTCTCGCCACGCACGAACAGGTTGCCGTTGGACAGGCGCTTGGCCACGGTCACCGTGATCTGGCCGGTGAGCTGGTTGCTCTGCGTGCTGGAGCCGGCACCATCGAAGGCATTCTTGCCATTCAACCCGATGCTTGCTGCCTTGCCGGCGATCGACAATGTCTGGCCGAGCACGGTCGGTGCGTTCAGCGCCACGCTGTCGTTCTTGCTGGTGCTGGTGGTGGCCTTCTTGCTGGCCTGGGTGCTTTCCTGCAAAACGACGGTAAGGATGTCGCCTACCCGATGCGCGCGCGAATCGGTGAACAGTTCCATGTTCTGCGAGTCGTGATAGATCGAGCCGTCGGCCCGCGGCGCCTGCTCGACCTCGGTGGGTGGAGTCGCGGCCCACGCGGCATCGTCATGCACCCTGGGTGCAGTGGCGCAGCCAGCCAGCAGCAGCAAGCCGATGCCAGCCAGCGCACGCAAAGTTGAAGTGATCGAGGTCATGGCGTCATCACATGTTGGTGGTCAGGCTCTGCAGCATCTGGTCAGCCGTGCTGACTGCCTTGGAGTTCATTTCATAAGTTCGCTGGGTTTCGATCATGTCGACCATCTCGCCCACCACGTTGACATTGGAGGACTCCAGCGAACCCTGCTGCAACGTACCCAGGCCATTCAGACCCGGCTGTCCGGCTTGCGGGGCACCGCTGGATGCGGTCTCCAGATAGAGGTTGTCGCCCTGTGCCTGCAGGCCTGCCGGATTGACGAAGTTGGCCAGTTGCAAGCTGCCCACCTGCACCGCGGCAGCCGAACCGTTGGTGGTCGCCGAGACCGTGCCGTCCGCACCGATCGTGATGCTCTGCACGTTGCTCGGCAGGGTCACCGGCGGGTCCAGCGGATAGCCGTTGGCCGTGACCAACTGGCCATTGGCATCGGTCTGCAACGAGCCATCACGCGTGTAGGCCGTGCTGCCGTCCGGCATGCTCACCTGCAGAAAGCCGCTGCCCTGTATGGCCACGTCCATCGAGTTGCCGGTTTGCGTGATGTTGCCTTCGCTGAACATCTTCGCGGTGCCGACCACGCGCACGCCGGTGCCGAGCATCAGCCCCGATGGCGACAACGTCTGCTGAGTGGTCTGGCCACCCGGCTGACCCTTGTTCTGATACATCAGATCCTGGAACGACGCCCGCGAACTCTTGAATGCAGTGGTGTTGGCGTTGGCCAGGTTGTTCGAGATGACGTCCATGCGCGTCTGTTGCGCATCGAGGCCGGTCTTGGCGATCCAAAGGGAAGAAAGCATGTTCAGTCACTCCACAGATTGGCGCAGTCGTGTCAGTTCGACTGCAAGAGTTTGCTGCTGGCGGAAGCGTTGTCATCGGCGCTCTTGATCGACTTGAGCTGCATGTCGTATTGGCGCGACAACGCGATCATCTTCACCAGTTCGGCCGAGGCATTCACGTTGCTGGACTCCAGTGCACCGGAAGTCACCCGCACCGTGGGATCGACGTCGGCCTGGGTGCCGTCGTTCATGTGCATCAGGCCATCACTGCCCTTGCTCATCTCGGCAGGGTCGGGGTTCACCAGTCGGATCTGGTCCAGCGCCGTTACCGTATTCGGACCGTCCCCGCCCGGCACCGCGGAAATCGTGCCGTCTTCGCCGATCCTGATTTGCTGACTGTTGGACAGGCTGATCGGCCCCGAGCTGCCCATCACCGGGTTGCCCCTGGAGTCGGTGAGCTGCCCGGTCGCGGTCAACTGCAGTTCGCCAGCGCGGGTATAGGCTTCCGAACCATCCGGGGATTGCACGGCGATCCAGCCATTGCCATTCAACGCAACGTCGAGCGAACGGCCGGTGCTGATCGTCGAGCCCTGGGTCTCGTCCTGCCCAATACCCACGGCGACGGCATTGCTGCGCGTGGGCAGGCCTTCGCCAAGCACCGGCAGGCTCTTGAACGCACTCAGCTCGCTCTTGAAGCCAACGGTCGAGGCATTTGCAAGATTGTTGGTGACGGCCTGTTGCGCACGCATCATCTGCGTGGCACCCGTCATGGCAAGGTAGAGTGCGCGATCCATGACGGTCGATTACCTGGAAACCGCGTTGAACAACGCCGATGCCAGCGTGCTGTCGGTCGACAACACTTGCGCATTGGCCTGGTAGTCGCGCTGGGCCTGGATCATGTTGACCAGCTGCGAGGTCGTGTCGGATGTGTTCGAGCTCTCCAGCGCACCGGACTGGATGCTGCCGAACTGGCCAAGGCCCGCCGTACCCATGATCGCGACACCGGAATCGCCGCTCGCCGCCCAGCTGCTGTCACCCATCTGGCGCAGCCCCTGCAGGTTGGGGAAATTCGCCATCGCGATCTGGCCGAGCTGGGCGCTCTGGTTGTTGGAATAATTCGCCGTCACCACGCCATTGCTGTCGACGTCGATCGAGGAAAACGTGCCCGCGGCGTGTCCGTCCTGGGTCACCGCACCCGGCGAATAATCGGTGCCGAACTGGGTCGTGTTCGAAACATTGACACTCAGTGCCAGCGGTGCGGAGCCGTTGCCGAGATTCAGCGGATTGAACGTCATGTTGCCGCCGACCGGTGTCGCCAGATTGCCGTTCACGTCGAACGTCAGGGGCTGCGTGCCGGCACTGGTGCCGTCGACATACAGGTTGGCATTCCAGCCGTTGGTTCCGGTCTTGACGTAATACACCGTGCCCTGGTGCGAGCCGCCCTGGGAGTCATACACGGTGACCGGCGTGGCCGCGTTGTAGCTGGTCGCATCCGTCGGACTGAAGGCGTTGACCGGCACGGTCGAGTTCGCCGGGAGATTCGAGGTCATGGTGATCGCGGTCGTCGCCGTCGCGTTGCTTTGCGCAGCGGTCAGCTGCAGCGGGCTCAGCGTGCTGGTGTCGAAGCCGCCCGCGCCGTTGGGCGGATAGATCTGCAGGAACGCGCCACCGGGAGTCACCACGTTGTTGTTGGCGTCCTTCCGGAAATCGCCCGCACGGGTATAACGAACGCCCGAGCCATCATTGATGGCGAAAAAGCCGTTGCCGCTGATCGCCATGTCCAGGCTGTTGTTGGTGATCGCCACGTCACCCTGGGCAAATTGCTGGGCCACGCTGTCCAGGCGAACGCCGCTGCCGGTCGCGGTGGAGTTCAGGTTGACGCCAGTCACCGCGAAAATGTCGGCGAATTGCGCACGCGATCCCTTGAAGCCGGTCGTGTTCGCATTCGCGATATTGTTGGCGATGACATTCAGGTCAGCCTGGGCTGCGTTGATTCCGCTTAGTGCCGTACTCAAAGCCATGATGTGTTCCTCGAATAAATGGAAAATGCCGCGCCAGTGCTACTGGAGAATCTGTGCCACCTGGGCCAGTGGAACGCCGCCTACTCCGGCCACCTGCAGATAGGTGCCCAGGCTGCTTCCGCCATAGCCGACGGCGGTAACCTCGCCTGCGGCATAGGTGTCCAGCGTGCTGCCGTTGTTGCCGGCGACCATGCCGTACTCACCCTGCGCCACCTTGTTCCCGTCGTCGTCCTTGCCATCCCAGCTGAACTGGGTGAGGCCGGCTTGCTGGCTGACCGGATACAGGCTGCGCACCACGTTGCCGGCCGAGTCGACGATGCTCACGGTGGAGGTGCCGGCGCCGCTGACATTGATTGCGCCGACGGCATCGCTGCCGGTGTAGTTCAAGCTCGATGACGGCACCAGCACGTTCCGGTTCACCAGGCTCGATGCGCCCAGCACCTGCGAGGTCTGCAACGCGCTGCTCAGCGTGCTGCCGAGATTGTTCATCGAGGTGACCATGTCCTGCGTGCTGGACAGCTGGCTGAACTGCGCCATCTGCGAGACGAACTGCGTGTTGTCCACCGGCTTGGTCGGGTCCTGGGCCTGCAGCTGCGCCGTCATCAGCTTGAGGAAGTCGGCCTGCGACAGGCTGCCCGATATGGCCGAACTCTGCGCTGTGCCGGTGACCGGGTTGGTCGTGGTCGGGTTGGTGTTTATGGTGCTCATCGGTTTGCTCCGTCAGCGCTACTGGCCGATCGACAGGGTTTTGACCATCATCTGCTTGGTGGTATTCATCACCTCGACGTTGTTCTGATACGAACGCGAGGCGGAAATCATGTTGACCAGCTCATCGACCGGATTGACATTGCTGGAATAGACATTGCCGTCCGCATCGGCCAGCGGGTTGCCTGGCTCGTAGCGACTGGGAATCGGCGCAAGGCTTTCGGTAACGCCAGCGATCTGCACGCCCTCGCCCGCGCCATCACTGTTCTTGCCCAGGCCGGCATTGAGCAGCTGCTGGCTCCTGATCTGCTGGAACAGCGGTTCCTTGGCGCGGTAGGCGGCTTCCGGCGAACTCGCCACACTGTCGGCGTTGGCCAGGTTGCTGGCGACGGTATTCAGTCGCACCGACTGCGCGGCCATGCCGGAACCGGCCACATTGAAAATCGAGAAGAGTGACATCAGCTCTGGCCTCCGGTGATCGCGGTGCGCAACATGCGGATCTGCGCCGTGATGAACGAGAGGCTCGCCTGGTAGTGCACGCCATTGGCGGCAAAGTCGGCCTGTTCGGCCTGCTCATCGACGGTATTGCCGTCCATGCTTGGCTGGTTGGGTATCTGGTAGGCCAGCGGCGCGTTTGCCTGTGCAGCGGAGTTGCCGATCTGTCCGCTGGTTGGCGCTTGCAGGGCGAGGTCGCCCGAGCTACCGCTGGCGGCTGCCAGCGCCTTGCGGAAATCGATGTCGCGCGCCAGATATCCCGGCGTGTCCGCATTGGCCAGATTATTGGCCAGCACTTCACTGCGGCGCTGCCAGATATTCAGCGCGGTAGTGTGGATTCCGAAGAGATTGTCAGATGTCAGGTTCATGCTTTTGCTCCGCTCGACAGTTGCCGCGCAGGAGATAAAGCAATTCACATGCCATTGAACTTAACTTGCTGTTTTTACTTGATTTTACAAGCCAAAGCTGTCACCGGACAGGCCTGAAACGGGCTTGAAGACGGATTGTTGACGCCACTCGCTGGCGTCGTCCGGACGCCGACGCCGGCTCAATCCGTCGGCAGCATGTCCATTACCGCCTGTGCCAGCACATCCGGCTGGAACTTCGCCACAAAGCGATCGGCGCGCACATCCTTGATCAATGCCTCGTTGAACAGGCCGCTCAACGAGCTGTGCAAAACCACCTTGAGCTGCCGCAAGGCCGGCGTCTCGCGGATCGCACGCGTCAAGGCGTAACCATCCATCTGCGGCATTTCGATATCCGACAGCACCAGGTCGACTTGCTCATCGGGATCCCTTGGTATCAGCTCCAACAGGCAATCCAGCGCCTCGCGGCCATCCTGGGCAATGATGCATTCGATATTCATCTTGCTCAGCAGATCCACCACGCGACGGCGCGCAATCACCGAATCATCCACCACCAGCACACGCCGCGGCCGACCGGAACGACGCCCTGCCAGCTTCAGCATCTGGGCCGACATATCCGGCGGATCCACATCGATGCCGGCAAGGATCTGCTCCACGTCGACAATGGCCAGCAGCGCGCCGTTCACGCGGGTGACCGCATTGACTCGCGCACCAAAGCCAAGCGCACTGGAGGGCGCCACCAGCGACTCGCCCTCGCAATGCACCATGCGCTGCAGGTCGGCCACCAGGAAGCCCTGCACCGTCCGGCTGAACTCGGTGACCATGAGGTGTGCGGATTCCACATCGCGCAACGACTCATAACCAAGCGCCGCCGCCAGATCGATCACCGGAATGGTCTGCCCGCGATAGTCGCAGGTGCCCGCACGCAAGGGATGCTGGCCCGGCATGCGCTCCATCGGCGGTCGCCGCAACACTTCACGCACCTTGAACACATTGATGCCGAACAGTTGCTCATCTCCCAGCCTGAACAACAGCATCGCCACCCGATTGTGCCCGGCCAGCTGCGTATGTTGTTCAACCCGATCCAGCAATGCGTCGCCCATGATTTTCCTCGCCTGAAGAGGTCCGCTTCTGCGCCTCCATGCAGGCATATCGACCGGCTTCGCGTCGGCTTGAGTGACGAAACGCACATCCTCGGGACGAACGACTGGCATGGCACTTGCTTGCTCAAGTTTTGAACTTTCCTGACGATCCATTCATCAGCAACTCCGCCAACCCAAGGTCACGCCAGTCTCATGAGCTTTATCTGGAAACCGCATCTGGCTGCTTTCGTGCAAGCCGCCGCCGCAGGCAACGACGCGCAAATCGTCGCGCTGCGCCGCAAGCACCCCCGCACCGCGCGCATCATCGAGCCACTGCTTGCCCTCGCCGCCGATCGCCCACCGGTCGCCGTGGCACTGCAGACCATGGAGCAGCAAAGCCTGGTGCTGAGCTCGGTGCAATTGCTGGCTCGCGAATACACGGCCCTGGATCAGGCCACCACCGAAAGCCGCAACAGCGTCGATCGTTTGACGGAGGGAAGCGCCGGGATATCGACGGCGCTGAAACAAGTCCGTGCCGACCTGGACAAGGCTGAAGCGTCGGGAGCCTCCGGGGTGAACAGCGTCAGCGAGCTCGACGGGCAACTGCGACTGCTGCGCAGCGCGCTGTCGGCGATGAATCGCAACCAGAGCAAGCTGGCCGAACAAGTAGCCCAGATTCGCAAGCTGACCGGTGCCGTGCAGGAGATTGCCCATCAGACCAACCTGGTGGCATTGAACGCCGCGATCGAGGCTGCACGCGCAGGCGAGGCAGGCCGGGGTTTTGCGGTTGTCGCCGACGAGGTCAAGCAGCTCGCCGAAAAGACCACACTCACCACCACCGAGATTGAAGCGGTCACCAGTTCGATCGGCGACTTCTCGACGCAACTGGATGGTGACGTCCAGCACGGCCTGCACCAGCTCGAGCGGGCACAGACCGGCATCGAACAAGCCGGCTCGGCATTGCGCGAAGGTAGCGACACGATGCAGGTGGCCACCGGGCGGATCAGTGGCCTGCAGCAGACTCACGATGCCCAACTGACCCTTGCCACCGCAAGCAAGGCCGCACTGGGCGCCCTGCACAGGCGCGCCACCGAGTCGCGCCGCCAGGCCGAGGCATTGAACCGGGCCGCGCTGCTCGCACATCACCTCGGGCTCGCATGGCTTGAAAGCGAAAGCGGCAGCGACCCGGCCAGCCTGAGCCTGTCCGTGCGCGAGGCAGCACTCGGCCTGCGCCAGGCGATGGATCTGGCCTTGCTCGAACCCGGCGCCCTGGATCGTCGCTGGTTTGACACCCATACGCTCAACCGCAGCATCTCCCGACTGAGTGCCCGTCGTCCGGGCCAGCCAGCTTGTGCCGCACTGGACGAGGCTGGTGCCCAGCTGCGCGAACAGAGCAACCGCTTCGTCAGCCTGCTTGGTGAGGGCCAGCTTGAACAGGCCACGCAACTTTCGCAGGAGCTTGAGCGCGGCCGTGAGCAGTTGTTGTCGCAGCTCGACGGAATCCTGGCAGACGCATGACCACGGCACGGCCCAAACGCTGTGCATCGCATCTGCTTGCCGGCCTTGCAGTGATGCTGTTCGCCCCGTCGGTCTCGATGGCGGCGACGGCAAACGTGCAATCTCTGGAACAACTGCGCCACTTGGCCGTCGAGACGTTGCAGCAACACTATGCCGGGCCCGGCAGCCGGGTCATGGTCAGCGCCAGGGCACTCAACCCACGCCTGAAGCTGGCCAGCTGCCCGGCGCCCCTGCGGGCGACCTTGCAGGAACGTTCCGCACCAGCCTCGCTGATGACGGTAACGGTACAGTGCACCCAGCCCGGAGGCTGGATCGTGCGCGTACCGCTGCGACTGCAATTGTTTCGACCTGTCCTGGTCACCACCCATCCGTTGCAACGCGGCGACGGCATACGTGCCGGCGATGTGCGGGCGGTGGAGCGCGACGTGACCCAATTGGGTTACGGCTATATGGAGAGCCTCGACCAGATCACCGGGCGCACCCTGGCTCGCCCGCTGGTGGCCGGCAGCGTACTCACCCCTGCCGCCATGGGCGGTCGGCGGATGGTCCGGGCCGGCGATCACGTGCAACTGGTCGCCAAACTCGATGGCATTGAAGTACGGGCCGAGGGCGTCGCCCTGGGTGGCGGCGACCAGGGCGCCCGTTTGCGGGTACGCAACGAGAGTTCCGGGCACGTCATCGACGCCATGGTCAGCGCCCCGGGGGTGGTGACGACACTGCCATGAGCCCGCCTTGCCGGGCATCCTGAACAGCTGGGACGTCAGCACCTGAAATTCGCGCTAAAGTTTTTGCGACCGCGGCCGATCTTGTGGTCAACAGGGCCACAAAACGCATCGAGAACGGACCCCATGAATACAACCATATCCAACAACGGCCACTCATCCTTCGCTCCGGCCAATGGCGCCGGCAAGGCTGGTGGAACGACGGCCAAGGCCGATTCGGCCGCCACTGCGGCCAGTCCGGGCGGTGTTTCACAGGCCCCCGCCGACCAGCTCAAGCTGACCGACTCGGCGCGGGCCCTGCATCATGCCGCCAGCACCGACGACTCGCCGACCATCGATCCATTGCGGGTCGAGCGGGTGCGCCAGTCGCTGACCGACGGCAGCTACAAGATCGACGCCAGCCGCATCGCAGACCGCATGCTGACGATGGATGCACAGCTCGGTGGCACGGACAAGGCGTGAACCGGCAACTGCAAAACGAGCTGAGCGATGCGCTGAAAGCCGTCATCGGCGACATGCAGATGGCCGTCGACGACCTGGTGCTCGCGCTTGAGGCCGAGCAGGCCGCACTCGGCCAAAGCGATTGCGAAGCACTCAACAAGGCCGGCACGCGCAAGCAGGTTCTCATGTTGCAGCTGGAGCAGCTCGACAGCGAGCGCCTGCAGTTGAGCCGCGAATCCCCCGCCGCTGCCGCCAGGCTCGATGCCGAATGGTCGAAAGTCGTGGAAGTCCTGCGCAAGGCGCAACAGATGAATCTGCGCAACGGCGACGAGGTGAACCAGCGTCTTCGCCAGGTACGCAAGGCGTTGGCGGTGGTGACCGGTCATACCGGCGAAAATGGCCTGTACGGCCGCGCCGGCGAGCTGCAGGTCAACCTGCGCTCCCGCTCACTGGCGGAGGCATGAAATCCTGATGCACTGAACATCCGCCTGCACGCGCGGACAGCCCCCATCGCGAAACGTGTCGCACAGCGTTTCGCGTTATCCCCCGATGATGACCATGACAAACCTGAACGTTTCCAAGAAGCCATCCGAAGCTGCCGCACCAGAGATCGACGGAACTGTTCTGCCCCAGCCGGTTCCCGTATTGCGCGTACCCATGCTCGACCGGGAACGCCAGTTGTTTGCCTACGAAATCGTGTTTCATGGCGAATCCGGGGATAACGAAACCCTGCTCCGCTGGGTGCTCTCGACGGTTACCGATGGCGCTCTCAGTCGTCTGGTACGCGGCAACCGCGCCTTTCTGAAGTTGCCAGCCGAACTGCTGCCGGAAAACTCCGACGTACTGTTGCACCAGCCGCGTCTTGGCCTGGTACTGCAAGCGCATGTGGCCGACGATGCGCCACTCATGGAGCGTCTGCAGAAAATGGCGCAGCGCGGCTGTCATTTCATGCTCGAGGCATCCGACCTCGACCTGGAAAGCAGCCTGCCGCTCAAGGCGCTTCTGGAAATGGTTCAGTTCGTGCGTCTTGATGCCAACCTGCTGTCGCCCGAAACCCTGAAAGCGCGCGCCGAGCACCTGCATGCGCGCGGTGTCCACGTCATCATCGATCAGGTCAACGACCACGACATCTACGAGCGCTGCATCCAACTCCCGGTGCAGGCGGTTCAAGGGCGTTATCTGCTGATGCCGCAGCCGATCGCGGTACCGGTGCTGAGCGCCAACCGCCTGAGCATGCTCCGGCTGATGACCGCACTGCAGGAAAACAACCCGGGGCCGGTAGAGATCGGCAACATCATCCGCACTGACGCCGTACTCAGTTTCAAGTTGCTCAGCTGCGTCAACTCGGCCTACTTTGCGCTGCCGCGGCAATTGAAATCGGTGGAACAGGCGGCCGTCTTCTTCGGCGTCAACCGCATGCGCAACTGGATCGACACCATGGCCCTGTGCGGCATGGATGATCGCCCGCCCGAACTGCTGCGCGCCGCGCTGATCCGCGCCCAGATGTGCGAAAAACTGGCCCCCAAGGGCAGTACGGACATGGCCTTCACGGTCGGCCTGTTGTCCCTGCTCGATACCTTGATGTGCGCGCCGATGGATTTCCTGCTGACCCATTTGCGCCTCGCCCCGGACATCAGCGACGCCTTGACCGATCGCCGCGGCCCGTTCGGCCCGCTGCTGAAGCAGGTGCTGGATTGGGAAGCCGGCCAACTGACCAGTGCGCAAGTGTCGGCGGAGCACATCAAGTGGATGGCGACCGTTTACCTGGAAGCCACGCAATGGGCCGACCAGGTATTCGCCACCGCGAACGGAAAGTAGGCGCCTTGCCAAGCCGGCAAACGGCACCGGCACTGACGCCGGTTGCCGACTTCTGATTTCTTCGCGTCCGGGCATCGGGCGCGAAGGCCCGCTGGAAAAATCAGCGCGACCGATGCAGCCGCCATACGGCAAGCATCAGGCCGAGCAGCGCAACAGCCAGCCAGCCAGCCACGTTGGCTGCATCGGCGCCGATCCACAATACGCAGGCCACGCCACTGACTGCCAGAGCGCCCAGTCCAAGCGCCAGCAGGGGGTCGCGTTTGCGCCGGTCCTGCCCCGAGAGCAGCACCAGCGCCCCCAGTGAAGCCAGCAACACAGAGAGGACTCGCCAGCTCAGCACCGACTCTGGCGGCGTCGGCAGATCGGGAAACAAGTCCAGCAACGGCACATTGCCTATCTGCACCTGGTAGCCCTTGCCATCGCTGGCATCGGACGCTGCCCGCAAGTGATCGCCATCCAGTCGGCCCACGATGGTCAGCTGCTGCAGTGGCACCGCATACCAGCTCACCCGCAAATCACCCAGGCGCGGGTCGCCCGGATGCGCGCTGGTCACCAGGTAATCCTGATAACGGCTGAAGCTGGCCGCCAGATTTTCCGGCAGCGCCGACATATCCGGCTCGACCGGTTGCGAACCAGGCAAGGCATGCATCAGCACCGTGCCCAGCTTGAACCCACCGATCTGCACCAGTCCTGCATCGAACTGCTTGCCGCTGACCCGGAAACCGCCCGGGTTGGCATGACCGTGCGGATCCTCGAAGTGGCTGGCATCCAGTGGATGATCGACCCAGTCCAGCTCGTAGTGAATGCTGCCGCCGACATGCACTTCGCGCCACTGGAACATCTCGACATGACGCACCAGCACCGGCGTGTTCACACGCAAGTTGAACTCCGGGTCGCGCGGCGCCTCGACCACCTTCGGCGTGCCCACGATGCGCGCCATGTAGCCATGCTGGCCAGCCTGCGGCAACGCATCGGCGCCCAGATTGATCACCTCGCCGCCGTGCCTGCTGGCCGCCGCGCGATAGGCCAGCAGGTCGCGCGCAGTCATCGCTGCCAAGCCGACGCCAGCGAGCACCAGCATGGCCCCCAGGATATTCAGCGCCAGCGAACGCCAGGACATGCCCTTGCGCAACTCCATCAGCAGGCCTCGCATGCCGCTGTCGACACGGTGACGCCATCCAGTCGCAATGAATTGTCGGGGATCGAGAACAGCTTCATGGTCGGACCTATTGCACCTTGCCCAGTCCCGAGGGCCGGCGCGGATCACTGGCGGCATCGAGTTTATTGTTGCTGCGATCCCAGGTCACCACATTCATGAAGCCCCACGGCTCACGCTGCTTCAGTACGTAGCCCATTTTCGTCAAGGCGGCACTGGTCGCCGGGTCGAATGCGCCCGGCTCGACCATGACCAGATCCGGCAGGTACTGATGATGGAAGCGCTTGTGCGCAACGATCTGCTGCGCCGTCTCGCCATCCATGAACTCCAGCATGCCTTCCAGCACCTGGGTGATGATGGTCGAGCCACCGGGTGAACCGATCACCATGGTGCGCTTTGGCCCGATCACGATGCTGGGCGACATGGACGACAACATGCGCTTGCCACCGACCGGCGCATTCGCCTTGTTGCCAAGCAGCCCATAGACATTCGGCTTGTTCGGCACCAGCGCGAAATCGTCCATCTCGTTGTTCAGCAGCACGCCGGTGCCGGCGGCGACGAATTTCGAACCCAGCGTCGTGTTCACGGTCAGGGTCACCGCAGCCATGTTGCCGTCGGCATCGATGATCGAGAAATGCGTGGTGTGCATGCCGGGGCTGGCAGCCTCGGCGCGCGGCAACATTGACGACGGGGTAGCCCGATCAGCCAGGATGCCCTGGCGCAGGCCATCGGCGTAATAAGGCGACAACAGCATGTCCAGCGGCATCTTCACGAAATCCGGATCACCCAGATAGTCGTTGTGGTCGCGAAATGCCCGGCGCATCGCTTCGACGATGTAATGAATGCGCTGCGCCTGATCCATTCCGGTCAGATCGAAACCGGACAGGATGTTGAGGATCTCGGCAATCGCCACGCCGCCGGAGGACGGCGGTGGCGCGGTGATGATCTTGTAACCGCGATAGTCCACGCTGATCGGCGTGCGCTCCCTGACCCGGTAATGGGCCAGGTCGGCCAGGGTCCAGTTGCCGCCTGCCGCACGTACCGCATCCACCAGCTTGCCGGCGGTCGGCCCGTGGTAGAAACCCTCGTCGCCATGGGCTGCGATCAACTCCAGCGTGCGTGCCTGCTCCGGATCGCGCCAGATGGCGCCCTGCGCAGGCGGCTGCCCATTCACCAGATACTTGGCGGCAGATGCGGGCCAGCGTTTGAGGGCCTGCTGTTCGGCGACAATGGTGCCATGCAGACGCGGGTCCGGCTGAAAGCCGTCGCGGGCAATCCGGATCGCCGGTGCCAGCGACTGTTGCAGCGACAGCCGCCCGTAGCGCCTGGCGATCAGCACCAGGCCGGCGGGCTCACCCGGAATACCCGCAGACAGCGGGCCGGTCAGCGAAGCCTGACGGTTCGGGCTGCCGTCCGGGTTCACATAATCCTTGCTGTTCACCGCCGCCGGAGCAGTCTCGCGTGCATCGATGAACACATTGCTGCCATCTTTCGCCCGGTGCAGCACGGCCATGAAACCGCCGCCGATACCCGAACTCTCCGGTTCCACCACGGAAAGCGTCGAGGCCACCGCCACGGCGGCATCGAACGCATTGCCGCCCTTGGCCAACACGGACAGGCCGGCATTGGTGGCGAGGAAATTGGCACTGGCAATCGCCGCATGGCCCGGGCGCTGCCGGCTCGCGGCAATGGGTGTCGGCGCCACCGCCGTATCGGCCGCGGACACCGTACCGCCGATCAGCGACAGGCACATCGCCAGCAGAGCGGCCGGCAGCCGGCGTCGATTCGACCGGGAAATCATGCGGCTGATTCCTTGCTCATCAGGTAACGGTATTTGAGATCGAGCTGCTCGTGCGACTCGACGTGCCCGGGGTCGCTGATGATGCATTCGACCGGGCACACCACGACACATTGCGGTTCATCGTGATGGCCGACGCATTCGGTACACAGTGCCGGATCGATCACGTAGAACTCCTCACCCAGCGAAATGGCCTTGTTCGGGCACGCCGGCTCACAGACGTCGCAGTTGACGCAGGTATCAAGGATTTTCAGTGACATGGGGAAAGTGGAGAGGGGCGAGGAACGAGCGGCCGGAGTGAGAGGATCCCTCACTTCCTGCCGCACGCCGCTCGCCCCTGCTTCTTGATTACATCTCGACGAAGCGGAAGGTTGCGCCAGTCGGCTTCAGCGCGTCGGCGACCCGCTGCTCATCGGCCTTGTCGCCAATGAACACGACGATCACGTCCTTGAACGAGCCGGGGTTGGCGCCCTTGAACGCAGTAATCACGAAGTCGGCGGTGGTCGCCGACACCGGGCCACCGAAGGCCAGCAGGTTGCCCGGCAAAACGCCGCGGGCCACCGTATCCTGCACGCTCTGCAGTTGCCGCGCGTTCTGCGCCTTGGAGTCGTCGGTGGTGCCGGCCGTGACCATGTAGGCGTAAGGCTGGTTGGCCTTCATGCCCTGCAGGTTGTTCTGTACCAGCTGGCCAAGGTAGGCATTCCAGCCCTTCGAATCGGCCGGATCGGTCGGCTTCGGCGCCTGCTGTGCCTGGGTTGACGCCTGCTGCTCGTCTTCGTGCTTGCTGCACGCGCTCAGGGTCAGGCAGGCCGTCAGCGCGAGGGCCGCAATAAGGACAAATTTACGCATGGCTATCACCTTCTGTTTCGGTTTGCTGGTTGGAATCGTTCAGTGCTTTCTGCCAGCGCTGGCGCATGGCCTGCTGCACTGCCGGATGCACGAAGCCGGAGATGTCCCCGCCCAGGCGCCCGATCTCGCGCACCAGTGACGAGGAGATGAAGCTGTATTGTTCGGCCGGCGTGAGAAACAGCGTCTCGGCCTGCGGAATCAGATGCCTGTTCATGCTGGCCAGCTGGAATTCGTATTCGAAATCCGAGACCGCACGCAGGCCGCGGATGATCACGCCCGCACCCACCTGCTCGATGAAGGTGGCCAGCAGGCAGTCGAAACCGCGCACCTCCACATTCGGCAGATCGGCCAGCGCCATGCGCGCCAGGGTGATCCGCTCGGCGATGCCGAAGTTCGGCCCCTTGCTGGAGCTGTCGGCCACCGCCACGATCACCCGATCGAACAGCGGCGCCGCGCGTGTCACCAAGTCGGTATGGCCATTGGTGATCGGGTCGAAGGTACCCGGATAAATGGCCAAACGTGGATTGCCCAGGGTTTTTCTCACGAGACGAAAGCGTCGATGGCGGCGGAATTGACCCTAGCTTAACGGATGCGGGCGCCGATAGAGCGCAAAACGCACCTCGCCCGCGCGGGCCTCCCGATGCAGCTGCCAACCGGGCGGCAACTGCAATACTTCCGCCCGGGGTGATTCAACGTAAATCAATGCGTTAGCAGCAAGCCAGCCCATCCGCTCCAGTTGTTGTGCCAGTGTCGACCACAGCCCGAGTGCAAACGGGGGGTCGAGAAAGACCAGATCCTGCGGCTGCGCCGTGCCAAGCAGGTACGTCGCCGCATCCAATGCCGCCACCTGCCCGTTCGCTTGCCTGAGCCGGGCCAGATTGTCGCGCAAGGCCGCCGCCGCACGCGGATCGCGTTCCACAAACTGCACCCTGCCGGCACCACGCGACAAGGCCTCGATCCCCAGCGCACCGGTGCCAGCGCACAGATCCAGGCAACTGGCGCCTTCGATCATCGGTGCCAGCCAGTTGAACAGGGTTTCACGCACCCGTTCAGCGGTAGGCCGCAGGCCGGCCAGCTCGGGCACGTCCAGCCGCGAATTGCGCAGGTTTCCGCCGATGATGCGGATTCGCCCGGAACCGGGCTTGCGTGCACCGCTCATGGGAAGGCGCCATCAGTGGCCGGGCCCTCAGCGGCCAGTACAGGTTGGAGTGTTAGCATGCCGCCCATTGTCTTTGAATCCCCATCGCAATGCTCAAGTTCTGGAAGAAAAAGACCGCCGCGTCGACTGCGGAGCCGGCCACCGACGAGGCGCCGGGCGAGCCGTTGCCAACGGAAAACCCCGGCCCGTCACTGCCCCAGGCACGGACGGAAACTCCCGCTGCGGCTGCTGCCTTGCCGCCAGATGTCGGCCACCTCGAGACAGCGACAGACACCGTGCCGACCGCAGCTGATGCACCAGCCCGGCGCAGCTGGCGCGAGCGCCTGTCCGGCAACGCCTTCGCCCGCGGGCTGGGCAGTCTGTTCGTGCGCCATCCCAGGCTCGACGACGACTTGCTCGACGAACTGGAAACCATCTTGATCACCGCCGATGTCGGCGTCGAGGCCAGCACCGAGCTGGTCGAAGACCTGCGCAAACGCATGCACAAACGCGAATTTGCCGACGCGCAGGCCTTGCTGGCTGCCTTGCGCCAGGCCCTGATCGGACTGCTGCAACCGGTCGAGCAACCACTCGATGTACGCGGCAAGCAGCCATTCGTGGTGCTGGTCGTCGGCATCAATGGCGCCGGCAAGACCACCACCATCGGCAAACTCGCGCGCCGATGGCGCGACGAGCAACGCGCCGTGATGCTCGCCGCCGGCGACACCTTCCGCGCCGCCGCGGTCGAACAGCTGAAAACCTGGGGCGAACGCAACCAGGTGCCCGTGATCTCGCAAGGGCAGGATGCCGACGCCGCCAGCGTGATCTTCGACGCGCTGCAGGCCGCGCGCTCACGCGGCAGCGACGTGCTGATCGCCGATACCGCCGGCCGCCTGCATACCCAGGGCGGGCTGATGGACGAGCTGGGCAAGATCGCTCGCGTACTGAAGAAACTCGACGCCGATGCCCCGCACGAAGTATTGATGGTCATCGACGGCACCACCGGCCAGAACGCGGTCAACCAGGTACGCCAGTTCCGCCAGATCGTCGGCGTCACCGGCCTGGTGGTCACCAAACTCGACGGCACCGCCAAGGGCGGCGTGGTATTCGCGCTGGCACGGGAATTCGGCCTGCCGATCCGCTTTGTCGGCCTCGGCGAAACCGCCACCGACTTGCGTGCGTTCGAAGCCGAGGCGTTCGTCGACGGCCTGCTTCCGGCCAGCCTTGGCGGCGGGCAGCAACATGACTGATCCATGTCGGCGGGAACCAAGCCCATGTCGCGCCGACTGCGGCTGACCCTGCTTGCGCTTGGCGCAGTCGCCGCGGTCGCGGCGCTGGCGCTGATCCTGGCCCTGTACCTGTTGCTGCAGCCCGAGCGCTTCACCGCGATGCTGCAAACCCAGGCCCGCGCCGCCGGGCTGGAGCTGAACCTGGCCAGCCCGGCCAGTCCCAGCCTGTTCCCGCAACCCGCGCTGGAACTGAGCGGCATCACGCTCAACGCCGAAGGGGCCAGCGCGCCCATCCTGCTTGCGGCGCGCGGTCGTCTGGTGCTGCCATGGCATACCTTGCTCGGCGGCCCCACGGTCATTTCGCAACTGGAAATTGATGCACCCCGCGTCGACCTCGACGCATTGCAGGCGTGGATGATGGCGCTGCCCGAACATGCACAGAGCGCCACGCCGAACATCCCCCGCATCGATACCGGCGTCACGATCAGCCGCGGCAGCGTGGTGCGCGGCAACGAGCTGTTGCTCGACAATGTCACCCTCCAGGCCGGCCACCTGATCTCGGGCAAGCCATTCCCGCTCAACCTGGCCGCCACGGTCGCCGGCAAACCATGGCGACTGCGGCTGTCTGCCACACCGCGGATCGACAAAACCACGCTGCAACTCAACCAGATCAGCCTGCACCTGTCGCAAGGCAGTGCCGTGAACCTCGCGCTCAACGGCAGCGCGCACTGGCACGGCGCCGCCGATGCCGCAGCCAGCCTCGCCGGCAAACTCGATCGTGCCGGCGCCGGGCTGTACGACATCTCCCTCGCGCTCACTCCCGCCAACCAGAACAAGCCGCTGCTGCTGGCGCTGAAGCTGGATGGCCCCGACAATCACGCCGACCTGCGCCTGCCGCCACTGGCGCTGGCCCGCTGGTGGAGTCTGCTCAACGATCCGGAGCACCCGCAGCTGTCGATACCGGCCATCGATGGCCACGCCGAAATCGGCAGCATCGACACCGGCGGCATCAAGATCGAGGGGCTCACCATGCAAGCCGGCGACAGCCTGCCTGCCGCTGCCAGCAGTGCGGCGGGACCCGCATCCGACGCAAAGAATCCATGAGCAGAAGTGTCGCCTCTCGCCTGCTGCGCTGGTTCGACCAGCACGGCCGCAAGGACCTGCCATGGCAGCAGATGATCGGAGATGGCCGCCGCGACGCCTACCGCGTATGGCTGTCCGAAGTGATGCTGCAACAAACCCAGGTTGCCACCGTGCTCGGCTACTTCGAACGCTTCGTCGACACACTGCCGACCCTGCGCGATCTCGCCGCCGCCGACGAAGACACCGTGCTGGCGCTGTGGTCCGGCCTCGGCTACTACCGCCGCGCACGCTTCATGCATCGCGCCGCACAGCTCTGCGTCGAACAACATGGCGGCGAGTTGCCGCGTGACTTCGCTGCGCTGAACGCACTGCCCGGCATCGGCCGCTCCACCGCCGGCGCGATCCTGGCGCAGGCACACGGCCTGCGCTTCGCCATCCTCGACGGCAACGTCAAGCGCGTGCTCACCCGCTACCACGGCATCCATGGCGACCCCGCCCGCAGCACGGTGGAAAAGCAACTGTGGCTGCACGCCGAAAACCACACCCCGAACAACCGTGTCGCCGACTACACCCAGGCGATCATGGATCTTGGCGCCACCGTGTGCCTGCGCACCCGCCCGCGCTGCGAGGCATGCCCGCTGGCCACGGACTGTGTCGCCCGTCGCGATGGGCTCACCGAACAACTGCCTGGTCGCAAGCCGCCGAAATCCATTCCCACCCGCAGCACCGTCATGCTGATCCTGCGTGACGAGCGCGGCCGCATCCTGCTGGAGCGACGCGGCCCGCAAGGCGTCTGGTCCGGGTTGTGGAGCCTGCCCGAAGCGGCCGATCCCGGCAGCGCCTGGCGCATCGCGCAGCAACATGCGCAGATCGACGACGCCCAGACACTCGCATCATTCACCCACGTGTTCAGCCACTACCGCCTGAACATCGAGCCGCTGCTGTTCGATCGCGCGACAACGCCACCACCCATCGCCGATAATCCACAACTGCGCTGGTGCAGCACCGCCGAGCTGACCGCACTGGGCCTGCCCGCGCCGGTACGCACCCTGCTGACGACCCTGCCCTTGTTGTAGCAGCATTCGCGCGAAGCACGCTCCTGCAAAACGCTGTACCAAGGAAAACCGATGACCCGCACCATCCATTGCAGCAAACTCGACATCGACACCGAGGGCCTCGACTTCGCGCCCTGGCCCGGTCCGCTTGGCCAGCGCATCTACGCCGAAATCTCCAAGGCCGCCTGGCAGCAATGGCTGGCCCACCAGACCACCCTGATCAACGAGTACCGGCTCAACCCGCTCGATCCGAAATCGCGCAAATACCTCGCCGAACAAATGGAGAACTTCCTGTTCGGCGGCGACGTCGCCCAGGCCGCCGGCTTCACCCCACCGCCAGCCGAGCCTTGACGAAAGCGCGCGCATTCGGTTTAATGCGCGGCTCCACGCATCAACACCAACCCTCCCGGTTGTGCTTGATCGCCAGGTTCCCGGCCGGGTAGCTCAGTTGGTAGAGCAGGGGATTGAAAATCCCCGTGTCGGCGGTTCGATTCCGTCCCCGGCCACCATTTGAACAAAGACTTGGCCCGCTCTCACCCAGCGGGCTTTTTCTTGTGTAAGTCACATGTAAGGCTGGCGAGCGCCCCATGAAAAACGCCACCGTTGCGGGTGGCGTTGGGTGTCCCGGTCATCGGTTCGCGCCTGACTTCCGTTGTCGGTTTGCACCTGACTATCATCGGCGGATTGCCTGACTGGCGGGACGGAGAAAGTATCGCCCGGCGTGCCGGTCGGCGGTA
>DATMTH010000239.1:0-27055 GCA_035564915.1 Rhodanobacter sp.
ACGCGCGACAACCCGTAACTGGCTCGTCGTCCGTAGGCACTTTTGGCAGACGCGATATCCGGAAAGGCCCGGCCATGCCGGGCCTTTCCATTTCCGAACCGCAGACGCGTGATGCAGTGCCGGTTTCCGTGTGTGGCGATGGGAAACCGGACTAAATTTTTTCCGCATGCCGTCGATATCCACATGGAGGGATATCCGATCCCGCAATGGAATTGGCATGCTCGTCGTTTTCGGTTCACTGGTCGTTCTCATCAGCGTGCTGGGTGGCTATCTGCTGTCCCATGGCCAGCTGCTGGCGTTGTGGCAGCCCTACGAGCTGCTGATCATCGGTGGTGGCGCGGCAGGGGCCTTCCTGACCGCCAATCCGTCGAAGATCGTCAAGGCGGCTTTTCGCGACATGATGGGATTGCTGAAAGGCCCGGCCTATCGCCACCGGGATTACGTCGACCTGCTCTCGATGCTGTATGACATCTTCAGCGTGATGCGCAAGGAAGGCTTGCTGAGTCTCGAAGCGCACATCGAGGACCCTGCCAGCAGCGAATTGTTCTCGGCCTATCCGCGATTGCTGGCCGAGCATCACCTGATCGAGTTCACCACCGACTGCCTGCGCCTGATCGTGGGCGGCAGCATGAACCCGATGGAGCTGGAGCAACTGCTCGAGGTGGAGCTGGAAACGCATCATCACGAGGCCGAAGCACCGGCCATGGCGATCATGAAGTCGGCCGATGCGCTGCCCGGGTTCGGCATCGTGGCGGCCGTGCTCGGCATCGTGACCACGATGTCGCAACTCGGTGGCGATACCTCCAAGATCGGCGAACATATTGCCGGCGCGCTGGTGGGCACGTTCCTGGGCATCCTGCTCTGTTACGGATTCGCCGGGCCGCTGGCTTCGGCGATGGAAAGCAAGGCCCAGGAGGATGGCAAGGCGTTCGAATGCGTGAAGGTGGCCTTGATGGCCAATCTGCGCGGCTACAACCCGATGGTGGCGGTGGAATTCGCTCGCAAGTCGCTGTCGAGCCATGCACGTCCCAGCTTCGTGGACCTGGAGGGTCATCTCAAGGGAGCGCGTGACGGGGCCGGGGCATGAGTGAGGCCGAACAAATCATCGTTGTCCGCCGCGGCGGACGACAGAAGCACGGCCATCATGGCGGTGCCTGGAAGGTGGCCTACGCCGATTTCGTGACGGCGATGATGGCGTTCTTTCTGGTGATGTGGCTGCTCGCCGCAGGCACCCCCGAACAGAAGGCTGCCGTCTCGGAGTATTTCAAGAATCCCAGCCTGGTGCAGGGCTCGGCGATGGTGGCGCCCACCGGGCAGATGGGGCCGGGCGGCGCCAGTACCAGCATGATCCAGCTCGGCGGCGCGATGAATCTGCCGCATGGGCCAGGCAAGGACGCGGCAGGCGCACCGATCGTCAAGGCAGATGCCGAGCAAGCGCTCAAGCAGGCGCGCGAGCAGGACAAGAAACGTCTGGAGGAGCTGCTCAAGCAATTGAATGCCGCGATCCAGAGCAGCCAGGCGCTGGCGCCATTCAAGGATCAGTTGCTGCTGGACATCACCTCCGAAGGCCTGCGGATCCAGATCGTCGACAAGCTCAATCGGCCGATGTTCGACATCGGCAGCGCGACGCTCAAGCCTTACACGGTGCAGATCCTGGAAGAGCTGGGGGCATCGATCAACAGCGTGCCGAACAAGATCAGCATTTCCGGTCATACGGACGACGCCAAGTACAGCAGCGATCGTGGCTACAGCAACTGGGAGTTGTCCGCCGATCGTGGCAATGCGGCACGGCGGGCGTTGATCGAGGGCGGGCTGCAGGAAGACAAGATATCGCGGGTGGTCGGGTTGGCTGCATCGGTGCCGTTCGACAAGCAGAATCCGGCTGACCCGGTCAATCGCCGCATCAGCATCATCGTGATGACCGCGCAGGCGGAAAAAGCGGCGCGTTCCCAGGAGATGGCCAAAGACAACAAGATCGTGCTGCCCGGGCCGGGCATGCCGACACCGGCAACCTTGCCATCGGCGCCGCCCGTTGCCAGTACGACCCAGGCGCAACTGCCCGGCTTGCCGGCGGTGATTCGTCCGGCGACCACGATGCGGGTCGAGATGACGGTGCACCAGGTGTCAACGAAGCCGGCCTCGCCCTGATTTCATGTGGCGGGATGGTGGTCCGCGATGCGCAGGCAGGCATCGATGTCGGCCAGTCGGGCTGGCGTTCCCACATCAGTCCACAAGCCGTCATGCCTTGTGCCGGTGACGGCATGCCGGCTGATGGCGTGATTCAGGATCGGCCGCAGTTTGAACGATGCCGGTGCGGTCGAGGCGGCTGACCGGGCTTCGACCATCGTTTGCCAGTCGTGCAGAAATTCGGGGCGGAACACGCCGATGCCGCTGAAGGTAAGCTTCGGCTCGCCAGAGGCGTGCAGCACGCCGTGTTCGTCCAGCGCGAAATCACCTTCCGCGTGATGCGGTGGATTGTCGACCATCAGCAGATGCGCCAACCCGGCCGGCACCATCGGCAGGCAGTCGAGGTCGGCGTCGCACCAGACATCACCGCTGATCGCGATGAACGGCTCCGCGCCCAGCAGCGGCAGCGCGTTCAACATGCCGCCGCCGGTTTCCAGCGGATCCGGGCCTTCGTAGGCATAGCGGATACGCAGGCCCCAGCGCGAACCGTCGCCCAGGCTGGCGGGAAACTGTTCGGCAAGATGCGAGGTGTTGATCACCACGTAATGCACGCCGGCGCTGGCGAGCTTTTCCAGGTGCCACTCGATCAGCGGCTTGCCGCCCACCGGCAACAGCGGTTTGGGCGTGTGATCGGTCAACGGGCGCATGCGTTCGCCCAGCCCTGCGGCAAAGATCAGCGCGTGTCTCATGCGGCCACCGGCTGGCGCAGGTCGCGTTCACCCGTGCAGCGCCGAAGCAGGGCCACGAAATCGGCCAGCTCGGGATAGCGCCCGGCCACCTCGATCACGTAGTCGTAGACCCGCGGCAGGTCGTCGAGATAGCCGCGCTTGCCATCGCGGTAATGCAATCGGCAGAAGATGCCGAGCACCTTGATGTGGCGTTGCAGGCCGATCAGATCGAACCAGCGCAGGAAACGCCCGCGATCGATCACACCGTCGATCAGCTGCGCCTCGTGCAGGCGTTGGCGATAGCTTTCGGCCCATGCCTCGACGCGCTCACGATCCCAGCTGATGTAGCAGTCGCGCAGCAGCGAGGCGAGGTCGTAGGTGATCGGACCATGCAGGGCGCCCTGGAAATCAATGATTCCGGGATTGTTGTGCGCGGTGATCAGCAGGTTGCGGCTGTGGTAGTCGCGATGCACGAAGCAGCGAGGTTGCTCCAGTGCGCTTTTCAGCAGCACGGCAAACCCCGACTCCAGCACATCCCGTTCCGCGCACTCGGGAGCATGGCCGAGATGCCGGCGCAGGAACCATTCCGGCATGATCTCCAGCTCGCGCTGCAGGAAGGCATGGTCGTACGGCGGCATGTCAGCCACCACGACGTCGCGCTGCATGCGAAACAGGGCATCCATGGCGTCAGCGTACAGGGCATCCGCCGTGGCGTCGGTCAGCGCTGGCAGATAAAGCCGCGAACCGAGATCCTCGATCAGCAGGAAGCCCTGCTGCAAATCGTGCGCCCGCACCGCGGGAACATGCAGCCCGGCGGCGGACAGGCGCGCACCGATTTCCAGCCACGGTGCGGGATCCTCCTGCGCCGGCGGCGAATCCATCACGATCCAGCTCTTGCCGGCATGAAGGGTGCGCCAATAGCTGCGGAAGCTGGCATCCGCTGAAGCCGGTTCAAGCGTCAGGGTGGCATCTCCCAGTACGGATCGGAGCCAGGTGAGGCGGGCGGTGGCGCGATGGGTGGCGATCATGGAAAGCTGCCGAGAAGAACATGCGCAGCTTAGCGGGTGCGTCGGGTTTGCTGTAGGGCCCGGGCTGCCGTCGCGGGCCGGAACTGCGTCCGCGCAGAACCGCCGGCAGCCCCTGCGCGGCAGTTTCAGGCCTGAACTGGCGGAGCCGCCGGACAGTACGTCGAAAGGTACGCCTGGTGGGTCGGAAGCTGGCGGATGGTGCGTTCGATGCCGTGCCGGATATCAGCCAGAAAGCGCGACAGCTCCGCGTCGCCCATCAGGTCGGCGGAGGGATGGTGCTGACGCGGCATGATGCCCTGGCCGAGCATGACCTGGCTCCAGGAGCTTTCCGAGAACAGTTCCCGCGGCGCACGAAATAGGTGGCCCCCCTCGCGAAACATCTCGATGCGATGGCGCAACGAGTCCGGGAGTACCAGATCGTGGCAGCCGCGCCAGAACGGCGTGTCGTCCCGTTCGGTGGCGTGGTAGTGCAACATGATGAAATCGCGGATGTGCTCGGCTTCGGTGCGGGTCTGGCGGTTGTATTCGTCCACCGTCGTCGGGCAGATGCCGGCAGTGGGAAACATCCGCAGCAGGCGGAGCACGCCGCGCTGGATCAGATGGATGCTGGTCGATTCGAGCGGTTCGAGGAAGCCGCCGGCCAGACCCATCGCGATGCAGTTGCCGCGCCAGGTGTCGTGACGATGGCCGGAGCGAAAGCGGATCACGCGCGGTTCGGTCAGCGGCTGCCCGTCCACATGAGCCAGCAGGATGCGTCGGGCGCTGTCATCCTCCATGAAACGACTGGCATAGACGAGGCCGTTGCCGACACGGTGCTGCAACGGTATGCGCCATCGCCAACCTGCCTCGTGCGCGATCGCACGCGTGTATGGCAACGGCTCGCCGGTGGCTGCCGTCTGCACGGCCACGGCACTGTCGCAAGGCAGGTACTGCGACCAGTCTTCCCATGTTGCACCGAGTGCCTGCTGGATCAGCAGGCCGCGAAAACCGGTGCAGTCGATGAACAGGTCGCCTTCGATGCGCTCGCCCGACGCCAGCTGCAGCGCGTGTATTCGCTGCTGCTCGCGGTCGGCGGATACTTCGACGATCTTTCCCTCGACCCGGCGCACGCCGTAGCCTTCGCTGAACTTGCGCAGGAATCTGGCGTACAGGCCGGCATCCATGTGAAACGCGTAGTTCATGCCATCGTGCGGCAAGTGGGCGAAGCGACACTCCCGCGCCGCCTGCAGTTCGAGGCAGTAGTCGCCGTAATCCCCGGCCAGCCCGCGTTCGCGTCCCTTCAACCAGAAATGCTGGAAGCCGGCGGTCCAGTGATCCTTGCCGGTGACGCCGAACGCATGGAAATAATGATGGCCCGGATGGCGCCAGCCTTCGAAGCGGATGCCCAGTTTGATCGTGGCCTGGGTGGCGGCCATGAACGCCTGCTCGTTGATGTCGAGCAGGCGGTGGAAACCTACCAGGGGCGGAATGGTCGATTCGCCCACGCCTACCGTGCTGATCTCGTCCGATTCAACCAGGACGATGTGCAGATGTTTGCCGAGCGTGCGCGACAATGCGGCGGCGGCCATCCAGCCGGCGGTGCCGCCGCCGGCGATCACGACGCGCCGGATCGGCGCGGCAGCTGGAACGGGATTGGCGTGCGACACGGGACCTGGCCTTCGCTGGATTCAGCGGTTGATGCGTTGAAGCAGCCGCGCCCGCAACTGGCGGGCGATGTCGGCGTCGAGCGGCGCGAGCACGCCTCGTGCGGATGCGGGAATATGGGCGGCGGTGCTCTCGGCGTTATCGAAAACGTAGTGGCGGAAGATTTCCTGCCATGCCGCACGTTCAGCCGGCGGCAGATCGCGCAGGCTCAGGATCGCCATCATCAGCGCGTTCATCGGCGTGTCCATGTAGTCCGGCGACTGTCGCCACCAGTAGTTCAGCAGCACGTTGAACGCATCCAGCGCCTCGATGTGGTGCCACCACAGGCTGGGGATGAACAGCGCGTCGCCGGGCTCCAGCACGGCGACTTGGGCATGTCGTTGTGCCTCGGCGAAGCGCGGAAAGCGCTGGAGATCCGGTGCGGCGAAGTCGACCAGGCTGACAGCCTGACCGGCAGGCGTGAAATCCAGCGGGCCGATGTAGAGATTGGCCAACTGGTCGGGTGGAAACAGGGTGAAGCGGCGGCGGCCGGCAGCGACGCAGGCGAGGTTGTCGGGAATGTCCTGGTGCGCCGGGATGCGTGTGCGGTTGCCGATCCAGATGCTGTACAGCGGATCGCGCTCGCCCATCTCCACGCGATGGTCCGCGTCCAGCCCGGGGAAGAAGGTTTCGACGGTGGTCGAGCCGAGATAGATCATCGGCGCTTGCTTGTCGTGGAGCTGTCGTTGCAGCGCATCCAGCACCGCGCCGAGTCGCGGCCGCTCGGTGCGGAAATTGAAGCCGCTCATGTCGTCGTTGTAGAACAGGCGACCGCCGATCTCCGGCGGTCCCAGCATGGTGACGACGTCGGCATCGCGTGCGAAGCGACGCAGATATTCGATGGCCTGCTGTGGCGAGCCGCCGCTGGCTTGCACCAGCGGCCAGTCGGCGACCAGCCCGCGCAGCACCACGGGCCCGTCGCTGCGCAGCAAATGGTCCGGCAGTGCGCGCCAGTCGAGACCGGAGATTTCGCGTATCGGTTTATCGAGTGTCGGCATCGCGCTGGCTCATGCGATCGATCATGGGGCGCAGGTTCGACAGCGAGGCGATGGTCATGTAGATCGCCTGCAGGTGGCCGGCGCGGTGCAGGGCGGTCAGCGCCGCATCGCCCAGCTCGCGCAGGCGTTCCTCGTGGATCGTGTGGAAGCCGGTCACGCGTTGCCGGGTACCGTCGATCAGGTCGATATCGAGCACGAAGGATTCGAGCAGGTCGTGCTGCATCAACGCATCAATGAAGGCGGGCGTGGCGCTCACGCCCTCGTGCAGGGTTTGCAGCATGGCATTGGCGTGTTCGAGAAAATCGGTGGTGCCGCCATGTTCGCGAAACAGTGGCTCACCCTGGGTCGTTCCCACGCGCGGGCTGTCCAGGTCGATATACATGACCTGCGAGCCCTGGCCATCCTTGCCGATGAGGAAAGGTTGCCGGGCAACGGCCAGCGGAATGTAGCCGGCCTGCCATTGCGCCTCATGCAGGAACAGGTTCTGGCCTTCGCGGAAGCCGAACAGCGCTACCGGCTGGAAGCGTTCATCGGGTGCCTTGTGGAACACGATCGGGTAGTGCGCCTGCACGCTGCGGAACTCGCCGGGAAAGGTGAGCGACAGCATGAGGTCGTCGCCGAAGGCCGCTGCGTGCGTGGTGTCGACGCGCAGGTCCCGGTGATCGACGTTGTTGAGTAAAGCGTGACGGGCCATGGGCTGGGGTCGCAGTCGGGTGATGCTCGCGGAACCGTTTCCCTGGAAGTCGGTCGGACGGCCAAGGGCAACATCATCCCACAGGGATCGGGCGTGCCGCCCTCGTCGAGGGTCGGGGACGGCAAGCCCGTGCCGTCTTGCATCAGAACTTGTAGTTGACCCCCAGCATGAAACGGCGGCCGTTCTGGGTGGCGTACTCCAGATCGTTGTAGGCCCGGCTGTGCGAGCGCATGGTTTCGTCGGTGACGTTGATGCCCTGCAGTTGCGCGGAAAGGTGCTTGTTGAACTGGTAGCCCACGCTGAAGTCCACCTGGCCGTAAGGCTCCACGTAGATCGGATTGGCTCCGGCGCCGTCGAACAGCGAAGACAGGAACTGGCCGCGCCAGTTGTATGCCACGCGTATCTGCCATGGCCCCTTGTCGTAGAACGGCACCAGGTTGGCGGAGTCGCTGAGGCCCACCAGCGCGAACTGCTGGCCGATCACGTAATTGTCGTAGGTCAGGCCGGAATGGACGTAGGTGTAGTTCGCCGCGATGCCGAAGCCGCTGTTGCCGAACATCTGCTGCCAGGCCAGCTCCAGTCCATCCAGCGAGGCCGATTCCTGGTTGGCCGGGGTGGTGATGCGGAAAGATGCAATCGGGTCGCCGGGCTGGCCGGCGATCGTGCCGGTGGCGTGGCCGGTGGAGTCGGTGCCGGTCTTGGTCACGCCGGGATCGCCATTGTGGTTGGCGAAGATGTAGTCGCGGATGCAGACCATGTCGGTAGCCGCACAGCCATGGGTGAGCGCTTCGTTCCAGTACGCTCCGCCCACCGGCGTGTGCAGGTCGAAGGGTGTCTCGTTTACCTGCGTGGTGCCGATGTAGTTGTCGATGTTCTTGCGGAAGTAGCCCAGTGACACGTAGCTTGCGTCACCGTAGTACCACTCGAACGACAGATCGAAATTGTCCGATACCAGCGGCTTCAGGTTCGGGTTGCCCTCGCTGCCGGTGCCGCCATCGACGCGAACCAGTGCGGCCAGCGACTGCCCGCCCTGGATCTGGTCCCAGGTGGGCCGGCCGATGGTGCGGCTGTAGCTGCCGCGCACGATGATGTTGTCGGTGACATCCAGGCTCAGATCCACGTTGGGCAGCAGATAGCTGTATTTGCCGGTGAGCGTGGTGAAGCCCGATGGCCCGGTGACGGTGTTGAATTCGTTCGCCGATTGCCACTGGATGCCGGTGACGATGGGTACCAGCGCGCTTGAGCTGATGGTGGTCTTCTCGTAGCGCAGGCCGACAGCGGCATGGAACGGCATGCTCCAGTTCCAGGTTTTGCTCCATTGCGCATAGGCGTCCTTGGATCGTTCCTGTACCCGGCTGTCGTAGGTGAAAGTTTTCGGGGCAAGGAAATCGAAGGGCGCGTTGCCTGCCTTCTGCCATGCCGCCAGCGCCGCCTGTCGTGCCTGGTCGAAGTTCCAGGTGTAGAAGGCATCGGTGAAATCGGGTGATCCGGACTGGCTGAACTGTCCGAAGTAGTTGCCCATGTTGTCGGCGTGCCAGAGCGAGGCCGGGTAGTCCGCGGACGTGGTGCCGGTGATGCCGCCCCAGTCGTCCTCCTCGTTGTAGGCATAAGCCGACCGGTTCTTCACCAGGGTGGTGCCGACGCCAAAATCCAGGCGTGACTCGTCGGCGAATGTGTAATCGCCTTTGAGTTGGCCCTGGTCGACTTCCGAGCGCATGTAACTGTTGCGGAAGGAAGCGCCGGTCACCAGCATCTTCGACGGGTCGAGCTGCGTCTCGCCGGGCGGGAGTTCGACGTTGAGCACCGGGAACGCACCGGAGAAGTCCACCCCGGTCGTGCCGCGCACGAAATCCGCGGTGCCGATCGTGGCATTGGAGCCGTAGGGGCTGTCGGCACCATCGGTGGCCACCGAGTGATGTCCGTCGAACTCGAAATTGAGGTTGTCGGTAGCCTTCCATTTCTGGTTCAGGCCCAGGGACTGCAACTTGGCGCGGGTACCGTACTCGCCACCGGCCATGGCCAGATCGGCGGGGCTGGCCACCGGATCGATGGTTTCCGAATAATTGTTCGGTGCGGCGATCGGCCCGTTGGTCCACGAGCTGGTCGACGGGCCGAAGTTGAACCATACCGAGAGGTCGTTGCGGCGGGTCTGGATCTTGTTCTCGGCGTAGGTGTAGTCCAGCGTCGTCGTCAGGCTGTCGGTGGGGGCGTACTGGAATACCAGCTGGCCGTTGGTGCGCGTGCGGGTGGCGCCGTTGACGTAGTAGTCGAGGTTTTGCGGCACCGAGTAGATGTCGTTGGCGCCCGGCCGGTTGGTGATGTTCTCCGAACCCGGCGCGCCGGAGGCCGGGATCGCGCCCCAGCCACCCTCGTCGCCCTGGAAGTTGTGCCAGCCGCTGGTCACGCCTACCTGGGAATAGCCGAGGTCGCGCTTGGAGTAACTGCCGTTGAAGCCGATGCCGAACTTGCCGTCGTCGAACGTGTTGCTGTAGATGCCCGACAGCTCCGGCGTCAGTACGTTGCCCTTCATCGAATCAGGCAGGTTTCTGGCGGACTGGTCGTTGATGAGCTTCAGGCCGACGCTGCCATGCTGGCCCGGGTTGTCGAGCGGGCGGGCGGTCCTGATGTCGATCGTGGCACCCATGCCGCCGGTCGGGATGTTCGCGCGGCTGGTCTTGAACACGTCCACTTCGGAAATCGCGTCGGAGGACAGGTTGGCGAAATCGAAGGAGCGCGAGCCGGAGGCGCCGGTATCGAGAATGCTGGCGCCAGGCATCTGCCGGCCGTTCAGCAGCACCAGGTTGAAATCCGGGCCGATGCCGCGCACCGTGACTTTCGAGCCTTCGCCGATGGCGGATCGGTCGATCGACACGCCGCTGATGCGCTGCAGGGACTCGGCCAGGTTGGTGTCGGGGAACTTGCCGATGTCCTCGGCCACGATGCCGTCGACCACGCCTTGCGAGGTGCGCTTGATCAGCGCCGATTGCGCCAGGCTGTAGCGGATGCCGGTCACGGTGACGGCAGCCAGTTTCTTGACGTCCTTTGGCGAGCTGTCCGGTGTCGTCGCCGACTCGGTGGAAGCTGCTTTCGCAGGCGATGTCTCGGACCCGGTCGCTTGCGGCGTTGCAGCCTGCGCGTACGTCGGGCAGCTCAGCGCGGCCAGCAGTGCGGATGCCAGCAGGCGCTTGTGTGGTACGGGTAGCAGTCTGTTCATTGGTGATTTCCCCTCCCCGGATAAATCATTGTGTCAGTGTGTTGCTGCGATAAAGCGTTGTTGCGTTGTTCAAGACGGGCTTGCGAAGACGTGCTAGACGACGCGGTTTGCCGCGATGACCTTGGCATACCAGGCGGCCGAATCCTTCGGAATGCGTTTCTGGCCGTTCTTGAAATCCACGTAGACCAGGCCGAACCGCTGGGTGAAACCCTCGGCCCATTCGAAGTTGTCGAGCAGGCTCCAGTGGTGGTAGGCCCGCACGGGCGCGCCACTGCGGATCGCTCGTGCCAGTTCCTGCAGGTGGGCGCGCGTATAGGCGATGCGCTTCGCGTCACGGACCCGGCCATCGGGGCCCGGTGCGGTGTTGTAGGCTGCGCCGTTTTCGGTGATCTCGATCGGTATGTTGCCGGTATGCGCGGCCATTTCCAGCACGATGTCGTGCAGGCCCTGCGGGTAGATCGGCCAGCCGAAATCGGTGCGTTCGTACACCGGTGTCGCCGGCTCCGGCACCGGGCCGGGATCGAGGCCCGGTACAAGAAAGCGCGGGTTGTCGCGCACGTAGGAAAACATGTAGTAGTTGAGGCCGATGAAATCGAGCGGTGCCCGCAGGCGTTGCTCGTCGCCATCGCGGAAGCCGAGCAGGTGGTGCAGCTTGTCGGCGGGCAGCACGCCTTCCGGGTAATGTCCCTTCAGCGCCGGTTCGACGTACCAAAGGTTGCTGAACTTGTACTGCCGCTCGGCGGCCGCCTTGTCGGCCGCCGACGAGGTGGCCGGTTTGGTCGGGCCGACGCTGTATGCACCGCCGACCTCCAGCTTCGGGTCGACCGCCTTGATCGCCTGAAAGGCAAGGCCCTGGGCCAGATTGGCGACATGGGTTGCGCGCAGGCATGCCAGCTGATCCTTGCGTCCGGGCGCGTGTATGCCGAGGCCATAACCCAGCACGGTGAATACGTAAGGCTCGTTGAGGATCGTCCATTGACGGACGCGGTCACCGAGCGCGGAGGTCACGATCTGCGCGTAGTCGGCCAGTCGTTGCGCGGTGTCCCGGTTCGGCCAGCCGCCCGCGTCTTCCAGGGCTTGCGGCAGATCCCAGTGGAACAGGGTCGGGAACGGGCGGATGCCGGCCTCCAGCAATGCATCGATGTAGCGCTTGTAGTGATCGAGCGCCTTCGGGTTGGCCGGTCCACGACCATCCGGCTGTACCCGTGGCCAGGCGAGCGAGAAGCGCATCGTCTTCATGCCAAGCTGCCTGGCGATCGCGATGTCCTCGCGATAGCGCCGATAGCTGTCGCAGGCAACGTCGCCGTTGGTGTTGCCCTTGATCTTGCCAGGGGTGTGCGAGAAGCGATCCCAGATCGATTCGCCGCGGCCATCCACGTTCCAGGCGCCTTCGATCTGGTACGCGGACGTTGCCGCACCCCACAGGAAGCCCTCGGGAAAATCGCCGGCAGCAGGCTCTGCACCGGATTTGGCGCGCGGCATGGCGATGCTGCCGACTCGCTCGGCGTGGCTGGTGGCGGTCAGCAGGCCGGCACTCAGGGCGGCGCTCAGGCGCAGAAAGTCTCGACGATGCATGGCATGTCCATCGGGGTGGGTTGCGCAGTGGCGGCGCAGGTCGCCGCCAGGCAAGTAGGGCATGACCGCGTGATGGCGCACGAGGCACGGCGGCGAATCGCGGCGGACGCGTCGCGGGGCATGTTGCAGGCAAGCCATTGAACGGGCATCTCCCTGTCTCCTTTCGATTGCGCGTCGGGCGCAAAGGATGGATGGTCGATCGCAAATTATTCGAAAGTACAAGCGCTGTCAATACAAAAGTACAAGCGCTGTCATTTTCATTTGAAACTGATTTCGGGCCACGTGGCTGCCCGCCATCCGCTTCCAGTACGATGGGCCGATCAGGTGCCACATGGGCAGGGCTGCAGATACATGCCAGCGAGAATCGAAGACGTCGCCGCGCATGCCGGCGTATCCACCAAGACGGTGTCCCGTTTCATCAACGGTCATCCTACCGTTCGTACCAAACTGCGCGCGCGCATCGAGGCTTCGATCAAGGCGCTCAACTACGTACCCAATGCATCGGCACGAAGCCTGGCCGGAAACCGCTCGCACCTGGTGGCGCTGCTGTACGACAACCCGACATCCGGTTCCAACTACGTCATGGAGTTGATCGTGGGTGTGTTGCAGGCGTGCAGGGAGACGCCATACAACCTGGTCCTGCACCCGCTGGAGGCAACGGACGACACGGTGATCCGGGTCGACAACTTCGTGGCCCAGCATCGTCCGGATGCGCTGGTGCTGGTGCCGCCTCATTCAAACAACGTCAAATTGCTGCAACGGCTGGACGAATTGGACATGCGCTATGCGACGATTTCCTCGAAGTCACGCCAGTCGCGCATCGACATCGGCTTCGACGAGCGCAAGGCGGCAGCCGAGATGGTCGAGCATCTGATCAGGCTCGGGCATCGCCGCATCGGCCACATCACCGGCCTGAAAGGGCACGGCGCGCAAGTATGGCGTTTGAACGGCTATCGCGATGCGCTGCGCAGGAACGGCATCGCGTACGACGAGTCGCTGGTGACGGTGGGAGACTTCGCCTTTGCATCCGGCGTGGCGGGCGCCAGGGCGTTGCTTGATCTGCGCGACCCGCCCACGGCGATCTTTGCCGCCAACGATGACATGGCCTGCGGCGTCATGCGCGAAGCCTACGAACGCGGCTTGTCGGTGCCGCACGATCTGTCGGTATGCGGCTTCGACGGCACGCCCGTGTCGCAGCTGGTTTCGCCGGATCTGACGACCGTGCATCAGCCTTGCCGTGAAATGGCGCAGTTGGCGGTGGAGTATGTATTGCAGTCGATCCGCGATCCCGCCATGCAGCAGCAGACGCGTGTTCCTTATCAATTGCAGTTGCGCGCATCCACGGTGTCGTCTGGCAAGCTGTGAGCATCTGCCCACAGCTTCCGCGATGGCGTCTGCAGATGCAGGCTGACCCAGGGTGCCCCGACGATGCGCAACGACCAGCCTGAATCCATGTTGCCAGGGTCTGCCCTGTTTGTTCCGCTGGCGGAACCGGAGCCCGTGGGATGGAAATTCATCTCGGCATATGTGGCGTGTTACACGGGACTGTGGATGGCGCTGCTTTCGCCGATTCTGGTGGGGTTGACGTTGCGGGTGCGTGCGATCGATCCGCTGCACGCGGCTGGCAGCCTGTCCCTGATCATGAGCATCGGCGCACTGCTCGCGCTGTTCGGCAACCCGTTCTTCGGCCAGCTTTCGGATCGCACGACTTCGCGCCTGGGCATGCGCCGGCCCTGGCTGATGGTTGGTGCGCTCGGCGGTCTGGTCGGGCTGGCGATTGTCGCGCGAGCGGACTCGATCCCGCAGGTGCTGCTTGGCTGGTGCATCACGCAGCTTGCCTACAACGCGCAATTGGCGGCCCTGGTGCCGATCCTGTCCGACCAGGTGCCTCATCATCAGCGCGGTACGGTATCCGGCATGGTGGGCATCAGCATGCCGGTGGGCATGGTGGGTGGCACCTGCCTGGTGCAGGCGCTTTCGCATTCGACGCTGGCCATGTTCCTGGTGCCGGCGGCGATTGCTGTGGCAAGCGTGTTCTGTCTGGTCTGCGTGCTGCCGGATCGCCGCCTGGCTGTCGCGAATCGGCCCCATTATGCATGGCGCGAGTTCCTTGGCAGCTTCTGGATAAGTCCGCGACGTTTTCCCGATTTTGGCTGGACCTGGTGCAGCCGGTTCCTGCTGTTTTCCGGTGTCTCCGTATTGCTGACTTATCAGGGGTTTTACCTGATCAGGCAGTTGGGGCGCACGTCGGCCGAGGTGCCGCACCTGATCCTGCTGTCCACCTTGGTGCAGTCCGCTGCGGTGGTGTTCTTCAGTGGCGTCGTGGGCCGGTGGTCGGACGCTGTCGAACGACGCAAGGCATTCGTGTCCGGTGCGGCATTGATCTACATGCTGGCCTTGCTGGTGATTGCATTCGCCACGTCGTATCCGTGGTTTCTCGTCGGCATGGCCATCAGCGGCGCCGGGCAGGGCATGTACACGGCAGTCGACCTTGCCCTGGTGACCGATGTATTGCCGGATCGCGAAACCCATGCGGCCAGGAACCTCGGCATATTCAATATTGCCAGCGTCCTGCCGCAGTCACTGATGCCGGCGCTGGCTCCGGCGGTCCTGTATGCGAGCGGCGGGATGTATTCGCCGCTGTTCATCATCGCGGCGATCCTGGTCGCGTTGGGCGCGTGGGCGATTCAGCCCGTGCGCGGCGTGCGTTGAACCGGCATGCCGGCGGGTTCGACCTGCCGTGTGGGCGGGCGCGGCGAGGTCCTCATGAAAGGTTGTAGGCACGCTCCTCGTGCAGTGCCAGATCCAGCCCGATCTGCTCCTGCTCGTCAGTGACACGCAGGCCGATGGTCCAGTCGACCAGCTTCAGGATCAGCCAGCTCAGCAGTCCGCTCCAGATCACGGTGAAGCCGACGCCCTTGGCCTGGGTCCAGAGTTGCCCGCCGATACTGGCCACGTTGCCGAAGCCACCCAGCGACGCCGAAGCCAGCGGGCCGGTGAGCAGGGCACCGACGATGCCGGCCACGGCATGCACGCCGAACACGTCGAGTGCGTCGTCGTAGCGCAGCCAGTGCTTGAGCCGGGTGGCAGTGAAATAGCACACCGCGCCGGCAAGCAGGCCCAGTACCAGCGCGCCGCCGGGCCCGACCGTGCCGGCGGCCGGGGTCACGGCGACCAGGCCGGCGACGGCGCCGGAGACGATGCCGAGCACGCTGGCGCGGCGATGGATCAGCCATTCCACGCCGATCCAGCCGATCGCTGCCGCCGCAGTGGCGATCTGCGTGGTCAGCATGGCCATGCCGGCCGTGCCGTTGGCAGCCAGTGCCGAGCCGGCGTTGAAACCGAACCAGCCCAGCCACAACAAGCTGCCGCCGACCACGGTGTAGCCCAGGTTGTGCGGCGGCATGTGGGTGGATGGCCAGCCACGCCGCTTGCCGATCACCAGGCAGGCGACCAGGCCGGCGATGCCGGCGTTGATGTGCACCACGGTACCGCCGGCGAAGTCGATCACGCCCATGTCACCGAGCAGCGAACCTGGCCCGCCCCACACCATGTGTGCCATCGGCAGGTAGACGAAAGTCAGCCACAGGCCGCTGAACCACAGCATGGCGCTGAATTTCATGCGCTCGGCGAAGGCGCCGATGATCAGCACCGGAGTGATGATGGCGAACGTCATCTGGAACATCACGAATACGCTTTCCGGCACGGTCTGGTACATCGAGTCCGGTTTCAACCCGGCCAGCAGGGTGCGATCGAGGCCGCCGATGAACGAGTGCAGGTTGACCGCGCCGGCGTGCATGCCTTCCGTGCTGAAGGCCAGCGAGTAGCCGTAGAAGATCCACAGCACGCTGACCAGGGCGGTGAGGGCGAAGCACTGCATCAATACCGAGAGCAGGTTCTTGGCTCGCACCATGCCGCCATAGAACAGTGCGGCACCCGGAATGGTCATCATCAGCACCAGCATGCTGGCGACGATCATCCAGGCGGTGTCGCCATGGTCGAGCGAAGGCGCAGGCGCACCCTGCGCGTGGGCCGGGACGGCAAGCAGCAGCAGGCTGCAGCACGCGGCCAGACGAACCGGCACGCGGTTTCGTCCGCTTCCCGGTGCGCGATGCCGCATGCTTCGTTCTTGATCAAAGCGCATCGGCGTCGACCTCCTGCGTGCGGATGCGGATGACCTGTTCCAGGTCGGCCACGAAAATCTTGCCGTCGCCGATCTTGCCGGTGCGGGCCGCGTTGCCGATCGCCTCGATCGCGTGTTCGGCCTGTTCGTCGGTTACCGCCAGCTCGATCTTCAGCTTGGGCAGAAAGTCGACCACATACTCGGCGCCGCGATACAGCTCGGTGTGCCCGTGCTGGCGGCCGAAGCCCTTGACCTCGGTGACCGTCATGCCCTGCACGCCAGCTTCGGCCAGTGCCTCGCGCACGTCGTCCAGGGTGAATGGCTTGATGATGGCGGTGATCCATTTCATGGCATGTCTCTGACGCTTGGGTCCGGGTTGGACTCAGCACGATGCGTGCCATTGGCGGATGTCGCATCAGCGCTCGATTCCGGCGGCCATGCCGGCGCGCTGCGCAAGATAAGCGGGCAATCGAGACGATGGTTTGCCCGATCCTGGTGCATGCGGCGGGATTGACCCCGGTCGCGCGAATCAGTACCATTTTAGTCCCGATTCAATGCCTGCAAGCCCGAGCGCCTCCGATGCTCCGCGTCAGCCGACTGACCGATTACGCCACCGTGGTGATGACCTGCATTGCCGCACATCCAGCCGATGTGCTCAGCACGGCACAGATCGCCGATGAAACGCATCTGGAATTGCCGACCGTGAGCAAGTTGCTCAAGGCGCTCAGCCACGCTGCGCTGGTCGAGTCGTTCCGCGGTGTCAACGGCGGTTACCGCCTGGCCCGTCCGGCTGGCGATATTTCGCTGGTCGAGATCGTCGAGGCGATCGAAGGCCCGATCGGCATGACCGAATGCAGCGTGGCCGATGGCCAGTGCGATCGCGAAGCGCAGTGCGGCGTGCGCGGCAGCTGGCAGCTGGTCAACAACGTGCTCGACAACGCGCTGCGCGCGGTCAGCCTGGCCGACATGCTCAAGCCGCAGCCGCCGCGTCCGTCACGGCACATTGCCGCGGTGGCCGTGAGCGATATCGCGATGCCGGCCAAGTCCCGCCGGGTCACCACCGAATGAACGAGATCATGAACAACCAGAGCAGCAGCGCCGCGACGCTTCGCGACAATGCCGATGTGGCCGAAGTGCTTGGCCGTACCTACTCGGCCGGCTTCATCACCGAGATCGAGATGACCGGCCTGCCGCCGGGCCTGGATGAAGGCACGGTGCGCGCGATCTCGGCGGTCAAGGGCGAGCCGGAGTGGATGACGCAGTGGCGGCTGGAGGCTTTTCGCCACTGGCTGACCATGCCCAGGCCTGACTGGGCCAAGCTGAAGATTGATCCGATCGACTACCAGGCGATCAGCTACTACGCCGCGCCCAAGGTGCAGCCGAAGTCGCTGGCCGAGGTCGACCCGGCGTTGCTGGAGACCTACGAGAAGCTCGGCATTCCGCTGCACGAACGCGCCGCGCTGGCCGGCGTGGCGGTGGATGCGGTGTTCGACTCGGTCTCGGTGGGCACCACTTTCCGCAAACAGCTGGCCGAAGCCGGCGTGCTGTTCTGCTCGATGAGCGAGGCGATCCGCGAATATCCGCAGATCGTGCAGAAATATCTCGGCAGCGTGGTGCCGACCGGCGACAACTTCTTCGCTGCGCTCAACTCGGCGGTGTTCTCCGACGGCAGCTTCGTGTTCATTCCGAAGGGTGTGCGCTGCCCGATGGAGCTGTCCACCTATTTCCGCATCAACGCGCAGAACACCGGCCAGTTCGAACGCACCCTGATCGTGGCCGAGGAGGGCGCGCACGTCTCCTACCTCGAGGGCTGCACGGCGCCCAAGCGCGACGAAAACCAGCTGCACGCGGCGGTGGTCGAGCTGGTTGCGCTGGAAGGCGCGCAGATCAAGTACTCCACCGTGCAGAACTGGTACCCCGGTGACGAGAATGGCGTCGGCGGCATCTACAACTTCGTGACCAAGCGCGGCGATTGCCGCGGCGACGATTCGAAGATCAGCTGGACCCAGGTCGAAACCGGTTCGGCGATCACCTGGAAATACCCCAGCGTGGTGCTGCGCGGCGATCGCTCCGTCGGCGAGTTCTATTCGGTGGCGCTGACCCATCACTTCCAGCAGGCCGATACCGGCACCAAGATGATCCACCTCGGCAAGCACACCAAGTCGAAGATCGTCTCCAAGGGCATCAGCGCCGGACGCAGCTCAAACAGCTACCGCGGCCTGGTCAAGATGGAAAAAGGGGCCGAGGGTGCGCGCAACTACACGCAATGCGATTCGCTGTTGATCGGCAAGCAGTGCGGCGCGCACACCTTCCCGTACATGGAAGTGAAGAACCCGACCGCGATCGTCGAGCACGAGGCCACCACCTCGAAGATCTCCGACGACCAGATGTTCTACTGCCGCGCCCGCGGCATTCCGGAAGAAGATGCGGTGTCGATGATCGTCGACGGTTTCTGCAAGCAGGTGTTCCGCGAGTTGCCGATGGAATTCGCGGTGGAAGCGAAGAAGCTGCTCGAAGTGTCGCTGGAAGGTGCCGTCGGATGATGGATGCCGCATCGAAGCCGGACCCGTCGCGGCTGCGCCTTCGGTCGGCGCGCAGGCAGGATGTCGCCGAGATCCTGGCCCTGATCCGCGAGCTTGCCGAATACGAGAAGTTGCTGCACGAAGTCATTGCCGGCGAAGCCGACCTGGAGCGTGACCTGTTCGGCGCCACGCCACGCGCGCATTGCGACATCGCCGAATGGGATGGCGAGGTGGCCGGGTTTGCGCTGTGGTTCTACAACTACTCCACCTTCATGGGGCGTGCCGGGATCTACCTGGAAGACCTGTTCGTGCGGCCGGCGTTTCGCGGCAACGGCATCGGCAGGTCGCTGATCGCCGGGTTGGCCAGACGCTGCGTGGATGAATCGCTGCCGCGGCTGCAGTGGTCGGTGCTGGACTGGAACCAGCCCTCGATCGCGTTCTACGAATCCATCGGTGCCGACGTCATGCGCGAATGGCTGTGCTGCCGCATGACGGGCGAGGCTGTCGTCGCGCTGGCGCAGTCGATCTCGCCGACGTCGCCCATTGAATGAATCTCTTCAGGCCTTTGCCATGACCATGCTGAAAATCGAAAACCTGCACGCCCGTGTCGAGGGCAAGCAAATCCTCAAGGGGCTCAGCCTCACCGTCAACGCGGGCGAAGTGCACGCGATCATGGGCCCGAACGGGGCCGGCAAGTCGACCCTCGGCAACGTGTTGTGCGGGCGTGACGGTTACGAGGTGACCGAGGGCACGGTGAGCTACAACGGCATCGACCTGCTGACCCTCGCGCCCGAGGCGCGCGCGGCCGCCGGCGTATTCCTGGCGTTCCAGTACCCGGTGGAGATTCCCGGCGTCAACAACACCTATTTCCTGCGTGCGGCGCTGAATGCGCAGCGCAAGGTGCGTGGCGAGAAGGAGCTCGACTCGATGCAGTTCCTGAAGCTGGTGCGCGAGAAGCTGAAGGTGATGCAGATCTCCGACGAACTGCTGCATCGCGCGGTCAACGAGGGTTTCTCCGGTGGCGAGAAGAAGCGCAACGAGATCTTCCAGATGGCCGTGCTGGAGCCGCAGCTGGCAATTCTCGACGAGACCGATTCGGGCCTCGACATCGACGCGCTGAAGCAGGTGGCGCAAGGGGTCAACACGCTGCGCTCGCCTGATCGTGCGTTCCTGATGATCACCCATTACCAGCGCCTGCTCGACTACGTGGTGCCGGATTTCGTGCACGTGCTGGCCGATGGCCGGATTGTCGAGAGTGGCGACAAATCGCTGGCCCTGAAACTGGAACAGCACGGCTATGCCGACCTTGCCGAGGGAGCCGTGGCATGAGCGAGCCGGCGCACTCGCCGTTGGTCGAATCCCTGCTGGAGCCAGCATTGCCATCCAGCGGCATTGCCTGGCTGGATGAGGCACGGCAGGAGAGCCGCGCAACGTTTGCGGCCAGCGGCCTGCCCGATACCCGGGTCGAGGCATGGAAATATACCGCGCTGCGCGGACTGGCCCAGCGCCGTTTTGCCGATGGCGACGCGGCCGCGCAGACCCGCGTGCTGGACTCCGCGGCCCTGGGCCTGCCCGGTGTCGAGGGCGCGCGACTGGTGTTCGTCAACGGCGTCTTTCGTGCCGACCTGTCAATGCTCGACGCACTGCCTGAGGCACTCAGTCTGCAGCCATTTTCGCAGGTGCTGAAGGAGGACGCCGAGCCGCTGCGCTTGGGCTGGTCGCGGCCGGCTTCCGGCGCCAGGACACATGATGCTGGCGATGCGTTTGCGCGAATCAACGCAGCCAGTGCCCGCGACGGCATGGTGCTGCGGGTGGCGGCCCACGCGACAATCGAGCAGCCGGTGCATCTGATCTTCGTCGGCACCGATGGCGAATCGGAACTGGCCTGGCATGCACGCAATCTGGTCGAACTGGGCGAGGGCGCCTCGCTCACCCTGGTCGAACAGCACCTCGGCAGCGGTGAGCGGGCGCAACTGGCAACCTTCGTCAGCGACATCGAGGTGGGCGAGGGTGCGAAGCTGCACCACACCACGCTGCAGAATGCGATATCCACGGCGAACCTGATGCGTCACAGCCGCCTGCGTCTGCATGCGCGCGGCGAAGCGACCCTGCATGTGATCGAGCTCGGCGGTGCCCTCGTGCGGCATGAGCTGCAGGTCGAACTGGTCGGTGACGATGCAAGGCTGCACACGCGCGGGGTGTTCATGCCGCACGGCCGCCAGCACATCGACACCCAGTTGTCGATCCGCCACCAGGCGCTGAACACCAGCTCGAGTTCGAACTGGCGCGGCGTGGCGAATGACCGTGCGCGTGGCGTATTCCGCGGCGCGATCGTGGTGGCGCCCGGTGCCGATGGCAGCGATGCCAGCCTCGGCAACAAGAACCTGCTGCTGTCGCCCGGCGCCGAGATCGATACCAAGCCGGAGTTGGAGATTTACGCCGATGAGGTGCAGGCCGCACACGGTGCCACCGTCGGTCAGCTCGACGAACGCTCGCTGTTCTACCTGCGTTCGCGTGGCATTCCACTGGCCGAGGCGCGTGCCGTGTTGACCGCCGCGTTCTGCCGGGCCGTACTGGATGACTTGCCGAACGCCGAGTTGCGCGAGCATCTGTCGCGCCTGCTGATCGAGCAATTGCCTGCGTGATGTCCATGCTCACCCTGGCCTTCGGAGCAAGTCATCCGGCGGCGCGCAGAGGGTGGCACTTACCGGATTCCAGCGAATGAACGCACAAGCCAGCACACCCACCGTCTTCGACGTCCAGCGCATCCGCGCGGATTTCCCGCTGTTGTCGCGCACGGTGCACGGCAAGCCGCTGGTCTATTTCGACAATGCCAACACCAGCCAGAAGCCGCTGGCGGTGATCGAGGCGATGAACACGCACTACCGCCAGCACAACGCCAACGTGTCGCGTGCGGTGCATCAGCTGGGCGAAGAGGCCACTGCGGCCTATGAAGGCGCGCGCGACAAGCTGGCGCGCTTCATCCATGCGCCCTCGCGCGACGAATTGATCCTCACCTCCGGCACCACCCAGGCCACCAACCTGGTCGCCTACAGTTATGCGCTGCCGCGGCTGAGGCCTGGCGATGCGATCCTGACCACGACGATGGAGCACCACGCCAACATCGTGCCGTGGCAGCTGGTGGCCGGGCGCAGTGGCGCCACGGTGAAGGCGGCGCCGATCAACGAGCGTGGCGAGCTGCTCGTCGAGCAGTATCTCGCCATGCTCACGCCGGAAGTGAAACTGGCCTGCGTCACCCAGGTTTCCAACGTGCTGGGAACGGTCAACCCGGTGCGCGAAATTGCGCGCGAATGCCGCAAGCGCGGTATACCGCTGCTGGTCGACGGCTCGCAGGCGGTGCCACACCGGCCGGTCGATGTGCAGGCGCTGGGTTGCGATTTCTATGCGTTCACCGGTCACAAGATGCTCGGCCCCACCGGGACCGGTGCGCTGTGGGCGAGGCGCGAGCACCAGGAGGCGATGCTGCCGTTCTTCGGCGGCGGCGAGATGATTCGCGAGGTGCGTTTCGACGGCACCACGTTCGCCGCGCCACCACACAAGTTCGAGGCCGGCACGCCGAACATCGCCGGCTTCGTGGGGTTGTCGGCGGCGATCGACTATTACGAATCGATCGGTTTCGAGGCGATCCACGCCTGGGAGCAGCAGTTGCTGGCCTACGCCACCGAACGCCTGCGCGAGATTCCAGGCCTGCGCATCGTCGGCGAAGCGGCCGAGAAGGAGCCGGTGATCTCGTTCCTGATCGAGGGCGCACAGGCCACCGATCTCGCCACCCTGCTGGACTTGCAAGGCGTGGCGGTGCGCTCGGGACATCATTGCGCGCATCCGTTGATGCAGTTCTTCGGCGTGCCCTCGACCTTGCGTGCGTCGCTGGCGTTTTACAACACGCGCGAAGAGATCGATGCCTTCATCGTCGCCCTGCTCAAGGTGCGCAAGCTGCTGATGTGAAACAGGCGCCATGTGGCAACCCCGGGAGCATGGCTCTTCGGGCCCGCGCAAGGCATCATTGTCGGCGGTTCCCCCCTCTATAGCCCACCCATGCTTTCCTTCCTGCCCTCCGTGTTGCGCGTCCCGCTGGCGCTGTTGCTGCTGCTGCTGAACATCGTGTTGCACGTGCTGCCGTTGATCGTGCTGGCGCTGGTCAAGGTGATCGTGCCGCTGGGTATCGTGCGACGTTTGCTGTCGCGTGTTCTGGTCGGCATTGCCGAGAGCTGGATTGGCGTCAACAACGCGCTGTTCGGGCTGTTCACCCGCATCCGCTGGCAGGTCGATGGGCTGGAAGGTCTGCGCCGCGACGGCAACTACCTGGTGCTGAGCAACCACCAGAGCTGGGTCGACATCCCGGTGTTGCAGAAAGTGTTCAACCGGCGCATTCCGTTCCTGCGCTTCTTCCTGAAGCAGGAGCTGATCTGGGTTCCGCTGCTGGGGCCGGCATGGTGGGCGCTGGATTTTCCGTTCATGAAGCGCTACTCGCGACAGACCCTGCTGCGTCACCCGGAACTGCAGGGCAAGGATCGAGAGGCGACCAAGCGGGCCTGCGAAAAATTTCGACACATGCCGGTATCGGTGATGAACTTTGCCGAAGGCACGCGCTTCACCCGGGCCAAGCATGATGCGCAGTCGTCGCCCTACCGTTACCTGCTGCGGCCGAAGGCGGGTGGCGTCTCCTTCGTGCTCGACGCGATGGGCGAGGCGCTGCACGCGATTGTCGATGTGACGATCGTCTATCCGGAAGGGCCGTGCACGATGATGGATCTGATCGCCGGCCGCGTGCACGACATCCGGGTACACGTGCGCGAGCGTGCGATCGACGCCGGCTTGATCGGCAGCTACGACGAGGACGCCGCGTTTCGCGGTCGGGTCAAGGCGTGGATGAACGTCTTGTGGAGCGACAAGGACGCCCAGGCCGCACGCATGCAACTGGCAGCGGATGCCGTACCGACGGGGGACTGACATGCGCATCCTGATGGTCGGCGCCGGTGCCACCGGCGGCTATTTCGGCGGACGCCTGTTGCAGCACGGTCGCGACGTGACTTTCCTGGTGCGCGACAAGCGCGCGCGGCAACTGGCGCGGCATGGCCTGGCCATCCGCAGCGCTGCCGGCGATCTCGACCTGCCCGCGCCACCCACGGTTGCGGCGAACGAGCTGCACGCGCCGTTCGACCTGATCGTGTTGAGTTGCAAGGCTTACGGGCTGGAGCAGGCGATGGCCGACATCGCACCGGCGGTAGGCCGGCACAGCACGATCCTGCCGCTGCTGAACGGCATGCGCCAACTCGACCTGCTGGACCAACGTTTCGGTGCCGGGCGCGTGTTCGGCGGCCAGTGTGCCATTTCCGCCACGCTGGATGCGCAAGGCGTGGTGCAACACCTCAATCAGATGCACAGCCTCACGTTCGGCGAACGCGACGGCAGCAACTCGCCGCGGATGCAGGAGATCACCGGTGCCTTTGCCGCGGCCGGTTTCGACTCGCGGCCGAGTGGCACGGTGATGCAGGAGATGTGGGACAAGTGGGTATTTCTTGCCTCGCTGGCTGGGATCACCTGCCTGATGCGCGGTTCGATCGGGCAGATCGCGGCCGCTCCGGGTGGCCGCGAGGCTGCGCTCGCCTTGCTGGAAGAATGTCATGCGGTAGCGGCGGCTTCCGGCTACGCACCGGCCGAGCGCGCCATGCAGCGCACGCGCGCCATGCTCACCGACGCCGATTCGACACTGGCCGCCTCGATGTTGCGCGATCTGCAGCACGGTTATCCGATCGAGGCCGATCATGTCATCGGCGACATGCTGGTTCGTGCAGGCCGGCTGCAGGCGCCGGCCACGATGCTGGCGCTGGTTTATGCGCACCTCAAGGTTCATGAGGCGACGCGGCTGGCGAGCGTGTCAGCCTGAGTGTTGTCCGTGCCGGGCTGTCTGCCGCAGATCATGGTAGGCCGGTGTGAGCGGCATTATCATGCAGCCATGACCGACAAACTGCTTCCCCTCGAATTTCGCGCGGCTGTCACGGCCGACGTTCCCGCCATCGTGGCCCTGGTCGAATCGGCTTATCGCGGCGAATCCGGCCAGCGCGGCTGGACCACCGAATCGCACCTGCTCGATGGCCAGCGCACCGATGCCGCGGATGTGGCCGGGTTGATCCATCGTCCGGGCAGCCGACTGCTGCTGGTTGAGCGTGATGGTCGGCTCAAGGCGAGCTGCCATGTCGAACGGCAGGGCGAATCAGGTTATTTCGGCATGTTCGCGGTCGACCCAGACGAGCAGGGCGCTGGCCTGGGCAAACAGGTGCTGGCCGAAGCCGAGCGCATCGCCCGCGATGAATGGCATTGCCGCGCGATGCGCATGACCGTCATCGAGCAACGCGAGGAACTGATTGCCTGGTATGGCCGGCGCGGCTACCGGCGCACCGGTGAGTACCAGCCATTCCCCTACGGCGACGAACGGTTCGGCATACCGCGCCGCGATGATCTGCGCTTCGAAGTGCTGCGCAAGGATTTCGCCGGGATGAGCGCATGAGCGACTGGGTCCGGGTAGGCACGCGCAGCGAATTTCTGCCTGGCGAGTACAAGCTGGTATGGGATGGCGATACCCCGATCGCCGTATACAACATCGACGGTGCGCTGTACGCGGTGGAGGACACCTGCACCCACGACGGCGGCGATCTGGCTGGTGGCGAGGTGTTCGGCTTCGAGGTCGAATGCCCGCGGCATGGCGCGCGCTTCGATCTGCGTACCGGCGCGGTGACCCGGCCGCCCGCTTACGAGCCGATTGCAAGTTTTCCGGTGCGTGAAGAGGAAGGGGTTGTCTGGACGCGGGACGATCGGTGAGTGGATTTGCCTTGGCACAGGCTGTCGGCTCGAAGCGGATCCATGCGCGCAGCGGAATGCAGCCCGGGGCATGGCGCAGAGCTTGCTGCCTGCCCGGCTTCAGCCGGTCACCTCAGTCCCGGTCTGGTGCACCCAGCGGGAAATGCGGCCGAAAGTACCGCGCCTCGTCCACTGCGCGGGCGAACGAGGGACGGCCAAGCAAGCGTGCGCGGTAGTCGCGCAATACCGGAAACGTCTCGGCAATTCGCTGTGTCCAGTCCGCGTAGAACAGCGCGGGTGCGGCGGCACAGTCCGCCATCGTGAAATCGGCGCCTGCGGCCCAGCTTCTTCCTGTCAGCCGCTCTTCGAGCCAGGCGTAGGCGAGTTCCAGTTTCTCCGCCGCTAGCGCCAGTCCTTCCTGGCGCTTCACCGAATTCCCCGTCAATGCGCCAGCTACCGCGTGTTGCACCCAGTTCATGACGTGGAGGTCGAAGAAACGATCGAGAAAGCGTACATCCAGTGCTGCTGCCGGGTCCGCAGGCAGCAGAAGAACCGGTCCGGGATGCACGAGCTGCAGGTACTCGATGATGATGCTCGTTTCGACGATGCCGTGTTCACCGTCCACCAGCAGCGGGAACTTGCCCAGCGGCCAGCGGCGCAACCATTCGGTCGAGTGCTCCGGCGCGTCGGGCCCGATGCAGCGGAACTCGAAGGGCGTGTTGTTCTCATACAGCGCAACAAGCACTTTCTGCGTGTACGAGGAGAAGGGATGACCGTAAAGCGCGAGCGACATGAGCGGAACTCCGTATTCCTGCCGACAGATCAGTGGCTGACTTTCCAGGACCGTCCTGGGAGATGTCGTCTGGCAAGCGTTGAGCACCTGAAGTACCGACACATACGACGCAGCTCCGAGGACAAGATCATCGCCAGCCGTGCCAGAAAGCTCGGGGCAGAAGCACGATGCGGCTGGGGTTGACGGGTATCTCTTGGGGAATTGTCAGGCTTTACCTCTTAGAACGTGCCGAGGGCGTTAGGTGAGTCTCCTGGTATCTCCTGCGAGATATCCCACATCTCGACGATCATGGAGCCGTCAAACCTCAGGATGTGCACCACTGCATATTCCTTGTTGGCTTGGACTCGCCGCAGGTGTGAAAAGACAGCCACGCGATCACCGGAATCGATGACCTGTTTTACGGTGAAGGATTTATTCGGGTCACTCTTGGCACTTTGCTCCATTGCGACGAGCAGTGACTCGCGATCCGCGGGGAAGTAAGCGTTGTGATGCGTAAAGGATGCTGCGACATAGCGTTCATATGCCTCACGGACCTTGCCTGAGGCTGACATGGAGAGGAACTCAGCAGCAATCTCGGCATTCCGCTGGATGGGCATGGACTATCTCCGTGAAGCCTGACGTTGGAGTTGTGCGACGACGCGGTCACCCACATTGAACGAATTGCTGGACCTCAAGTTCGTGGCCTGCCTCGACAAGTATGCCGCCCGGCGCCTTGCAGTAAAAGCGTATGGTTCCGCGCAAGGACTCAATG
>DATMTH010000240.1:0-11581 GCA_035564915.1 Rhodanobacter sp.
TAGCCAGGTACTCTATCCAACTGAGCTACGGGCGCACTGAAAACTTTTTACCTGTCGCCCGAATGCGTGAGCATCAAGGCGGTGAAGCAAGAAGCGGAATTATTCAGACTCTGCCCTCGCGCGTCAACCTTTTTTTCAAAAATATTCCACGTTTCGATCGCTGCCTGCCGAACCGACGCGACGAGATGACTTTACCGCATCGCACACCAGCCGCATCCGGCAGAACACGGAAGGACGACCCGGATCGCCTTTCTTCTCGTCATCTCATGAACCGCAATTGGCCGTCCATACATCCGTTCACCGGTTCAACCGATTCGTCTTCAGCCCAAGCTGTCGCGACTCTGCGCCGCAGGATCGCCAACCTTGCCCACCGTCGTCGGGCCAGCATCGCTCTTCGGCGGCGGTGGCGGCGGCACGGACCCGGTCGAGGCATTCTTGGTCCAGTCTGCCGGCGGACCAGGCTCGCGTCCATGCATGATGTCGTCGATCTGGTGTGCGTCGATGGTCTCGTATTGCAACAGCAGCTCGGCCATCGTGTGCAGCTTGCCGATGTTGTCGGTGAGCAATTGCGTACTGCGGGCGTAGGCACGATCCAGAATGCCCCTGACGACCTCATCGATCTTGCTGGCGGTCTCGTTCGAAATGCTCTTGTGCTGGGTCACCGAGCGACCGAGAAATACCTCGTCCTCGTCCTCGCCATAGGTGATCGGGCCAAGCTCGTCGGACAGACCCCACTTGGTTGCCATGTTGCGTGCCATCTTGGTGGCTCGCTCGATATCGTTGGACGCGCCCGTGGTGACCTTGTCGGCACCGAAGATCAGCTCCTCGGCCACGCGACCACCGTACAGCGAGCACAACTGTGACTCGATCGCCACCCGATTGATGCTGTACTTGTCGCCTTCGGGCAGGTACATGGTGACACCCAGCGCACGGCCGCGCGGAATGATCGTGACCTTGTAGACCGGATCGTGCTCGGGCACCAGCCGACCGACGATGGCATGCCCCGCCTCATGATAGGCAGTGAGCTTCTTCTCATCCTCGCTCATCGCCATCGAGCGGCGCTCGCTGCCCATCAGGATCTTGTCGCGCGCCTTGTCCAGATGGCTCATGCGCACTTCGCGGGCGTTTTCGCGCGCGGCGAACAGGGCGGCCTCGTTGACCAGGTTGGCCAGATCCGCACCGGAGAAGCCGGGCGTGCCACGCGCAATCGTCATCGCATTGACGTCGCTGGCGATCGGCACCTTGCGCATGTGCACTTTGAGGATCTGCTCGCGACCGCGCACGTCGGGCAGACCGACCACCACCTGGCGATCGAAGCGACCCGGCCGCAGCAGCGCCGGATCAAGCACATCCGGGCGGTTGGTCGCGGCAATCACGATGATGCCCTCGGTACCCTCGAAACCGTCCATCTCGACCAGCAACTGGTTCAGCGTCTGCTCGCGCTCGTCGTGACCGCCACCCAGACCGGCGCCACGATGGCGACCGACCGCGTCGATCTCGTCGATGAAGATGATGCAGGGCGCATGCTTCTTGGCCTGCTCGAACATGTCGCGCACGCGGCTGGCACCGACGCCGACGAACATCTCGACGAAGTCGGAACCGGAGATGGCGAAGAACGGCACCTTGGCTTCGCCCGCGATGGCCTTGGCCAGCAAGGTCTTGCCGGTGCCCGGCGGGCCGACCATCAGCACGCCGCGCGGAATCTTGCCGCCAAGCTTCTGGAACCGGCCGGGATCGCGCAGGAACTCGACCAGTTCGCCAACCTCCTCCTTCGCCTCGTCGCAGCCGGCCACATCGCTGAAGTTGACCTTGATCTGATCCTCACCCTGCAGCTTGGCGCGCGAACGGCCAAAACTCATGGCGCCGCGACCGCCTCCACCGGACTGCATCTGGCGCATGAACCAGATGAATACGCCGACGATCAACAGCACCGGCAACCAGCTGATCAGAAGACCGATCAACGAGAAACCCTCGGACGGATCCTGGCGCACTTCGACGCCCTTGTCCTGCATGTCCTTGACCACCGCGTTGGTGGAAAAGCCGAGCATCGGCGCGACGGTGCGGAAGGTACTGCCGTCCTTGAGCTTGCCGCTGATGGTGGCTGGCTGGTCGGCGCTGATGGTGGCGCTGGATACATTGCCACTGCTCACGTCCTGCACGAACGCGCTGTAGGCCAGATCGGAAGATCCCGCGCTGTGTGGGCTGAAGCTCTCGAACACGGTGAACAACACCACCGCGATGATTACCCAGAGCAACACATTTTTCGCTGTTTCATTCATGCAAAGTACTCGCCAGTGGCACGGCGGAGGGCTTGCGCCCCGTCGCCAGTGCATATACCTCGCGTGAACGGGCACGCGAAGCCTTGGGTTTACGCATGGTCACGCGACCGAAGTCTGTACGCAAGCTGCGCAAATAATCGTCAAAACCGACTCCCTGGAACAGCTTGATCAGGAAGGAGCCGCCTGGCTTGAGCCACTGCCGACTGAAATCCAGCGCCAGTTCGGCCAGGGCCATCGCACGGATCTGGTCAGCCAGCGCCACACCACTCATATTGGGGGCCAGATCGCACAGTACAAGATCCAGCTTGCAACCTTCCAGCCGGGCCTCCAACTGGCGCAGAACAGACTCCTCACGGAAGTCGCCCTGCAGGAAATCCACCCCGGCGATGCTTTGCATCGGCAGGATATCCAGCGCGAACACCTTGCCGGTGTCACCCAGCCGGTTGCGCACCAATTGCGACCAGCTGCCGGGCGCGGCACCCAGATCCACCACGTTGATGCCGGGCTTGAGCAGGCGGTCGCGCTCGATCAGCTCCTCCAGCTTGTAAACCGCGCGCGAACGCAGCCCCTCGGCCTGGGCTTTCTTGACGTACTCGTCCTTGAAATGTTCACGCAGCCAGACTGCGCTGCTCTTGCTGCGGGCCATGAGGTGGCTGCCGATTGGGGAACGGGATGGCGCATGATACCCTTTGCCGTTCATTTACCGCGAATCGAGCATCCGAGCATGGCCCTCTCATCCTCGCAGATCCGTTACCTGCGCAGCCTCGCCCATGACCTGAGCGCGGTGATCCTGCTGGGCAACAAGGGCGCCAGCGAAGCCGTGGTCAAGGAACTAAACCAGGCCCTGGACATCCATGAACTGGTCAAGGTAAAGCTCTCCGGTGGCGACAAGGACGAACGCCAGGCCCAGATCGAGGTGCTCCGCGAGGGCACCCAGGCGGAAAAAATCCATCAGATCGGCCATGTCGTGGTGCTGTTCCGCCGAAACGCCGACGAGCCGAAGATCGCCCTGCCGCGCTAGGAGCGAAGGATGGATCTGTCACTCGACCTCCCCGAAGGCTATCTGTTCGTGCGTCGGGTCGACGCACACAGCGTCACGCTGATCGACCGCGAACTGGGTGACAGTTTCCTGCTGGCACCGGATCGGGTCAGCGAGCACTGGCCGGTAGCCACTGCCACCACTCTTGGCGCGGCCGAGGTCGACACCTTGCTCGCCCTGCAGCCGGAACTGGTGATCCTGGGAACCGGTGAAAAGCAGGTCTTCCCGGCCGCCGAGTTCATCGCCGGCTTCCTGCGCAAGGGCATCGGCATCGAGGTGATGGACAACGCCGCCGCCGCACGCACCTACAACCTGCTGGCCGGCGAAGGGCGGCGGGTCGTGGCCGGATTCATCCTGCCTGCACCATGAGCGCCGGCAACCGGCCCGGATTCAACGGGGCGGCAGGTAACTGAGCGGATCGACCGGGTTGCCGTTCTTGCGGATCTGGAACTCCAGCTCATCGCGGGTAGCGCCCGTGGAACCCATTTCGGCAATCTGCTGACCGGCACTCACGCGCTGGCCTTCCTTGACCAGGCGCTTGCGGTTGTGACCATAGGCGGACAGGAAACTGTCGTTGTGCTTGATGATCACCAGTTCGCCATAGCCGACCAGGCCGTTGCCACTGTAGACAACCACGCCATCGGCTGCCGCCCGCACCGGGTCACCCGACTTGCCGGCGATCTCGATGCCCGGAATCGCGTCGGCACTGTTGAACCGGCTGACCAGCCTGCCTTCGACCGGCCAACGCCAGCTCACCCCACTGACTGCGCGCGATGCCCCGGCCGGCACCGATGACGGCACCGGCGTGACGGCAGCGTGCGTGCTGGCGGGCACACCGGCCACTGGCACGATGTCGGCACTCGCCGCAGCGGCCGGATGCTGGAGCCTGGGGGTGCCGGTTGAACCGGCATGACTGTCCGCCGCAACAGTGGAAGCGGCAGCAGGTGCCTTCGTCACTGTCTCGAACACCGGTGCCGAGGGCACGCCGGCAACAGGCGCGTGAGCGGCGGCCTTTGCCGGGCTGGCGTGGTGCAGGGTCGATGCCGACAACACCAGACGCTGACCGGGCCAGATCGTGTAAGGCGCGGGAATCGAATTCAAACGCGCCAGATCGCGAAAATCCACACCCTTGCGAAAAGCGATCGAATACAGCGTGTCGCCCTTGTGCACGATATAGCTGCTACCGGCAATCGGCGTACGCACCGGCGTGGGGAATGTGGTGGGTGGAGGGGTGCGCGCACCGGCAGCCGGTTCGACCACGACCGAATTGCGCAGGCTGCCGCAGGCCGTGAGCATCATGCACACGGCCATCGGCAACAAGCACTGGAAACCTCGATCCATGCGCACCAGCATACCCAGCCGGCGCCACTTTTTCATGCCTTCGCCAGCTGCCGGGCCTGCCGTCAATGCGGCCACAGCCACCACCCCAGCAACCCGACCAGCACCACCAGCACCGCCCAGCCGATCCATTCGACATGCTTGTGCAACATGCGCTCGGCACGTTCGCCGAACCACCGGATCAACAGCGCCAGCAGCCACACCCGCTTGCCGCGGCCGATCGCAACACACGCGAGAAATGGCAGCAGCGGCACGCCGACGATACCGGCAGCCCAGGTGACGAATTTCATCGGGATCACGGGCTGCAATGCCGCCAGCATCAGTGCCCCGAGCATCGCCAGCCAATGCTGGTTCATGTCGGTACGCAGATTGTCCACCCAGGTCGTGATGACCTGCTGCATGTGGCTGCTCAGCAGCGGCTTGATCCCTTCATAGGCCCAATGCCCCAGCGCATAGCCCACCACGGCGCCCAGCAGGGAAAACAGCAACGACATGTTGGCGTAGAAAAACGCCTTGTGCCGCTTGCCGAGCATCATCGGCGCCAGCATCACTTCGGGCATGACCGGAAAGATGAAGGCCTCGACGAAGCTCAACAGGCACAGGTAGTACACCGCATGCCGAGCCCTGGCCCAGACCAGTGCACGGGCATAAAGCGGTCCGAACAGGCGCATCAACCGATGCCGCCGAGCAAGGGCACGAAACTGGCAGGACCCAACTCTTCCAGTACGAAGTCGCCCTGGCCATCGCCACGCATGCGGATCAGGTTCTGGTGGCTGGGAGAACCCACCGGCGCCACCAGCACGCCGGTCGGGCTGAGCTGATCGAGAATGCGGCTGGGAATGGTGTCGCCGGCAGCGGTGAGGATGATCGCGTCGAACGGGGCCTCATCCACCCAGCCAAGCTTGCCGTCGTCGTAGCGCGAGCGCAGATTGGTCAGCCCGAGCTGACGGAAACGTCGACGTGCCTGGCGCAGCAGCGCCTCGATCCGCTCCACCGTGAACACCTCCGGCACCAGCGCAGCCAGCACGGCCGCCTGATAGCCTGAACCGGTGCCTATTTCCAGCACTTTCTGCGGCATGCCCTGGTTGCCGTCGACATGCTCCAGCAGCGCCTCGGTCATGCGCGCGACCACCCACGGTTGTGAAATGGTCTGACCGTGGCCAATCGGCAACGCGTCGTTTTCATAGGCGCGCTGATGCAGCGCCTGATCGATGAAGTGATGCCGCGGCAGCGTGCGTATCACATCGATCACCCGCGGATCGCGGATGCCACTCTTCTTGAGCGTTTCGGCCAGGCGATCACGCGCGCGCTGCGAGGTCATGCCCTCGCCTTTCAGATCCGCCGCCGGCAGTGGATAGACGTTCATGGCTCAGGCAGCCCCATCGTTGCGATCTGTCACCATCTCGTCGCTCAGTACCTGCATCCAGCTGCTGACTTTCTCCAGCGCCTGAAACCGGGTCAGGTCGACGTGAATCGGGGTGACCGAGACAAAACCGCGCTGCACCGCATTGAAATCGGTACCGGGGCCGGCGTCGTCCACCGCGCCTGCCGGGCCGATCCACCAGATCGGTCGCCCGCGCGGGTCGGTCTGCGCAATGCAGGGCGCCGAGCGGTGACGCCGACCCAATCGGGTCACTTCGAAGCCCTTGATGTCTGCCCACGGCCGGTCGGGCACGTTGACGTTGAGAATCGTGTCGGCCGGCAACGGGTCGAGCAGCAGGCGCTGCATCAGCAGCAGCACGGCCTTGGCCGCCGAGTCGTAGTGCACGCCCTTGTGATCTTCGCTGACCAGCGATACGGCGATCGCCGGCAGACCAAGAAAGCGCCCTTCCATCGCCGCCGACACCGTGCCGGAATAGATCACGTCGTCGCCAAGGTTGGCCGAATTGTTGATCCCCGACACCACCATGTCCGGCTCTTCGTCGAGCAGGCCGGCCAGCGCCAGGTGCACGCAATCGGTCGGCGTGCCAGCCACCCGGTAATAGTTGTTGCCCATCGGCAACACGCGCAGCGGCGCGTCAAGCGTGAGTGAGTTGCTGGCCCCGGAACGGTCGCGATCGGGCGCCACCACGGTTACCTGGCCTACTGCTTCGAGACACTCGGCAAGCACGCGGATGCCCGGTGCATCCACGCCATCGTCGTTACTTACCAGAACTCGCATGGTGCTCCATCGAAAAGCCGGTTGTCCGCATCACTCGTCATGCCGATGACGCGTAGCTCAAAGGCGCAAGTCTACCGGAGCGTGTCGTCGGTTTCACACGAATCCGCGCATGCTGGCTAGGATAGCAACATGAAGCGCCGCACACCCTCCCCCATCTCCGACGAAGACCGCCGCCTGTTCCGCGAGGCGATCGGTGACGTGCAGCGCATCCAGCCGGCACCGGCCGCACCAGCGGCGAAAAAGCCGGCACCGTACCCACACATGCTGGAAGCCGACGAAGCCGCCGTACCGGGTGAGCTGCTCGATCTGGCATTCGATCCGGCCACTCTCGAAATTGGCGAAGAACTGAGTTATCTGCGCGACGGCTACCCGCCCAGACTGTTGCGCCAGCTCAAGCGTGGCCAGTACAGCGTGCAGGACGACATCGACCTGCACCAGATGAACGCCGCAGCGGCACAGGCGAGCATCATCGCGTTTCTGGCCGAAGCACGGCGGGACGGTTACCGCTGCGTGCGCATCGTGCACGGCAAGGGACTGCGCTCGCGCGCCAGCGGACCGGTACTCAAGAGGCTCACCGATCGCATGCTGCGCCGGCGCGACGACGTCATCGCATTCGCTTCGGCGCGACCCGCACAAGGCGGCACCGGGGCCGTCGTGGTGCTGCTGAAGACGTGAACAGCACGCATCCGCCATGCATGCCGGCAACTTCCGGCCAGCCAGTCAGACCGCGCGATAATCCTGGTAGGACTTTTCCTCGACCAGCTTCGAACCAAGCTTGAGATTGATCTCGCGCTTGAACGCCGCACGCTCGTCATTGCGGAAATAGACCGACCGCGCCAACTCGATGAACTCCGCATCGAAGGCCTGCGCGCGCTCCTTCAGGCGGATCTTGTCCTCGATGTCCCACAGCAGCTCATTCACCGCCAGCAGTCGTGCACGCTCATCGGCGATGTCGGCATGCGAGGCGGCATCATTGGCCCAGGTCGCATTGAGCAGGTCGAGCTCGTTGCGCACATTGGCCAGCTTGGCCTCGTCGCCGATGCGACGCGACTTGATCTCGAGGATCGTGATCTTGTCGATCAGCTCACCGTAGGACACCGGGGTCTGGATCAGGCTCATGCGAAAGCTCCTTTCATGGGCGAGCAGGCCGCCGCACCGAAAGCACCCTGCTGCACCAGCGCGCAAATCGTGCGCACATCACCATCCATCGCACGGTCGCGATGGATGAAATGGATCTGCCGACGCAACACCTCATGCGCCTCGCGTACCTTCGCGCCGGCATGAAAGTCACCGGCCCCGGCAAGGGCTGCGGCAAGCTGCTGCACCTCGGCAACGAACTGGTCGTAGTGCGGCTGGCCTTCGCGCGGCGCATTGGCAACCTTCGCTGCCAGTGCCTGCCAGCCACCGCGACTGGCCAGTCGGCGTGCAGCGTTGAGCATTTCCTGGCGATAGTCCAGCGCCTGCGCGGCGGTATACAGCTCCAGCGCCAGCACATGGCCGAGATCGTCCATCATCTCCAGCACGTGACGTGCTTCGTTCGCACCCATCGACACGTGATCTTCGGCATTCGCACTGGTCGGCACGGAGTACACGCTGGCCGGATGCGCGCGGGTAGCGAGGTCGTTGACCAGTGCCGCGGCGGTGTATTGCACGATCATGAAACCGGAATCGGTGCCGTCCTCGTTGCCGGTCAGGAACGCGGGCAGGCCGTCATTGGTGGCCGAATCGACCAGCTTGTTCAGGCGCCGCTCGGAGATCGAAGCCAGTACCGGAACCGCCGCCTTCACGTAACTCATCGCCAGTGCCAGCGGCATGCCATGGAAATGACCGGCCGAGATCACCTGCTCCTCGATGAATTGCGCCTCGTCGTTGTCGGGAAAGATCAGCGGGTTGTCGGTGACAGCATTCAGTTCGAGATCGAACACCCGGCAGGCCTGCGCCCAGGCGTCGCGCACCGCGCCATGCACCTGCGGCATGCAGCGCAGGCTGTAGGCATCCTGCGGCTGGTGCTTCTTGCCACCCTTGAACGGCAGGAAGCGGCTGTAGAACGCTTCGCGCCCGTGTCGCTGATTCGCCGGCACCCAATCCCAGCCGATGTCGAAACTGAGCGCCTGATCGTCCGGCTCGCTCCACGCCTCCGCGCTCCACGACTTGAAGCGAGGCACCAGGTGATAGGGAATGTCGAGCAGGGTCGAACCGGCCAGCAACTCGCGCACATGCGCCGCCGTGTCGACCTGCCCCGGATGCGGGCGCAACGCATGCACTTCCGCGCGCAAGGCGCCGCTGCGACCGGCGAACGCATCCAGCGTCATCGCCGCAGCGAGGTCGGCGGTGTCCAGCAATCGTTCCAGCTTGTCCAGCGCCAGCACACCGGTCGCCAGCATCTGCGCGGTGCCGTTGTTGAGTGCCAGACCTTCCTTGAACGACAGCCGGATCGGACTGAGCCCGGCGCGCTTCAGCGCCTCGGCACCACTGACCCGCTCGCCGTCATGAAACGCCTCGCCACCACCGAGCAGCACGATCGCCAGATGCGACAGTGGCGCCAGATCGCCACTGGCGCCGACCGACCCCTTCTCCGGCACTACCGGCACCACGCCGGCATTGAGCATCGCGGCGAGTGCCTCGAGCGTGCTCACGCGAATGCCCGAGTGACCGCGCATCAGGGTATTGATGCGGATCAGCAGCATCGCCTTCACCACGTCTTCGCCGAACGGCTTCCCCACGCATACCGCATGGGTGATGATCAGGTTGTGCTGCAACTCCTCCAGCAACGTGCCCTCGGCCTGATGCGGATTTCCACCCGGCAGTTCGTCGCGCAGACGGTGCGCGCCCAGCAGCTTGTCCGCATTGCTGCCGAAACCCGTGGTAACGCCGTAGGTCGGCTCGCCGCAGCTGACTTTCCCGGCCAGGAAATCGGCCGCATGCCGGACCCGCATGAGCCCGGCCGGATCCAGCGAAACCTTGCAGCCATGACGGGCCACCGCCACCAGTTGTGCACGGGTGAGGCTGCTGCCGTCGAGAACGATGATGTCGGGTGTGGTCACTGCAGTCTCACTGATGGATGGCGTGTGCATGCTTGAGTGGCTGGTGCGCGGGCAGGCTCAGCCCATCACGGCAGCCTGTTCCAGTTCGACCCGCAACGTCTTGATCAGCTCGGCACGCGCCACTTCGAACTGGTCCTCGCGACGCAGGTCCTTCACCGTCACCACGCCCTTGGCGATTTCGTCCTCGCCCAGCACGATCACGAAACGGATACCGGCACGGTCGGCGTACTTGAACTGCTTGCCCAGCTTGCCGCCATCGAGCACCACTTCGGTGGCGATGCCGGCACTGCGCAGCTCGCCGGCCAGGGCCAGGTAGGCCGGCAGTTGTGCCTCGTCCATCTGGGTCACCAGCACGTCGACGGTGCTGCTGGCGGTATTGATCAGGCCGGCATCGCGCAGCTGCCAGTACAGGCGGGTCAGGCCGATCGAGATGCCCACGCCGGGCAACTGCGACTTGCTGTACTGACTGGCCAGGTTCTCGTAACGCCCACCGGAACAGATCGAGCCGATCTGCGGGTGATCGTTCAGGGTGGTCTCGTAGACGGTGCCGGTGTAATAGTCGAGGCCGCGGGCAATCGACAGGTTCAGTGCGTAATGGGTTTCCGGCACGCCGAACGCATGGATCAAGCCCAGCACTTCCTTCAATTCGGCACGACCCTGCTCCATCGCCTCCGGGCCGGCGCCGAGCGCATCGAGCTTGTCGAACGCATCCTGCAACGAGCCGGAGCGGACCTGCACGAAGGCGAGGATCTTCGCTGCCACTTCGGCACCGAGCTTGAACGTGGGGCCGGTCAACGTATCGCGCACGTAGTCGGCGCCGCGCTTGTCCAGCTTGTCGACTTCACGCAACACCAGCATCTGCTGCTCGCTGTCGACGATGCCCAGGCTCTCGAAGTAGCCACGCATCAACTTGCGGTTGTTGAGCTGGATCGTGAACGGGCCGATCGCCAGTTCGCGGAACACGCTGTAGATCACCGCCGGAATCTCGGCGTCGTAACGCACCGACAGCGCGTCCTTGCCGATCACGTCGATGTCGCACTGGTAGAACTCGCGAAAGCGCCCACGCTGGGCCCGCTCGCCGCGGTACACCTTCTGCATCTGGTAACGGCGGAACGGAAAACTGAGATCGCGCTCGTGCTCGGCGACATAGCGCGCCAATGGCACGGTCAGATCAAACCGCAAGGCCAGTTCGGGCATGCCCTCATCGACCTTGTTCGCGCTCAGCGCACCCGTCGACTGCACGAAGTACACCTGCCGTTCGGTTTCGCCACCGGTCTTGGTCAACAACACGTCGGAGTATTCGATCACCGGCGTCTCGATCGGTAGGAAGCCGAAACGCTCGTAGTTGCGGCGGATCACGTCGAGCATGCGCTGGAACGCGATCTGATCGAGCGGCATCAGCTCGAGCACGCCGGGCATCGTGCGGGCCGGGGTAAGCGCCATGGAATCCTCTACTGACGGTGGGAAACGAGCCGGGTGGCCACGAGGCGACTCGACGACAGCCGCCAAGATTAGCAGAATGCCAGCAATCGTCCCCGGCATGATTGCGATGCCGATGCATCCAACCTGTTGCCAAGCCTTCATTCGACGATTAAGATACGCGGCTTCCCACGGGGTGTAGCTCAGCCTGGTAGAGCGCTACGTTCGGGACGTAGAAGTCGCAGGTTCGAATCCTGTCTCCCCGACCAGAGTTCAACGAAAAGGGCCACCCTCACCGGGT
>DATMTH010000241.1:0-12701 GCA_035564915.1 Rhodanobacter sp.
GTGTAGGGTCATTATCATGAGATCGCCGAACGCTGCCGCCTGGCGGTTCTAGGCTAAATCAATCAGGCTGGTTCCGCGGTGCGTTTTGCCCACCGTACTTGTCGCGGAACGAGATCGAACGGCGAGCTAAGCATGTAGATCTGGGCGTTTAACACCCTCGGACGCGGGTTCGACTCCCGCCACCTCCACCATTTCAATCTCCAACGCAGTCCAACGAAGGCCGGCAACCCAAGCGCAAGCGAAGGGCCGGCCTTTTTTTGCGGACGAAATGGCGAGTGCATTGAATTCATTGACTCGGCTTGGGGAATATATGGGGCATTCCAGATTTTCGGCATGAGCATGGCTTCAGCGCTCGAGTGATCTCAATGACTGCGACGGGTAGCTGCGATCATTGCAGTCAGGAAACCGACAAGGGGAAACACCATGACTGTGCTCACCGATCGTTTCAGCCGGGCCGTCGACTACGCGCGGATCGCGCATGCTGCGCAGTTTCGCAAAGGATCGGCTATTTCCTATATCCATCATCTGCTTGGCGTAGCCAGCTTGGTGATCGAGTTCGATGGCAGCGAGGATCAGGCTATTGCCGGCCTGCTGCACGACGTGCTGGAAGATTGCGGCGCTGCCCACGAGGGCATGATTCGTGCCCAGTTTGGCGATACGGTTGTCGACATCGTCAAGGCATGCACCGATGGCACTGCCGAAGGCAAGGCGATGCACTCCGATCCTGATGCCAAACGTCGCGACTGGCTTGCGCGCAAACAGGCTTACCTCGCTCATTTGAAGACCGTCAGCAACTGCACCTTGCTTGTCAGCGCCTGCGACAAACTGCACAACGCCCGCGCCATTGTGCAAGATCTGGAAGATCCCGCTGTCGGCACCAAGGTGTTTGGTCGCTTCACGGGTGGCCGTGAAGGCACGCTGGGTTACTACCAATCCGTCGCCGAGATATTCAACGCCAGCCCACTCCCGATCGCCAAGGTGCTGGACGGCGTAGTGGGGTGGATGCACGAGCTGGCAGGGGCGCGGACGCGTGCAGCCCTGCGAGGTTGAATGAGTTGCCTTGAAGGCGGGTCGGTGCTCTTGTCCGAAGAAACGAGTTGAGCAACCCGGCACTCGAATGAATCGGGTGCCGGCTATGCTCCAGGCTTTGCCAAGGCGAAAAGCTCTGGTGACAAAAGCTTTCCGTGGCTTCGAATCATCAGTGACGGCGCTGCCGATGGATTTTGCGGCTGTTGCGATTCTCCGCGCGATTGAGGCGATGGGTTTCAGCCTTGGTCAGATGGCCGTTGTGCCTGGCTTCGTCGGCGCTTTCGCGCTGGGCGATGTTGGCATCGCGCTTTTCGTCGCGTGAAGCCTGCTTGGCGGTGATGGTGCCCTGCGCCACGCCCTTGTCGGTGCGCGCCTGCTGGTTGTCAATGCGATGGTTGACTTCGTTGACGCGTGGGTGATGCGGGATGGTCGTGTCAGTGGCCATCGCATTGGTGCCGGCAAACGCGGCGCAGGTGAGCAAGCTGAGCAGGCTGACGCGAATCATCGAAGCGTTTTTCATGACATGTCCTCGTTGGATGGCTGCCGTTGTTCGGACGGATTGATGCATTGCCGCCCGTTTGGCGGCATGCATCACGGCAAACGGCGTTCATGGCTTCGCGTTGACAGGAACGTGATCAGGTTTGCCGGAGCGGCATGGTCATGCCGGGGGAGGCAGTGCCTGTCTGATGGAGATCAACGCTTCGCGGACGCGCTGACGGGTGGTGCCGATGTTCATGCGCATGAAACCGCTGCCACCGCAGCCGTAGATGTCGCCGGGGTTCAGGCCGAGCCGGCAGTGGTTGATCATGAAGTCGCGCAGCGCGCGGTCGTCCATGCCCAGGTCGCGACAGTCCAGCCATAGCAGGTAGCTCGCCTGGGGCCGGATCAGTCTGATCTGCGGAATATGCCGACGCAGATCGTCGGCGACGAAGTCGATGGTGGCTTCAAGATAGGCGGTCAACGCTTCCAGCCAGCTTTCGCCGCCGCGATAGGCCGCTTCGAACGCGCTGATGCTGAACGGGTTGCTGTTGCCGGCTTCCAGTCTGCCGAATGCCTGCGCCATGACCTCGCGCTGAGCAGCGTGCGGCATGATCAGCGCCGAAAGTCCGAGCCCCTGGATGTTGAAGGTCTTGCCTGGCGAGATTGCCGTGATGATCCGGTCTGCGGGTTCGGCAAGCCGGGCCAGCATGGTGTGTTTCGCGCCGGGATAGACGATGTCGCAGTGAATGTCATCCGAGATGATGGTCATCTGATGATGTCGTGCGATGCGCAGCAGTTCGAGCAGCTCCGCCTGGTCCCACACACGCCCTACCGGATTGTGGGGCGAGCACAGCAGCAGCAGACGCGCACCTTGCCGGGCGACGTTATCGAGGTGATCCAGATCCATCCGGTAATGGCCGTCCTTTTCCAGCAGCGGGTTCAGGATCAGTTGACGATGGTTGGCGGTGACGGCGGAAAAGAAGGGCGGATAGATCGGCGGCTGCACGATGACGCCTTCACCGATGCTGGTGAAGGCTTGCACGGCGGCATGCAGCGAAGGAACCACGCCGGGGGCCAGCACGATCCACTCGCGCGGGATCGTCCACTGGTGGCGCCGCGCAAACCAGTCGATGACGGCGTCGTAGAGGCTTTCCGGGTAGAGGGTGTAGCCGAATACCGGGTGCTGCAGCCGTGCTGCCAGTGCGTCGGTCACACAGGCCGGCGCAGCGAAATCCATGTCCGCGATCCATAGCGGATTGACGTCGGCGCGCCCGAATTTCTGCAGACGGCCATCAAATTTTTCGCTGTGGCTGCCTGCACGATCGATCGGCGTGTCGAAATCCGGGTCCATCATCTGCCTCGTCGGTGAGTGCTGCGCCATGGCCGATCGTGGCCGTGATCACGGGAACCGGCGACCGTCAGCGTACGCGCTTCCAGAATGTCACTTCCGATACCGAGTGCTGATATTTGCGTTGGGTTTCGCGAATCACAAAGGGTACGTCGAGCGGGTCCTGAATCAGCTCGAAGTGTGCGGCCAGCTGCGCCTTCAGGCCATCCAGGGTGCGGAAATTTTCACCGTCCTTCTTGAACCCACCGAGCCAGTCGGGACGCGGGGTGTGTTCGGCCAGCCAGGTATAGGGTGAGGCGATCATCAGGATGCCACCCGGGTGCAGCCGATGATGGATTTCGTCGAGAAACTTTGCCGGCTGATAGAGCCGATCGATGAGGTTGGCGGCCATGATGAAATCGTAGCCGCCGAATTGCGGCTTCAGATTGCACGCGTCGCCCTGAAAGAATGCCACCTTGCCAGCGATTTGCTGCAAGCCGAGATCGGCCAGGTTGCAGGATTTGTAGTGCACCAGCTCGCCTTCGTCGAGCAGCGCGTAGCGCAGGGTGTCTCCGCGTGCCAGCGCCACGCCCTGGCCGATGAAGCGTGCCGAAAAGTCCACGCCGGTCACCGCATCGAAATGCCGCGCCAGTTCGAACGTGGCCCGACCGGAGGCACAGCCCAGGTCGAGCGCCGTGCCCCTGGGTTGATCGCCGATGACGCCGATGGCCAGTTCGACCAGCGCGCGGGGAAAATTGGGCACGCCGAAGTAGCTGTCGCCGTAATGGAACTCGGCGTATTCGGAGAGCAGCTTGTCGGTTTCGTAATGCGAACCTGGCATCGGTTTCAGTTTTCCCGAGACAACATAGCGGAAGCCCGCATGCTGGAAGAAATGGCGGCGAAAGGCATAGCGCGAGGCGCTGGTTGCCGGGTTGCCGCAGGATATCCACGAACCGCCCTTCATGAGGTTGTGGCGACCGTCGAAGGTGGGTGTGGTGAAGTCGTCGTAGATCGGATGGACGTCGAACCCCTCGAAGGGGTAGATCGGCGTTTCGGTCCACTGCCAGACATTGCCGGTGACATCGCAGAAATCACCATGGACGAAGCGGTCGACCGGGCAGGACGAGGCGAAGTGATCCAGTTGCAGGTTGGCCCGGGTCAACTCGTCAGCGGGGTCGTGCTGGCCGGATTGCGCGAACAGTCGTTGCCATTCGTCCTCGGTCGGCAAGCGCACGGGCTGGCCGGTGGCGGCCGATTTCCAGCGACAGAACGCCTTGGCCTCGTGGTAGTTCACCTCCACCGGCCAGTTCCAGCGCATCGGGACTTCCTGCGTCATCAGGCGCAATTGCCAGCCGTCTGGCCGGTCGATCCAGAACGTGGGGTGGCGCGCCCTGGCAAAGTCGAGCCAGCCGCGGCCTTCTTCATCCCAATGTTCGGGACTGGCATAGCCGTCGGCTTCGACGAACGGCAGGAATTCCTGATTGCTGACCAGATACCGGCTGGCCTCGAAGCTGGCGACATCGGCCTCGTGGTTGCCGTATTCGTTGTCCCAGCCATAGCGCGGGCTGACCTTGTCGCGGCCGAGCACGACGCTGCCGGAAGCCACCTTGACCAGGCTGTTCTTCGGCGCGTCGCCGAAGTCCTTGCATGCCGACCATTCGGGCTGCGGCCGAACCCATTCAATCTTTTGCTGGCGGATCAGAACGGACGAGGTTTCCAGGTGGATGCGCTCGTGTTCGATTCCCATCAGGATGATCCACCACGGATGGTTCCAGTCCAGCGGCAAGATCAGTGGCAGGTGGTCGATCAAGTCGATGACGAGAGTGCGAACCTTGTTGCGATAGGCGCGCACGTCGGCCACGGTCGGCCAGTCATATTGAGTGTCGTCGAGATCGTCCCAGCTCATTTCATCCACGCCGACGGCGAAGACGGATTCGAGATGCGGGTCGATGCGTTGATCGATCAGATGCGCCAACAAGAGCTTGTTGACGAAAAACGTGGCGGTGTGGCCGAAATAGAAAATCAGCGGGTGGCGCAGGCGAATCGGTGGCTCGAAATACCCTTCGTCGCAGGCCAGCGTCTCGAACAGGGATTCGTAGCGGTCGAAGCTGCTGGTGAAGTAATCACGCAGAACGCCGCGCAACACTTGCGGGTCGTTGGCATCCAGTGCCGGTGTGCGCGCAAAGAGCGGCCGGGAAGAAGCCAGCGTCAGCTCTGGAGCGCGACGGGTTGGTGCATGATCCATGGTGTCGACCTTTGTATCGTGCGAATGCAAATGCTTGGTGTGTGCGTCCTGAATAAGAGTCGTGATCCGGGCGGGAGGTTCCCGTTTCGGCCATCGTTTCGTTGTTGACCGGAGCGGCCCTGCAACTGGGCCGCTCCGGTGCGCGCAGGCTGCTACGCGTCCACTTCGTCCTTGTACGCATCCACCGGGATGCAGGCGCACATGATGTTCTTGTCGCCGTAGACATTGTCGACGCGGGCCACTGGCGGCCAGTATTTTTGCAACTTGAGGCTGGGCAGCGGGAAGGCCGCCAGCTCGCGCGGATACGCATGTGTCCACTCGCTGGCCGAGACTGCGCTGGCGGTATGTGGCGCGTGTTTGAGCGGGTTGTCCTCGCGGTCGAGTTTGCCGTCCTCGATCGCGCGGATTTCGTCGCGAATCTGGATCATGGCGTCGATGAAGCGATCCAGTTCGTGCAGCGATTCGCTCTCGGTCGGCTCCACCATCAGCGTGCCGGCTACCGGGAAGCTCAGCGTGGGGGCATGGAAGCCGAAGTCGATCAGGCGCTTGGCCACGTCTTCGGCGCCGATGCCGGTGGCATCCTTGAGCGGGCGCAGGTCGAGGATGCACTCGTGTGCGACGAGACCGTTGCGACCGGTGTAAAGCGTCTTGTAGTGCGGCGCCAGACGCCGGGATATGTAGTTGGCGTTGAGCAGGGCCACCTGACTCGCTTTGCGCAGGCCTTGCCGGCCCATCAGGGTGATGTACATCCAGCTGATCGGAAGGATCGATGCACTGCCGTACGACGCGGCGGAAACCATGCCCACCTCGCCCGCGCCATCCAGGCGCTTGGGCAGGAACGGGGCCAGGTGCGATTTCACCGCACAGGGGCCGACGCCGGGGCCACCGCCGCCGTGCGGAATGCAGAACGTCTTGTGCAGGTTCAGGTGCGATACGTCCGAGCCCCATTTGCCGGGCTTGGCCACGCCGACCAGTGCGTTCATGTTGGCGCCATCGGTATACACCTGTCCGCCGTGGGCGTGCACGATCTCGCAGATCGCGACGATGTCTTCCTCGAACACGCCGTGCGTGGACGGATAGGTGATCATCAACGCGGCCAGGCGATCGGAATATTTTTCGGCGGCACGGCGAATGTCTTCCACGTCGACGTTGCCGTTGGCATCGCACTTGGTGACCACCACGGTCATGCCGCAGAGCTGCGCCGACGCAGGGTTGGTGCCATGGGCGGATTCGGGAATCAGGCAGATGTCGCGATGCGCCTGGTTGCGCGAGCGGTGCCAGGCGCGAATTGCCAGCAGGCCGGCAAATTCACCCTGTGCACCGGAGTTCGGCTGCAGGCTCACTGCATCGTAACCGGTGCACTCGACCAGCATCGCTTCGAGGCCGTCGATCAGTTCCTTGTAGCCAGTGGTCTGGCTGGCGGGTGCCAGCGGATGGATGTTGCCGAACTCGGGCCAGGTCACCGGGATCATTTCGGCGGTTGCGTTGAGCTTCATCGTGCATGAACCCAGCGGGATCATCGTGCGATCCATCGCCAGATCCTTGTCCGCCAGCGCGCGCATATAGCGCAGCAACTCGTGTTCGCTGTGATGGGTATTGAAGACGGGATGGCTGAGGTAATCGCTCTGGCGCACGAGCGCAGCGGGCAGGGCGTCGGCACAGGCCGCGTCCAGTGCATCGATGTCCATGAGTTCGATGCCGAACAGGCCGGCAAGCTGCATGAGATCTTCGCGTGTCGTGGTCTCGTCGAGGCTGATGCCAACGCTGCGCGCGTCGATCATGCGCAGATTGATATGGGTCTGTTCGGCGCGGGTTTGCAGCTCGACCGCGTCGATGCCGGTGACGTGCAAGGTATCGAAGAAATGCTCGCCCACCGCGATTCCTTGCTTGCGCAAGGCCTCGGCGAGGATCGTGGCCAGTCGGTGGGTGCGCTGCGCGATCCTGCGCAGGCCTTGCGGGCCATGATAAACGGCATACATGCTGGCCATCACCGCCAGCAGCACCTGCGCGGTGCAGATGTTGGAGGTGGCCTTCTCGCGCCGGATGTGCTGTTCGCGCGTCTGCAGGGTGAGGCGATAGGCGGCCTTGCCCTCGGCGTCGATCGACACGCCGATCAGCCGGCCCGGCATCGAGCGCTTGTAGGCATCGCGGCAAGCCATGAAGGCGGCATGCGGGCCACCGTTGCCGAATGGCACGCCGAAGCGCTGGGTGTTGCCGACCACGATGTCGGCGCCCCATTCGCCGGGGGCGGCAATCAGGGTCAGCGCGAGCAAATCCGTAGCCACCGCGACCAGCGCGCCGCGTGCATGCACGGCATCGGCCAGCGCCTTGTAGTCGTGAATGCAGCCGAAAGTGTCCGGGTACTGCAGCAGCACGCCAAAACTGTCGATCGTCGCGGCGTCCGCGTCATCGCCGACGTGCAGTTCGATGCCCAGTGCCTCGGCACGGGTCGTGACCACTTCCAGCGTCTGCGGATGGACGCCGGTGGAGACGAAGAACAGGTTGGATTTCGATTTGCATGAACGCTTGGCCAGGGTCATCGCCTCGGCGGCGGCGGTGGCCTCGTCCAGCAGCGAAGCGTTGGCGATCTCCATGCCGGTGAGGTCGGCGCACATGGTCTGGAAGTTGATCAGCGCCTCCATCCGGCCCTGCGAAATCTCGGCCTGGTAGGGAGTGTAGGCCGTGTACCAGGCCGGATTCTCCAGGATGTTGCGCAGGATGACGTTCGGCGTATGAGTGCCGTAATAGCCTTGCCCGATGAAGCTCCTGAAGACCTGGTTCTTGTCGGCGATGGCACGGATGCGGGCCAGTGCCTCGACTTCGGTGATCGCTTCGGGCAAGGCCAGCGAGGCGGTGGACTTGATCGTGCCCGGCACGATCGCGTCGGTCATCGCATCCAGCGAGTCGTGGCCGATCACGCGCAGCATCTGCTCGATCTCCGCGTCGTTGGGGCCGATGTGGCGCTCGATGAAAGCGTGATGATGCTCGAGTTCGTGCAGGGAAGGAGTGCTGTGGTTGTTCATGACAGGGGCATCCGAGGACTAGCGTGCCGTGCCGCACGCGGGCGCCCCTCTGTCCTTTTGCCTGAGAGTTTGGAAACGCGCGTGCGTTTCGTGCACCTTCGGCGGCGGATTCAACCGCTCTCTCCAGAGTGTTTACGCGTGATGGTATGGGGCCTGAGCGATTACGGGCGTTGCGTCTTCGGCAGCGGCGTCCCGGGGAACGGCCGCTTCTCCCACCAAGCGTTAGTGGCCGGGATTATACAGAGATGCAGCGCCTGCCATGCATGCTGGTCGTCTTTTCCCGATACCGGCCTTGACCGGTCGAAGCGAGTGTTTCAATGCTGTGCCCAGACGCTGTTCGGGTCGCCCTTCCGGCCGCGTTGAAGGGTCGCCCTGGCCAGACGCCAGTACACCAGCGCCAGCAGCGTCAGCGCGGCCATCACCCGGGTGCGCCGCGGTTGTTCGACTTGGCGCCGCTTGCGTCTTGCCTCGATCCACAACAGGTTGCCGCTGTAGAACAGGAACGCACCGGCGAGCCCCAGCATGAAATACAGCCATTTCACGGCGTCGTGGCCGAAGTTGCCAAAGTGCAGTGCCTGCAGGCCGCGCATGAAGACCATGCCCGGGGTCATTGTCTTCGGCGCCACCTTGTCGATGAGCTTGCCGGTGGCGGCATCCAGCGTGACCGAGCCGGGCTGGTTGAGCGTGCGCTGTTCTATCACGCCGTAAAGCGTGGCACGCGCGTTGGCATCGCCGATATTGACCAGCGACACGCCTTCGACATCCAGGCCGGGCATCGCGGCATGGCCGCGGCGCAGCAGCTCGGCGATGGGCTGGGTCGGCTTGTCCACATGCGCGGCGGCCACGTCCAGATTGGTGGCGCCGGTGCTGACGCGTTCGGCGCGCTGGGCAACGACGGTCACGGTTCCAGGTTGGTCGCAGCATCGTGCGAGGCGGTGCCATCATCGCCGTTCGCGTGGGCAGAATCGGCGGCGAGCAAGCGCGCGGCAAGCAGAGTTCGACGCAGCAGTGATGCAAAGCCGCGGGCCAGCAGGAACTATGGAAGGATTCCGATATGTCTGTATTCGATTCGGTGAGCGGTTGCGAGAGCGCCAGTGGGCGGTGTTATACAAGAATGATTCTTGTTACCAATTATTTCCGGTGCTTCGGTACTGCCGTCGGGCGAATTCATGGCCTGCGGTCTGCGGGCGCGTTTGATCGTCGCCGGGCGGCTCCGGCGTTCGGGCCTCTTGTCGAAAGCTTATCGGCGACATTTATGATGGCTGCCGACTTGAGGGGCAGGAGCCATTGACATGATTCGTATAGGTGAAATTGACCATGTGGTACTGCGCGCCGTCGACGTCGCTGCCATGCAGCGCTTCTATTGCGAGGTGCTGGGCTGTCGAGAGGAGCGGCGGCAGGACGAAATCGGCCTGGTGCAATTGCGCGCGGGTGCGTCGTTGATCGACCTGGTGGCCGTCGACGGCAAGCTGGGCCGTCATGGTGGCGCCGCGCCGGGCGTGGAGGGTCACAACATGGACCATCTGTGCCTGCGCGTGGAGGACTATGACGAGGCAGCGATCATGGCGCACTTGAAGGCGCATCACGTGCGCATCGGCGAGCGGGGGCTGCGCTATGGTGCGCGCGGCGAGGGGCCGTCAATCTATCTGTACGACCCGCAAGGCAATATGGTCGAGTTGAAGGGGCCGGCATCGCTCTGACTCGATCGAGTCGGGCGCCTCGTGGCAACGACCGGTGCATCTGGTGCGTTACAATGGGCGAACCCGGCGGATCTCCTCCATCCTCGAATCGGGCAGGCACAAAAAACCCCGCAACGAGGCGGGGTTTGATGATGTTGCAGGAGTTGGTAAAACTCCTTGAACCAAATTTGGTGCCCAGAAGAGGACTCGAACCTCCACGAAGTTGCCCCCGCTAGCACCTGAAGCTAGTGCGTCTACCAATTCCGCCACCTGGGCAGGTGTCACCCGAGCTGTACAAGCTGCGTGAGCCGCGTAATGTAGGCATCTGTCGCGGGCTTGTCAACACTTTTCACATTCATTTGCGGCGACGTGGCATGCTCCGCGGCGCACATATCACAAGGACACTGAGTGACCAGAAAAACTCCCCCCCCTTCCGGCAATTCTCCGGCCGCCCACCCCACGGGCAAGACCGCCAAAAAGCGGGCGCCGCGCGCTGCGGCCGTACCGGAAAAGCGCAAGAAGGCTGCCGCTGGCGCCGTGCGCGACCCTCATGCAGATCGCGAGGCGCAGCGTTATGCACGCCCGATTCCCAGTCGCGAGGCGATTCTTGCCTTGCTCGACGAGCGCGGTGAACTGTTGACCGAGGCGCGTATCGCCGAGGCACTGAAGATCGACGAGGAAACCGACCTCGAGGCACTGCGCAAGCGGCTTGCCGCCATGGTACGCGATGGCCAGTTGTTGCTTGGTCGTCGTGGCGGTTATGCGCCTACCCGGAAGCTCGACCTGATCGCGGGCCGGGTGCTGGCCAATGCCGAAGGCTACGGCTTTCTGCGCCCGGATGAAGGTGGCGAGGACCTCTATCTTTCGCCGCAGCAGATGCGCACCGTGCTGCATGGCGACCGTGTGCTGGCCAGCGTGGTCGGCATCGACCGCCGTGGTCGCAAGCAGGGCGCCATCGCCGAAGTGCTCGAGCGTCGTTCGCCACGACTGGTCGGTCGGGTGCTGATCGAAGACGGCGTCACCCTGGTTGCGCCGGATGACCGTCGCCTGAATCAGGACGTGATGATCAAGCCCGGCCAGGAACAGGGGGCGAAGTCCGGTCAGATCGTGGTGGTCGAAATCACCGATCCACCGACCCCGCATCGCGGTCCGCTGGGCGAGATTCGCGCGGTGCTGGGCGAGCGCCTGCAGCCGTCGCTGGTGGTGGAGATGGCGATTGCCAGCCACGACCTGCCGCACGAGTGGCCGGCCGAGGTGTTGCGCGATGCGGCCCAGGTCGAAGGCGTGGTCACTGCCGCCGAACGTGAGGGCCGCACCGATATCCGCAAGTTGCCGCTGGTCACCATCGATGGCGCCGATGCGCGCGATTTCGACGACGCTGTGTATGCGGAACGCCGGCGTGGCGGTGGCTGGCGCCTGATCGTCGCGATCGCCGACGTGTCGCATTACGTGCAGGTCGGCAATGCGCTGGATCGCGAAGCTTACGAGCGCAGCACCTCGACCTACTTTCCGGGCTTCGTGGTGCCGATGTTGCCGGAGACGTTGTCCAATGGCATCTGCTCGCTGAATCCCAAAGTCGAGCGGCTGTGCATGGTTTGCGACATGGTGGTTGATGCCGAAGGCGCGGTGGTCAAGTCGAAGTTCTACGATGCGGTGATGTTGTCGCATGCGCGACTCACCTACGACAAGGTGTGGCAGGTGGTCGGCCTGAAGGACGCCGATGCACGCCACGAGGTGGCCGACGTGCTGCCGCAGCTGGAAACGCTGCACGCGCTGTATCAGGCGATGGCGGCACAACGCAAACGGCGCGGTGCGATCGACTTCGAGACGCCGGAGGTGAAGTTCCGGCTCGACCAGAGCGGCAGCGTGGAGTCGATGGGCGCCACCGAACGCAACGACGCGCACAAGCTGATCGAGGAATGCATGATCGCCGCCAACGTGCAGGCGGCGCTGTTCCTGGAAAAGAAGAAGATCCCCGCGCTGTTCCGTGCCCACGAGCCGCCGCCGGCGGAGAAGTACGAAGACCTGCAGCAGTTCCTGCGCGAGTTCAAGCTGCGCATGCCGCCGGTGGAGGAAGTGACCCCTGCCGACTTCGCCGACGTGCTGCGCCTGGTGGCGGAGCGTCCCGAGCGCGAACTGATCCAGAGCGTGCTGTTGCGCGCGCAGAGCATGGCGGCCTACCAGCCCGACAACCGTGGCCACTTCGGCCTGGCGCTTTCGGCCTACGCGCACTTCACCTCGCCGATCCGCCGTTATCCCGACCTGCTGGTGCATCGCGCGATCCGCTACGCGCTTACCGGCGGCAAGCCCATGGGCTACACCTACACGCCGGCGCAGATGGCCACGATGGCGGTGCACTGTTCGCAGCGCGAGCGCCGCGCCGAGGAGGCCGAGCGCGACGTGGACGAGCGCTACAAGTGCGCGTGGATGGCCAAGCACGTGGGCGAGGAGTTCGCCGGCGTGGTCACCGGCGTCACCTCGTTCGGCCTGTTCGTGGAGCTGGACGAGTCCAAGGTCTCGGGCCTGGTGCACATCAGCCAGCTCAGCAACGACTACTACCACTTCGATCCGCAGCGCCACCTGCTGAAGGGCGAGCGCACCGGTGCGCAGTACCGCCTCGGCGACCACGTGCGCGTGCAGGTGCTGCGCGCCAGCCTGGAGGATCGCAAGATCGACTTCCGGCTGGTGGCGCCGCGTGCCTCCACCACGCCGCCACCGCGCACCGGCAAGGCCTACGACTATGCCGCGGCGGGCGAGCGTTATTCGCTGCCCGGCAGCAAGGCGCCGGGCGTGGTGGGCAAGGCGGCGCAGGCGATCGGCCGCATGTTCGGCCGGCGCGAGCAGCCGGTGTCGCCCACGGTGCCGTCGCCGCGCGATAATCCGCCGCCTGCCGCCGCGCATCCGTCCGGGCCGGTGGC
>DATMTH010000242.1:0-5629 GCA_035564915.1 Rhodanobacter sp.
CAGTTTCTCGCCTGAACGCAGACCTGTGTAAACGATGGGAATTTCGCTGCCGGGCTTCTTGCCGGCGAGACGGATCATCTGTTCGGCCAGGTCGCGGATTTTCATCGGCTCGCCCATGTCGAGCGCGAAAATCTCGCCACCCTTGCCAATGCTGGCTGCCTGCAGGATCAGCTGGCAGGCTTCGGGAATGGTCATGAAGTAGCGCGAAATTTCCGGATGGGTCACCGTGACGGGGCCACCTTCGCGGATCTGGCGGCGGAACAGGGGCACCACTGAACCCGCTGAATCCAGCACATTGCCGAAACGTACCGTCATGAAGCGCGTATCGGCATGGGCGTCGAGATTCTGGCAGTAGATTTCGGCTACGCGCTTGCAAGCACCCATGACGCTGGTCGGATTGACCGCCTTGTCGGTGGAGATAAGCACGAAGCACTCGACCCCGGTGTCACGGGCGGCATCTGCCACTGTGCGCGTGCCCAAGGCATTGTTGCGAAACGCCGCGCGCAGTTGTCCCTGCAACATCGGTACATGCTTGTAGGCGGCGGCATGGAACACCACCTGCGGTTTCGCTTCGGAAAAGGCTTTCTGCATCGCCGCCTGATCACCGCAATTGGCCAGAATCCCGTCGAGGATCAATTCGGGGAAGTCATTGCGCAACTCCTGGGTGATCCGATACAGGTTGTATTCGCTCTGTTCGACCACGGTCAGCGATTGCGCCCCCAGTCGGGCCACCTGCCGACAGAGTTCCGAACCGATGGAACCACCGCCCCCGGTAATCAATACGCGGCGCGCACTAAGGGTCTCCTGAATCGCTGTCCAGTCCAGTTCCACGGCATCGCGCCCGAGCAGATCCTCGATCGCCACCTCCTTGATCTGGTTGAACTGGGCACGACCCGCCACGACGTCCTCCAGCCGAGGCACGGTGCGGTACGGCAGATCGGTGGCATCGCACAGTGCGACCACCCGCCTCATCTCGGTGCTCGTTGCACCAGGCAAGGCAATCAGGATCATCTCGACAGCCGCCTCGCGCACCAGTTCCTGCAGTTGCTCCAGACTGCCCAATACCGGGTAGCCATTGATGCTGGCGCCACGCAGGCCCGGTTTGTCATCGACGAAGCCGACCACGGCGTAGCGATTGTCGCGATGGAGGTCGCGCGAGAGTTCGGCGCCTGCACGATCTGCACCCACGACAAGTACGCGCCGGGCAATCCGGTTCTGCAACAAGTCCTTGCGGCTGTCTTTCCAGTATCTGTAGGCCAGGCGCGGCGTACCGAGCATCACGACGAGCAGGCCTGGATAAAGCAGCAACACCGAACGAGGCACCCCTCCAAGTCGGTTGTACAGGAACAGGGCCAGTCCGATGGCCAGTGCCCCGATGACCGCGGCGCGCACGATGTTCCACAGATCCGGCAGGCTGGCAAAACGCCAAACGCTCTTGTACAGGCCCGTCCAGCGAAAAATAAGCCCCTGAACCAGCAGTACGATAGGGAATTCGAGCAGTTGGAAGCTGACAATCTCGTCCGGGCGCAAGGTGTAGCGCAACAACTTGGCGACCCACCAGGCCAGCACCGTGACAAGCAGGTCGTGCAGCACGACCGCCATGCGCGGATGGATATAACCGACGAATTTACGCAGGGACATGGCAGGCCTTGTGCGGATGGCGGCGCAAGCAGCGGCGTTTGAGAACCAACCAGGCGATCGCAGCTGCCAAGTAAGTGCCCATGATAGTCGCGAGTGCCAGCCGCGGATGACTCCAGGCCAACCAGGCCAGCGGGGCAGCAACCAGCAGGTTCCAGGCCAGGTAAACGCGATCCGCCCGCCCATGGCTGCCTGTGCGACGCGCCAGCCATTGGTACAAATGTTCACGGTGTGCCGCATGCCAGCGGCGTCCACGCAAGATCCGACCCAGCAGGGTCAGGCTCGCATCCACCACGAATGCCGACGACAGGATCAGCACCGGACACAGCAGGGCGGGATTCCGCTGCCACGACATCGCACTGAATGCGAAGATCAACAACCCGACACTTCCGCTGCCTACATCGCCCATGAAGATACGCGCCGGTGGTCGATTGTAAAAACCGAAACCCGCGGCCGCGGCAGCCAGGCTGGCGGCGGCCAACGCCAGCGCCACTTGCGAAACCGACCATGCCAACAGCGAAAGCCCCAGGCCCGTGAAAATAGCCTGTTGCGCCAAAAGGCCGTCGATACCGTCCATGAAATTGTGCAAGTTGATACTCCAGACGCCACAGACCAGCAACAACGGCAGCCACCACAAAGAGTCGACAGCAGACAACAGGGAAAGCGAAAATGCCGTGATTGCCACCAGCTGCGCGGCCAACCTGGGCCACACCGGCAACGCACGGTGATCATCCCACCAGCCGGTCAGGGCCACCAGCAGCAACGCCGACAGCAAGGTGATGATGAACTGCCCCGACCACGCCGCAGGCAGGCTGTACAAGATGCCGGGAAGACAGAGCAGTGCAGCCACCACGATACCGATACCGCCGCCGCGCGGTGTCGGCAAACGGTGTGAGCGGCGTTGCCCGGGTTGGTCAAGCAGGCCACGTCGATGCGCATAGCCGATAGCGCCGCGCACCAGCAGCCCTGAAATCAACAGACTTGCCAACAACCATCCGATGGTCATGAAGATATTCATCTACTCGCTGGCAACACCGTGGATCGGTCGAATCGTACTCCAGCTCTTGCAGCTTGGACATTGCCAATGGTGGGCCTTGGCACCGAAACCGCAGCGGGTACAGCGGTACATCGCCTGCCCTTCCAGCAATTTGCGTGTCAGGTCGCGCAGAATGAAGAAGTTTTCCCGCGCTTCGCCCTCGATCTTGTCCATCGTGGCGTCGATCAATGACATCAGACCGCGAACGGACGGCCGTTGACGCAATTGCGCGGTGAGGAAATCGATCGCGGCCCGTTCGCCATCACGCTGCCAATACAGCTGGGTCAGGGCCAGTACCGGCGACACGCCGTGATAGCGCACCAGCATGTCACGCAGGAAGGTTTCGGCACGATCCATCTGATCCGAACGGGCATAACTGTCAAGCAACGGTGGCAGGATATCCGGGGTAAATGCGCTGTCGGCGTTGATCGCCGCCTCGAATGCATCCACCGCCTCGGCATGCTGGTTCTCTTCGGCGAACAGACGACCGGTCAGCATGAAGGCTCGCACGCAATCCGGCTGGCATGCAAAAGCCTGACGCAGATAGTCGCGCGCCTCGGCGCGGGCGCCGTGCTGGCGCGAACGGTCGGCCAGCTCACAATAAAACTGGGCAATCATCGGCGTTTCATCCTCACCGATCATCGCCTCCAGTCGGCGAGCATGCGCGATCGCTTCGTGCCAATCGCGTTCGTGCTGGTAGATGGCAATCAGATGACGCAGGGCCGACGGAGCGTGCGCATCCATGGCAACCAGATCGCAAAACAAGGCTTCGGCCCGGTCAAGCAGTCCAGCTCGCATATAGTCTTCGCCGAGTTCGAGCAACGCCACCGTCTTCATCGCGTCGGACAAGCCGGGGCGTGACACCAGATGCTGATGCAGGCGAATCGCCCGATCCACCTCGCCACGACGGCGGAACAGGTTGCCCAGCGCCAAATGGGTCTCGACCGTATCGCGGTTGTACTCGGCCAGTCGAAGGAATACCTCGATCGCCTTGTCCTGTTCTTCGTTGAGCAGGTAGTTCAGACCGCGGAAATAGTCTGACGACAACTCGCTGACTTCGACCCCGGAACGACGAGCGCCACTCCGGCGGGAAGTCCACCAGCCAAGCATGAATGCAGCAGGCACCAGCGGAACCAGCACATACAGGAGGTTCATGGCTTGATCGCAGGCCTCTTGTCCGCCCGCCGTTGCTGGCCACGCTCGCGACGCTGGCGCGAACTGACACCTATCCAGGCGGTAAGTCCGCCCAGCAGCCAGCCGAGCACCAGTGCGCCGAGCAGTGCGGCGCCCTTGGGCAACTTCATGTCGAGGAAGCCGAGATCGTAGCCAACCAGATCGGCATTGAGCGCACCAAGCACGATGCCCGCGGCTATGAAAATGATCAGGATGAGGGTGGCAAGCAATCGCATGCCAGGACTTTACCTGATTGGTGGTAGCAGTCACAGGTGGAGGAATGACGGCGATTCATCTGCCGTGATGAAAATTCACGTTGCTGGTGACGATAGTGCAAAAAAAAAGCGGGATCGACTCGCGTCGCCCGCCTTCTTCATGTTTTTCGCGATCGCTCAACCGACGTCGGGTTGCAGGTCGAGATTGACCCGCTCGCGCAATTCCTTGCCCGGTTTGAAATGCGGAACGTGCTTGCCGGGCAACGCCACGGCCTCGCCCGTCTTGGGATTGCGACCCATGCGCGGTGGCCGGTAGTGCAGCGCAAAGCTGCCAAAACCACGCACCTCGATACGTTCGCCATGAGCCAGTGCATGACTCATTTGTTCGATCACGCTCTTGACTGCCATCTCGACATCGGCAAAAGCGAGATGGGTCTGGCGCCTGGCCAGCGCTTCGATCAATTCGGATTTGGTCATGGGACCCCAATGTCCGTGACGTGAACCAGCGGGGCGGCTATGCGCCGCCCCGCATCAGGCTTGTTGCTTGCGATCAGTCGACCTTGTTGAACTGCTCTTTCAGCAGTGCGCCGAGCTTGGTCGTGCCACTGGCCGCCGAGGAATAATCCACGGCCGCATCAGGTGCGTCTTCCTCGTCCTTGGCGCGAATCGAGAGCGCCAGTTGACGACCCTTGCGATCCATGCCGGTGAACTTGGCTTCCACCGCGTCACCGACCTTCAGATGCAAGGTGGCATCCTCGATCCGCTCCTTGGCGATGTCGTTGGCGCGCAGGTAACCCTCGACGCCTTCGCCCAGATCGATCACGGCGCCCTTCGCATCGACTTCCTTGACGGTGCCGTTGACGATGGTGCCGCGCGGATTGGCCGCCATGAACTGACCAAACGGGTCCTGCTCCATCTGCTTGATGCCAAGCGAAATGCGCTCGCGCTCCGGATCAACCGCCAGCACCACGGCCTCGATCTCTTCGCCCTTCTTGAAGTCGCGAACCAGCTCTTCGCCGGTCACCTGCCAGGAGATGTCGGACAGATGCACCAGACCGTCGATGCCGCCATCGAGACCCACGAAGATACCGAAATCGGTAATCGACTTGATCTTGCCGGAGAGACGATCGCCCTTGTTGTGAGTGGCAGCGAAATCGTCCCACGGATTCGGGGTACACTGTTTCATGCCCAGCGAGATGCGGCGGCGCTCCTCGTCCACGTCCAGGACCATGACCTGCACTTCGTCGCCGACCTGTACGCTCTTGGACGGATTGACGTTCTTGTTGGTCCAGTCCATTTCGGAAACGTGCACCAGACCTTCGACGCCCGGCTCCACTTCCACGAAGCAGCCGTAATCGGCCAGGTTGGTGACCTTACCGAACAGACGGGTGCCGGCCGGATAACGGCGCGTGATGTCGACCCACGGATCGTCACCCAGCTGCTTCAGGCCCAGCGACACGCGATTGCGCTCGCGGTCAAACTTCAACAGCTTGACTTCGATCTCGTCGCCGACCTGCACGATCTTGGACGGATTGACGTTCTTGTTGGTCCAGTCCATTTCGGAAAC
>DATMTH010000243.1:0-33165 GCA_035564915.1 Rhodanobacter sp.
GGCAATGGCAACATTCTCTTTCGAGTTCGGCCATGCCCCGGTCGAAGCCGGGGCCGAAGTCGCTGTGCCTGATCTTGTCGAGTGGCGAATGGTGCAGTGGCAGCGAGCAGCGGCCGTCGCTGCAAGGAGCCTGGCAGGGCATTGGCCGGAGTCAGTGCGACGGGATCATCATCGGCTGCATCTCGCTGATGGGGAAGCTCGATCCTGGTCGCTGGACGCGGCTGCCACCCATCACCGAAGCCGTGCGTGGAGGTATTCGATCCGGCATTGGCTAGACTGCCGAGGAGTGCTTGTGACCCAATCGGAGAAGACATGAAACGTGTAACGGGGATCGGCGGCATTTTCTTCAAATCGAATGATCCGCAAACACTCGGCGCCTGGTACCGGGATCACCTTGGGCTGGATGTGGCTGACTGGGGCGGTGCCATGTTCAACTGGGGCGGGCCCGGAAGCGAGAAGGGCACGACCATCTGGAGCGCATTCAAGAGCGATACGACTTGCCTGGAGCCTGGAACGGCCAGCTTCATGGTCAACTTCCGGGTGGCCGACTTGCATGCACTGCTTGCCGCGCTCAGGGACGAGGGCTGCAACGTCCTCGACCGCACCGAAGAATCGGAGCAAGGCCGGTTTGGCTGGGTCATCGATCCCGAGGGCAACAAGGTGGAGCTGTGGGAACCACCCGCCGGTTAATGACTTTTACGCCGATGCATGCAGGCCGCCACGTCGCGGCATGATTCACTGGTTGCAACGAGCAGCGCGTGGCCGGCGACAGCCGGCGCCCGACCAGCCTGATGGCCTGGTTGCTGCAAGGAGGTTCCATGAGTATTACCGCCATTGACCGACACACCGCGTTGCTGGTCGTCGACCTGCAGAAAGGTATCGTCGCTTACCCCACGGTGCACCCGGTCGAATCGGTGCTTGCTCACGCCAGCGAGCTGGCCAGGGCGTTCCGGCGCCATGGCTTGCCGGTGGTACTGGTGAATGTGGAAGGCGGCGCATCCGGTCGCACCGAGCAGCCGAGACGTGGCGGCGAACGTCCGGCCGACTGGAGTGAGCTGGTGTCCGAACTGGATCAGCAGCCAGACGACATCGTCCTGAGCAAACGCAGTTGGGGCGCTTTCACGCACACCTCACTGGAGTCGCGCCTGAGAAAACTTGGTGTCACCCAATTGGTGATTGCCGGCATCGCCACCAGCATAGGTGTGGAATCCAGCGCTCGGCAGGCTTACGAGCTGGGTTTCAACGTCAGCCTGGCGCTGGATGCAATGACGGACATGAGTACGCAGGCACACGAAAACAGCGTCCAGCGGATCTTCCCGCGACTGGGTGAAACCGGCACCAGCGCAGAGATCGTGGCGATGCTCGATCGTCGCGAGAGTTGAGCGGTGCCGGGCAAAGCTCGTGACTGCCGGCGGCCCGCCTGTCGGATGGCGACACAAGTCCGGCTTCGTCCCCGTTACACTTGCGCGGAAATCTTTCATCATGTCCTGGTCTCGCCACCGCATCTGATTCGCGGGCGGCATCATTCTCAGCAAGGCGATGCTCAACTTCATCAGCGGCGCGAGCGGCGGCACCCCCCCTGAAGCCCGTGGCCGAGCTGCGCGATGAGTGCGTTCGGCTTTCATGGTTCATATGCCCCGGATATGTGCCCTGCGGCACGGCGTGTCTGCCCGTGATCCGGCTGCTGATGAAGCCGGTGGCTGATGATCCGAGGTTCGCCGGCCGTACCGGCGTCTTCGGGCTTGGCATGCTGATGGCATGGGACGGGCCGGCATGCAATTTCGGTCGTCTTCACGGCGGCGACGTCCCGACGGAGTGGGCAGATACACCATGAAGGGCATGTTCCACTCACTCAGAAGCTACAACTACAGGCTGTGGTCCGGTGGTGCGCTGGTGTCCAACGTGGGTACCTGGATGCAACGCGTGGGACAGGACTGGCTGGTGCTTACCGTGCTCACCCATCACAACGCCACCGCGGTGGGCACGGTGATGGCGTTGCAGTTCGGGCCACCTCTGCTGCTGTTGCCGTTGACCGGCCTTGCCGCCGATCATCTGGACCGGCGCAAACTGCTGATGTTCACCCAGGCTGCCGCCGGTGTGCTGGCATTGGGTCTGGGCCTGGTCACCATTACCGGTGTGGTGCAGTTGTGGCAGGTGTACGGCTTTGCCTTGCTGCTGGGCATTGTCACCGCATTCGACGCGCCGGCCCGACAGGCGTTTGTATCGGATCTGGTGACCGACGACGACCTGTCCAATGCGGTGGCGTTGAACTCCGCGTCCTTCAACGGTGCCCGCATGCTCGGTCCGGCGGTGGCGGGTGTGCTGATTGCCGCGGTGGGCGAGGGCTGGCTGTTCCTGATCAATGCGGGTTCCTACGCTGCCGTGCTGGTATCGCTGTGGTTTCTCAGGGTGCACGAACTGCATACCGAAGCGCGGCCTGCGAGCACGCGCGGCAGTTTGCTGGCAGGGTTTCGTTACGTGTGGCGACGTCCCGACCTGATCGCGGTATTGGTGATGCTGTTCCTGCTTGGTACGTTCGGCTTCAATTTCGCCATCTTCATCTCGACCATGTCGGTCACCGTGTTCCATGGCGACGCCAGCCAGTACGGTCTGCTGACTTCGTCGATGGCGGCGGGCACCATGTGCGGAGCATTGCTTTCGGCTCGGCGGCAATTCCCCGGCATGCTGCTGATGGGGGCCGCGGCGGCAGCCTTCGGCATCACTCTCGCGCTGGCGGCGGTGATGCCCACCCCGTTCCTGTTCGCTGCCGTGCTGTTCCTGGTCGGTCTGGCTGCGCTCACCTTCATGACCGCCAGCAACTCCATGATGCAGCTCACCACCGAGCGAGCCATGCGTGGCCGCGTGCTGGCGTTGCGGATTGCCGTGGTCATGGGTGGCACCCCGATCGGCGCACCACTGGTCGGTTGGGTGGTCGATCGTTTCGGCGCACGCTGGGCGCTGGGTGTGGGTGCGCTGGCGGGGGTTGCCGCCGCTGCGGTGGCGGTGGCCTATCTGGTCAGGTACCGACACCTGCGTCTGTCCCGCGATGCCGGGCGGCTGCGCCTGCTCATGCACCCCGAGCCGGCAGACGTGACCGCGGTGCGCGTGGCGGCCGGCGAACGTGTGACCTGAGCTTGCGCAAGAAAGGATCGGAAGATCAGGGCAGCGGCTTTCGGCCCCTTGGCCTGCACGATCTTCTCGCTGCGCTCACGGCTGATGACGGTAAGGTCATGGCGTGCACGAAAGCATCAGTGCAGGGCAAGCCGGGTTGCGTTGTCGATTCCGGGGGTGGCGATGAAGGGTTTCGGGAATCGTCTGTCTGGTGTGATACATGGGCGCAGGGTTCATCCATGCGGGTGCGTCAGTCGTGGCCGGCTTCGGCAGGCCGCGATGACAGGCGCCCCGGATGGTCTTGCTGCTAGCATGAACTCCGGATCACGTGCCCGTATGTGCCGGCGCAGCGTGTCACCAGGCAACGAACGTCAAGGGATGAGCCTCGTTTCAGCAGTGGGGTGACATGTTCCGCATTCGGCCATGGTGACGTCTGATGGGCACGAGGAGAGACGATGCAAGAGCATGCACCCGGTCTGTCAGGTGTCGGGAATCAGGCGGTTCTCGATGCGATCCCCGATGCGATTTTCATCCTTGCCCCGGACGGTCGCATCCTGAATGCAAACCAGGCCGCGGCGCGCTGCTACGGCTACAGCATCGACGAGCTCAAGCAGCTCCATTTGGCCGAGCTTGTCGCGCCGGAGCTTCGGGATGCAACGCCGATCCGGATCGAAGGTCTGGGCCTGCCCGCCGCAAAATCCGAATCGCGTCACCAGCGACGTGATGGCAGCGTGTTCAGCGTGGAGACCTGTTCGCAACCGATCGTCTTTCACGATGGGCAAGTCGTGTTTGCCAGTGTTCGCGATATCAGCGAGCACGAACTGGCGCAGGCGAAGCTGCGGGAAAACGAACACTTCCTGCAGCGGGTACTGGATGCCGAGCCAGGTACGGTCTACATCTACGACCTGGTCGAGCAGCGCAATGTGTATATCAACCGGCGCGGATCTGCCGAGCTCGGTCATTTGGTCGAGCAGATCGAGGCGATGGACAGCGAGATATCGTCGTGGTGCCACCCGGACGATCTGGCTGCCATCGAGGCACATCATCGAGCCTGGCAGGATGGTGCGGACGATGAAACGCGCGCGCTGGAATACCGCGTGCACGATGCCGCCGGCGATTGGCTCTGGCTGAACAGCCGCGAGACACCTTTTTCCCGGGATCGAGAGGGCCGGGTGGTGCAAGTCCTGGGCATCGCCCATGACGTCTCGACACGAAAACATGCGGAAATCTGGCTGGGGCAGCAAAAGCAGCTGCTCGAGATGATTGTCGCCGGGACCGGGCTGCCGCAGATTCTGGGTGCCCTGGTCGCTGCGATCGAGAGCCAGTCGCCGGGCATGCTCGGCTCGGTGTTGCTGCTGGATGCCGATGGTCAGCATGTGCGCCACGGGGCGGCACCAAGCTTGCCTGCCGAATTCGTTGCCGCCGTGGACGGACAGCCGATCGGGCCTTGTGCAGGGTCGTGCGGAACGGCGGCATTCCGGCGTGAAGCGGTCTATGTCGAAGACCTCAGAACCGATCCGCTGTGGGCCGACTACCGTGCAGTGGCGATGCCGCTGGGTCTGGTTGCCGCGTGGTCGCAGCCGATCATGGATCGCAGCGGACGGGTGCTGGGCACGTTTGCCATGTATTACCGACACCCGGCGCTGCCCGGGCCTGCGCATCTTCGGTTGATGGGATCCGCCGTGCACCTGGCCGCCATCGCGATCAGCCGCCATCAAGAGACGGTGGCGCTGAAGGAGAAGGATGCGCGACTGGTCAGGGCGCAACAAGTGGCGCAGATGGGCTTTGTCGAGTGGAACCTGAAGACCGGTGCGGTGTACTGCTCGGCCGAGGTATGCCGCCTCTGCGGGATCGGCCAAGAGGCGGAATTCGTGCGCCAGGACATGCTTGAGAAAATGGTTCATCCCGACGATCTGGAGAGGATCCGGCAGGCGCTCGAGCGGGCCGTCCTCGGGGTGGGCGGCTATGACCTCAATCATCGCGTCGTGCACGCTGACGGGCATGTGGTGTGGGTGCACGCGCAAGCGGAGCTGATCCGTGATCCGCACAAGGATGCCGACGTGTTGCTGGGCACCATGATCGACATCAGCAAACGCAAGGCCGCGGAAGATGCATTGGAGCGCATGACGCATCTCTACGCGGCGCTCAGCCAGTGCAACCAGGCGATCGTGCGCTGCACCAACCAGCAGGAACTGTTTCCGCAGATTTGTCGTGACGCGGTGAAGTTTGGCGGCATGTGCGCCGCATGGGTCGCGATGATTGACCCGGTCAGCGGCATGCTTCGCACCGAGGCCTCCTTCGGGACGGGTGCCGGGCAGTTGATGTCACTGAAGATTCCACTGCGTGACGACGGCGCCGAGATGCCGGGGCCGGTGGTTGTTTCCGTGCGTGAAAGTCGTCCGTACTGGTGTCAGGATTTCCAGCGTGATCCATGTACCGGGACGTGGCGCGAGCATGCCGCCGCATTGGAGTGGAATGCGGTCGCCTCGCTGCCCCTGTACCAGGCCGGCGACGTGGTGGGGGTATTGGTCGTTCACTCGAATCTGCGTGGGGCATTCGACCAGCCGGCACAGGACCTGCTGGTCGAGATGGCGGCGGACATCAGCTTTGCGCTGGATCGCTTTGCCAGTGAAATCGAGCGCAAGCTCAACGACGAAAAGCTGCGCGAGAGCGAAATGCGTCTGCGCACGATCATCGAAACCGAACCCGAGTGCGTCAAGGTGGTCGGTCGGAATGGTGAGCTGCTCGACATGAACGCTGCCGGCCTGGCCATGCTCGAGGTGGATTCGATCGAACAGGCGAGGGCGCGCAGCCTGCCGGCGTTCCTGCTGCCTGAACACCGGCAGCCATTCATGGAGCTGCACCAGCGTGTGATGGGCGGCGAGAGCGGGATGCTGGAGTTCGAAATCGTCGGCCGAAAAGGTACGCGGCGCTGGCTTGAAACCCATGCGGCACCGATGCGCGATGCGAACGGACAGATCGTGTCCCTGCTGGGGATCAGTCGCGACGTTACCGAGCGCAGGTATTCGGAAGAACGGATCCAGTACCTGGCCAATTTCGATGCGCTGACCGGCCTGCCCAATCGCAACCTGCTCGCCGATCACCTGCAATACGCGATCAGCCTGGCAAAACGCGGCGATGGCCATCTTGCGGTGATGTTCATCGATCTGGACCGCTTCAAGGAGATCAATGACACGCTGGGCCACAGTGTGGGTGACGCTTTTCTGGTCGAAGTCAGCGCACGCCTGAAAAACGTGCTGCGCGAGTCGGACACGGCCTCGCGCCTTGGCGGTGACGAATTCATCCTGGTGCTGCCCGACACGGATGCGCAAATGGCAGCGAAAATCGTCGACAAGTTGCTCGATGCGATCGCTCTGCCGTATCAGGTCGAGCACTATGCCCTGATCGTCACCGCTTCGATCGGCATCGCCATCTATCCGCATGATGGCGAGAGCCTGGAGTCGCTGTTGCGCAGTGCGGACACCGCCATGTACCGGGCCAAGGAAGATGGTCGCAACGGCTATCGCTTTTTCACGGCTGAAATGCAGGCCGAAGCGACCCGGCACATGCAACTGGTGAACGCGATGCACCGGGCACTGGAGCAGGACCAGTTTCATCTGCACTACCAGCCGCAGTTTTCGCTCGACGACGGCCGGATCATCGGGATGGAGGCGCTGCTGCGCTGGGAGCATCCCGAGCTGGGCGCGATTTCGCCGGTGGAGTTCATCCCGGTCGCCGAGGATTGCGGCCTGATTCTGCCGATCGGCGAGTGGGTGATTCGCGCAGCCGTGCGTCAGCTCAAGCAGTGGGTGGATCGTGGCGTGCCTGCGATGGTGATGGCGGTGAATCTTTCGGCCGTGCAATTTCGCCATCGCAGTCTGCCGGATCTGGTCAGCAGCATCCTCGCCGACGCGCGACTGCCGGCCGAGTCGCTGGAACTGGAACTTACCGAGAGCGTGGCGATGCACGATCCGCAGGAGGCGATCGAGGTGATGAACAAGCTGCACGAACGCGGTATCCGCATGTCCATCGACGATTTCGGCACCGGCTATTCGTCGTTGAGCTATTTGAAGAAATTTCGCGTGTACAAGCTCAAGATCGACAAGTCCTTCATCCAGGACATCAGCACCGATGGGGAGGATCGGGCGATTGTGGCAGCGGTCATCAGCATGTCACGAAGCCTCGGCCTGAAGACCATCGCCGAGGGTGTCGAGACCGCCGAGCAACTGGAGTTTTTGCACGAGCAGTGTTGCGATGAAGCCCAGGGCTATTACTTCAGCAAGCCGCTGCCGGTGGCGCAGATGGACACCCTGCTTGCCGCGTACATGGCGGGTGTGTCCAACGGCAACACGCCATGGAGCTCATGATCCGTTGCTCTCATCGGGGAGACCCGCGCCGCGTGCGATGCCGTCGGGCGCGTGGCGGGCCAGCCGGCGCAGGCGAATATCCTCGCCGACCATGCAAACCGCGACTGCTGCCATGCCCAGCGCCAGCAGGTACCAGGTGATCAGGTAAGCGAGGTGATGGTTGGGAAAACGGATCACCGTCTGGCCGCCCAGCGGCCAGTGCGGAGCACCGTCACCGGCGGGTGCGGCATCGACATCGACGAAATAGGGGGCGACCTGGGTCAAAGGCAGGCCGCTTGCCGAGGCAATGGCTGGTACATCGCGTGAATACCATTGACCTTTCGCCGGCCGATTGGAACGCAGAAAGCCGCCTCCGGATTCGGATCGGCGCAGCAGTCCGGTCAGGCTGACTTCGCCGGTCGGTGGCGTTGCCTTCGCGTACGCCGGCGTGCCGGGCAGGTTCGCAGGCATATAACCGCGATTGACCAGCACGATGAAACCGCTATCGGTACGTAGCGGGGCGATTGCCCAGAAACCGTAGCCATGCTCACTGGCGCCATGCACCAGTGTCTGTGCAACGTCGAGGAAGCGGCCACGCAGATGCACATGCAGGTATTGCTGACGGCCCGCGGCAATTGGCGGCCATTGCGCGGGCCCGGGCGCGGCCACCGGGGTGGCATGCACACGCGTCGACACGTCGTGGATCAGCTGGCGTTTCCAGCCCAGACGGTGTACCTGCCAGTTGCCCAGCAGGATGAAACCAATGCACAGCGCGACGGCCAGCAGCAACCAGGCGAGCCGCGCAAATGGGCTGCGCATCATCCGGCTGGCTGCCGGATCGTTGCGCGGCGCAGGGCTCATGAGCCCTGCTTGTGTTGCTGGTATTGCGGCGACATCGGCATCATGTTCGCGTTTTCGTTGTACATGACCCAGATCGAGGCGCCCAGCACGATCACTACCAGCACGATCGTGAAGATGAAGGCCAGCATGTTCCAGCCGTTCTCCGACCGGGTATCCAGGTGCAGGAAGTAGATCATGTGCACCACGATCTGCGCGGCAGCCAGGCCCAGCACGATGATGATGGTGGCCTGGGTGCTCGCGATGACATGATCCATCACCAGCCAGAACGGAATGACGGTCAGGATCGCGGCCAGCACGAAGCCGGTCAGGTAGCCGCGCAGACTGCCGTGGCTCGAATGCATGGTGCCGTGGTCGTCGTCATGCGCTGCCGCGCCGTGTGCGGATTCGGACGGATGGCTCATCGAAGCACTCCCACCAGGTAGACGTAGCTGAAGACGCCGACCCAGACCAGATCAAGAAAATGCCAGAACATGCTCAGGCACATCAGGCGTCGCCGGTTGGCCTCGGTGAGGCCGTGCTTGCCCAATTGGATCATCAGCACGACCAGCCAGATCACGCCGACCGTGACATGCAGGCCGTGCGTGCCGACCAAGGTGAAGAACGAGGACAGGAATGCACTGCGTCCCGGGCCCGCGCCGTCTCCGATCATGGTGGCGAACTCGTGGATCTCCAGCCCCACGAAGCAGGCCGCCAGCAGCCCGGAAACCGCCAGCCAGCCGAGCATCGCGCGCTTGCGCTGGCGCGCCATTTCCAGCATGGCAAAGCCGAATGTCACCGACGACACCAGCAGCAAGGCGGTATTCACCGCCAGGCCGGGCAGGTCGAACACGTCGTGGGCGCTGGGGCCCCCGGCGTAGCTGGTGCCGAGCACCGCATTGCAGGCAAACAGTGCCGCGAAGATGAAACAGTCGCTCATCAGGTAGAGCCAGAACCCGAGCAGGGTTCCGTTGTGCGCATGGCCTTCCTCGCGGCAGAGGAATTCCCGCGGTTCGGAATGGGTTGCGTCGATGGCTGCGGTATTCATGCGGTTTCGCCCTGTGCCTTCGGCTCCCAATTGCCGGTGTGTTCGAACTGGCTCACGTCCTGCGCGGAGAGGTGGTAATCACGGTTGTAGTTGAAGGTGTGCGCGATCGCGGTGACGATCAGTGCGACGAACGACAGGGCGGCCAGCCACCAGATGTACCAGACCATGGCGAAGCCGAAGACCGTGCCAAGCGCTGCCAGCACGATACCCGCAGCGGTGTTCTTCGGCATGTGGATGGCGTTGAAACCCTCCAGCGGTCGCTGGTAGCCGTGTTTTTTCATGTCGGTCCACGCGTCCCGCTCATGCACCAGCGGGATGAAGGCGAAGTTGTATGGCGGCGGCGGCGAGGAGGTGGACCACTCCAGCGTGCGTGCGCCCCACGGGTCGTTGCCCACGGCCAGTTCGTCGCGGCGACGGATGCTGACGTAGATCTGCACCACGAACGCGAGGATGCCGAGCAGGATCAGGAACGCACCGAAGGCGGCGATCACGAACCAGACCTGCAGGCTGGGATCGGTGAAGTGGCTGAGCCGTCGCGTCACGCCCATCAGCCCCAGCACGTAGAGCGGACCGAAGGCCACCCAGAATCCGATCTGCCAGAACCAGAAGCTGAGCTTGCCCCAGAATTCGTCGAGGCGGAACCCGAATGCCTTGGGGAACCAGTAATTGATCGCCGCAAACACGCCGAACACCACGCCGCCGATGATCACGTTGTGGAAGTGCGCCACCAGGAACAGGCTGTTGTGCAGCAGGAAATCCGCCGGCGCCACCGACAGCATCACGCCGGTCATGCCACCCAGGGTGAAGGTGAACAGGAAACCCATCGTCCACAGCATCGGCACGGTGAAGTGCACCCGCCCGCGATACATCGTGAACAGCCAGTTGAAGATCTTCACCCCGGTGGGGATCGAGATCATCATCGTGGTGAGCGCAAAGAACGAATTGACGTCGGCGCCCGAGCCCATGGTGAAGAAGTGGTGCAGCCACACCAGATAGGACAGCAGCATGATCGACGCGGTGGCGTACACCATCGACGAATAGCCGAACAGGCGCTTGCCCGAGAAGGTCGGCACGATCTCGGAATACACGCCGAACAACGGCAGGATCAGGATGTACACCTCCGGATGCCCCCAGATCCAGATCAGGTTGACGTACATCATCACGTTGCCGCCGAACCCGTTGGTGAAGAAGTGGGTGCCGATATAGCGGTCCAGCGACAGCAGCAGCAGGGTGGCGGTCAGGATCGGGAAGGTCACCACGATCAACCCGCTGGTGCACAGCGAGGTCCAGGTGAACATCGGCATCTTCATCAGCGACATGCCGGGTGCGCGCATCTTGATGATGGTGACGACGAAGTTGATGCCGGTCAGCAAGGTGCCCAGGCCGGACAGCTGCAGGCCCCATATGTAGTAGTCCACACCGGGCCCGGGGCTTTGCCGGAGCTCCGAGACCGGCGGCATGCCGAGCCAGCCCGCGTGCGAGAAATCACCGATGAACAGCGAGGTCATGAACAGCACCACGCCGCCTGCCGTCAGCCAGAAACTGAAGTTGTTGAGGAACGGGAATGCCACGTCGCGCGCACCGATCTGCAGCGGCATCACGAAGTTCATCAGGCCGGCGATATAGGCCATCGCCACGAAGAAGATCATGATCGCGCCATGCGCAGTGAAGATCTGGTCGTAGTGGTGGGGCGGCAGATAGCCCATGTTGCTGCCGAACGCGATCGCCTGCTGCCCGCGCATCATGATCGCGTCGGCAAAGCCGCGGAGCAGCATCACCGTGGCGAGGATCATGTACATGATGCCCAGCTTCTTGTGGTCAACGCTGGTGAACCACTCGTTCCACAGGTAGCCCCATTGGCGGTAGTAGGTGATCGCGGCCAGCAGTGCAGCGCCGCCCAGAGCGACGGCAGCGAAGGTCCACAGGACGATCGGGTTGTCCAGCGGCAGCGAGCTGAGCGTCAGGCGCCCAAGCAGGAAATTCCAGATGGCGGGACGGTCGGGCATGGTTTGAACCTCGAGAATGCGGATCAGTGCGTCGCCGCGTCGTGCGCGGGCGCCGTCAATGATGAATCGGCGGGCATGGTGTCGGTGGCATGGCCGTGCATGGCGTGGCCGCTGCGGGCGTCCATCGCCATCATCTTGTCCATGCACATCTGGCCGGGGTCGACGCATCGGTTGAGGATGCGGTGGTACAGGTCCGCGTCGAAGTGGGCGTAATAGTGCACCGGCTCGGCCCGGCTCGGCTGGTTGAGCTGGTCAAATGCCTTGGTGTCGAGATCGCCGCCATTGGCGCGCACCTTGGCCGTCCACTGGTTGAAGTCCTGCCGGCTCATGCCGTGGAAGCGAAAGCGCATGTCGGTGAAGCCGTGGCCGCTGTAGTTGGACGAGAAGCCGTCGAAGTCGCCCGGCTTGTTGATCACCGCGTGCAGCACGGTCTGCATCCCGGGCATGGTGTAGATCTGCCCGGCCAGAGTCGGCACGAAGAACGAGTTCATGGTCTCGGTCGAGGTGAGCTTGAAGTGGATCGGCACATCGACCGGTGCAGCCAGCTCGTTGACCGTGGCAATGCCGTACTGCGGATAGAAGAACAGCCATTTCCAGTTCAGCGAGACTACCTCGACCTCCAGGGGCCGGGTGTCGGCAGCCACCGTGCGGCCGGCATCGATCCGCGTGAGCGTGCGATAGGGGTCGAGCTGGTGGGTGCCGATCCAGGTCATCGCGCCAAGCGCGATGATGATCAGCAGGGGGGCGGCCCAGACCACCAGCTCGAACAGGGTGGAGTGGTCCCACTCGGGGTCATATTCGACGTTCTTGTTCGTCGCACGGAAGCGCCAGGCGATGACGCCGATCGCAATCAGCACCGGCACGATGATGAGCGACATCAGGATGACCGAGGCGATCATCAGGTCGCTCTGCTGGCGCGCCACGTCGCCAGCGGGATGCAGCAGTACCATATTGCAGCCGCCGAACAGCGGCGCCAGCGGCAACAGCAGCAGGCCTCGTAGACGTTTTACGGACATGATGGGTCTGGGAGAGACGGGGATCGCCATATAATAATCCCTGCAGGTGATGATTCCGATGCGACAGATTGTCTTATGGCCGATTTGGCGCCACGGGTGCATTCTTGCGCAGCCTGCGCGATGCCGTTCTCACCGTGCAAGGGTCCTCGTCTCGCACATGCGAGGCGTTTCGCCCCAGAATACGCCACAAGGCCTGCACCGCACCCACGGAAGCATCATGTCGACCAGCCACGCCCAGCCCACCGATGAATCGCCCGTCACGGCGCCTGCCGCCGCAGCGAATGGCCATGCAGCAGACGTCACGCCGGGAGATATCTCCATTGGCGTGGTGATCGGACGGATTTCCGAGTTCTTCGACTTTTTCGTGTTCGGCATCGCCTGTGCGCTGGTTTTCCCGAAGGTGTTCTTTCCTTTCGCCAGCGAGCTCAGCGGCATTTTCTATTCCTTCACGATCTTCGCGCTGGCCTTCATCGGACGGCCACTCGGCTCGCTGTTCTTCCTCCTGCTGCATCGCGAGTTCGGGCGCGGCACCAAGTTGACCGTGGCGCTGTTCCTGCTCGGCATGACCACGGCCGGCATCGCCTTCCTGCCCGGCTATGACTCGCTCGGCGTGCTGGCGATCGCGGCCCTGGCGTTGTTGCGCTTCGGCCAGGGCTTCGCCATCGGAGGCAGCTGGGACGGCCTGGCCTCGCTGCTGGCGCTCAATGCGCCGCGCAACCGGCGTGGCTGGTACGCGATGATCCCCCAGCTGGGCGCGCCGATCGGCTTCATCCTGGTCGCAGGCCTGTTCGCCTATCTGCTGCTGAGCCTGACGCCCGCCGAGTTCTTCGCCTGGGGCTGGCGTTATCCGTTCTTCGTCGCGTTTGCGATCAACGTGGTGGCCCTGTTCGCCAGACTGCGGCTGGTGGTGACTCCGGAATACTCGACCATGCTGAAGCTGCGCGAGCTGGAGCCCTCGCCGGTCGGAGAACTGGTGCGCTCGCAGGGCCGCGCCATTGCGCTGGGTGCGTTCGCGCCGCTGGCCAGCTACGCACTGTTCCATCTGGTGACGATCTTCGCGCTGTCCTGGGCGCTGCTGTTCACCAAGCAGTCGGCGGCGAGCTTCCTGCTGGTGCAGATCATCGGCGCCGTGGTGGCGATTCCGTGCATGTTCCTGTCCGGGCGGATTGCCGATCGCTATGGTCGCCGCATGACGCTGGCGGTATCCGGCGTGCTGATCGCGATCTACAGTGGCTGGACCCCGTTGATGCTGGCCGGCGGGATCACCGAGAGCTACCTGTTCATCATCGTCGGTTTCGCCCTGCTTGGCTTTTCGCATGCGCAGGCCGCAGGCGCGGTGAATTCGAGCTTCCGCATCTACTATCGCTATACCGGCGCGCTGATCACCTCCGACCTGGGCTGGTTGCTCGGTGCGGGCTTTGCCCCGCTGGTGGCGTTGTCGCTGGCTATCTACCTGGGTGTGGGTTATGTCGGCCTGTACCTGTTGTCGGGTGCCGTGGGCACGCTGGGCGCACTGTGGATCAGCCGGGCCGGTGGTCTGCCGAACGATTGAGCGGGCCAGCGAACGGCGAAGGCCGGGACGGACGAAGTGGAGTGCCCTGTGCCTGCCCGCCGTGCGCCGCGCTCGCCCAGGCAACGCAAGCTCACGGGCGGCCCGGATTTTTTCGTCATGGCATGGCCATCCGGCGTCACACTGAAATCGGGAATGTCCCGCAACGCGCATGGCCCGCGAAGTCGACCGGAGACGACGCGCTTTCGTCGAGATCCGCAATCGGCGTTCTGTTGCTGGAAGGTAGACCGATGGCTGCGTAGAGTGACAAGCTGCAGCCCTGTCGCGGGACAGTTTCGAACGGCGCCGGCTGCAGACGGATGGGCCCGTGCCGGAGCGGCTTGCATGAGTCTTCTGGGAAGATTGCAGGAACGATGCGGAGACACCGATGGATCTAGCCACGCTCGTCAATATCGCCAGTATCATCAGCAGCGTTGCCGTGCTGATTTCGCTGATCTACCTGGCCTTGCAGATTCGCCAGGGCGCGCTCAATCAACGCGCGCAGATGGATCGCGGCCGCTCACAACAGGTCGGTGAATGGCTGCAGTTCATTGCCGGCCCGGACATGGCGCCGCTGATCTTTCGCGGCCATGCGTGCGATCCGGATCTGAGCGCCATCGAGCGTCAACGTTACCTGTGGGGCATGTATCCGCTGTTCCTGCACTTCGAGGACAGCTATTTTCAGCATCGTGCAGGCATGCTCGGCGAAGGTCAGTACGCATCCATCCTGGGTCATCTGCGCTCGCAATGCACGACACCGGGTTTTCGCGAAATCTGGCAGCAGATTCGGCGCCGGTTCCCGAGCGACTTCGTTGCGTTCGTCGATGGCTTGATGGACGAAGTGCCGGGCTCGGGCATGGAAATCCACGGTTGAAAAAATCGACCATCGCAGATCGAACCCGGATTCCGTTCAGTGCATGAATCGCACGCTGTCTCTTCGCAGGCTGTCGCAGCCATCCGTCGTTCACCGTCGTTAGCTGCGCCCGTGTGCACTGTCACGCAGGGTCGGGACGCGAGGCTGCATCTTGATCATGGGAGGCCGCGGGGCCTGCGCCCGATGAGCACCGCGATGCCGCGCACGGGAGCGGGTCAGCTCAGGCATTCGGCATCATGCAGTCTCCGGGTCAGCCGAATCGCCTCTTCCCCTGGCCGCCAATCACACTACGCACCCCAGACCTCAGTTGCGTAGCGCATGAAGTTTTCTCCCAGAATCTTGTCGATGCGGGCCGGTTTGTGACCGCGCGCGGCCAGGAGCCGATAGAGCTTGCGGAACTGATCCGGGCCGCGGAGATCATCCACGAAGGGGTGCGTGTCGCCCCTTTCGCCGGGGGCCGCGATACCCTTCGCCTTGCGATCCGCGACTTCCTTGATCAACGCGGTTTTGTACGCATCCAGGTCGTCGACTGGTGTAGTTCCACCATCGGTGCCGATGCCCACGTGATCTTCGCCGCAAACCTTGATGGCATGTTCGATATGGGCGACCACATCGGCCGATGTGGGGTGGCCTGACAGATTCAGGAACGGCATGAAATAGATGCCGATGAAGCCACCTTTTTCCGCGACCAGGCGCAACTCCTCGTCAGTCTTGTTGCGCGGCAGGTCGGCAAGGGCGCGGCAGCCGGTGTGATTGATCGAGATGGGTTGCCTGGAGGCGCGTGCGGCGTCCAGGCAGATCTGGCGCCCGGAATGGCTGAGATCGACCATGACCCGGTTGGCGTTGAGTCGTTCGACGACCTGGTGGCCAAACGGCGTCAGGCCGCGACCTTCGGGAACGATGGAACCGTCGCCGAGCTGATTTCGCACATTGTAGGTGAGCTGAATGACACGCACGCCAAGGTTCGCGAAAATGTCGGCACGCGAAGCGTCATCACCCATCTGTGCTGCGTTCTGGAAGCCGTAGATCAGGCCGATCTTGTTCTCGGCCTTGGCGCGGCGGATGTCGGCGACCGAGAAGATCTTGAGAAGATCATTCGGATTCTTGCGAATCATGGCATCGTAGATTCCGATGTCGGCGATGGATTTCTGGAACGGTTCCTGCGGACCGGCCACATAGCCCAGGGTGCAGTTCACGGCCGTCGTTCCAGAGGCACGCGCATCGTCAATCATGCGCGGCGTCAACACCCCGATCTGGGCGTCCGGCAAATTGGGGTCGTCGATGCCGCCCAGGGCATTGATCACCGTCAGGCCGTTGAGCGGGTCGTTGCTCCGGGTCTGGCGGCTTGCCCCGGTTTGTCCGGTCTGCTCGGCCAGAAGCGGTGAGGCCAGACCGGCGGCAGCAATGGCGGCGGAGGTTGCCAGGAATTGACGACGATTGATGGGCATCGGTGTTTCTCCGTGGACGGCGCATTCGAAGCTGCGCAAATCAGTGGCAAACAGGGCCTGGGCAGACTCATTGTGACGCAGAGTCCATGGAGCATGAAGAGGCGGGTTCACGTGGCCCAAGAGCCAGGGGTTGGGTGCCGGCTTTTCCGCAAGAATGCACTCCTTGAGATGGCCATGGCTCCTGCAGCGGCATCGGATCGGGAATGTCTCGCCCGCTCCGATGTCTGCTCCGCGGGATTTCGAGTATCGAATGCCTGCATGATGCGGCGTCACGGCTTGTTTGCGAGTTGTGAGAAGGCCGCCGGTGAGGCGTTCTCAAACCGGTCCACCAGCAACTGCACGAACGCCGACACGCGCGTGCTTACATGACGATGCGAGGGATACAGCGCCCATACTTCGATGCGGTGCTCGGCAAGCATGCCCCAGTCGACCAGACGGCCGGCGTCGATATCGGCTTGCACCAGCCAGCGCGGCATCGCCGCGGCGCCCGCGCCTGCGAGTACCGCATCGTGGATCATCGCCATGGACGACAGACGCAGCACGCAGCGGGTGCCCACGGTCAATACGCTGCGAGTGCGACTGAGTCGCCACGATCCCGCGGCCGGTGTGTGGGGCAGGGCGATGACTGGCACGGTGGCGTCGCTTTGCTTCAGCGGCCGGGCCAGCGACGGTGCGGCCACGACCATCTGCGTGTCGCGCAGGAAACAGCGGCCGGACAAGTCGGTCGCCGGATCGGGGTTGGCGCGGATGATCAGGTCGAAACCGTCATCCACCGGATCAACGAAACGATCCTCGGTAACCACCTCCAGCTGCACCAGCGGATACGCGAGCGCGAAGTCTGCAGCAATGCGCCCCAGTCCGCGCTGACCGAACAGCACCGGCGCGCTGATGCGCAGTCGACCACGCGGCGCACGGATGCCCTGGCGCAGCGTGTCGCCCACTTCATCTATCTGCTCCAGCAGCGACTGTGTCTGTTGCTGCAGTTCGCGCCCCTCCTCGGTGAGGCGGAGCTCGTGACCGCCGCGTTCGAACAGGCGCACACCGAGGGCGTCCTCGAGTTGGCGGACCCGGCGCGACAGTGTGGCCTTCGGCCGCCCGGTCATCCGTGCGGCGCGGCCGATGCCGCCGTGGCGCGCCACGTCATTGAAATCAGCCAGTGCGAGCAGATCCATGGGTGTTCCATTGATGGGACATGATGTCCATATCATGAGGCTATCGGTGACTTTCATGAAACATGAAGATGGGGCCATTCATCACGCAATGCCTATCACTGAAGGAGAAACCTCATGAAAATTCTTGTCACTGGCAGCACCGGCACGATCGGCAGCCTGGTCGTGCGCGGACTTGCCGCGCAGGGTGTGCACGTTCACGCGTTGACGCGCAATCCGGCCAATGCCTCGTTTCCGGCGGGCGTCACCGCGGTCAAGGGCGACCTGACCGACATACCCTCGATGCGCGCGGCGTTGAAGGGGGTGGATACATTGTTCCTGCTCAACATGGTGGTGGCCGATGAAGTGACCCAGGCGATCAGTGCATTGAACCTGGCTCGTGAGGCCGGCATCCAGCGCATCGTGTATCTGTCCGTGCTCAACAGCGATACCTACACCGATGTGCCGCATTTCACCGGCAAGTACACGGTGGAGCGAATGATCGAGCAGTTCGATCTGCCGGTGACCGTGCTGCGCCCGTCCTATTTCATGCAGAACGACGCCATGCTCCGCGATGGCCTGCTGCAGCATGGCCGCTACGCGATGCCGATCGGCGATGCAGGCGTGGCGATGGTCGACGTGCGCGACATCGCCGAGATTGCGGTCGCCGCGCTGTTGCGCCGCACCCGTGCGCAGACCCCGTTGCCGCGCGAAGTGATCGAGATTGCCGGGCCCGATGCGCTGACCGGCGATGCACTGGCGACGATCTGGTCCGGCGTGCTCGGCAAGCCCGTCAGCTACGGTGGCAGCGATCTCGATGCGCATGAGGCTTTCATGGCTGGCGTCATGCCGTCCTGGTCCGCCTACGACCTGCGCATGATGCTGGCGCGCTTCCACACCGACGGCATGCTGGGCAAGTCGCACGCGGTCGATACCCTCACGGGCCTGCTCGGTCATGCACCGCGAAACTATCGCGATTTCGCCGCCGAGTTGGCGCAGACGTGGCGGCCGGTTTGATGCGGCTTGGGTCGTTGCTCCACAGCCGCTGTCAAGAGCGCTGCCCGCGGCCAGCGAATGGATGGATGAAGCGGGGGAGTTGCCTGGTCATGGCCTGAAGTGCATCAGCTCGCCTGCGCGGCATGCCCTTGATCGCGGCACCTTGCATCAATCTTCCGTGCCTGCCCGTCGGCGAGTCCGATGCTGTCCCGGTTGCCTGGAAAGTCGATGGAGGCCGAGCAAGCTGCCGTGGTGCTGCATGGGACCCGGACGGGTTCGCCACGTTTCGACGCGTGGCATGGACGTCCGGCTTGGATGGCTGCCATCGGGCCTGCTGATCACGCTGGCGGGGCGCTTCGATTCACCACCGAGGCGTTCGTTGCTTCAGGCATGGTCGCGATGCGTTGTGGTGGCAGCTTGACCGGTGCCGATCCACCGGGTTCGATATCGTGCGCGCTCTGACCAGATCGAGTTCGATGCAGCGGCTGCAGGTGAGCAGGTTCCGTCGAGCGGTTAGACTCGGACCCTTGGCCTCCTTCGCTTCCTGCCTGAGGTGTGTGATGACCTTTCGTAGCTGGGTTCCGCTTTTTGTGTGCATCCTGTCGCTGAGCGTGGCCGGTCAGGCTGGCGCGACCGGGGCGCCGCTTCGCGTGATGACGTTCAACGTTCGGGTACCGGTGGACACGGGAATGAACGCCTGGGTGAATCGGCGCGATCTGATGGTGCAGGTGATCAAGGCGGAACATCCGGACGTGCTCGGCACGCAGGAGCTGACCGAGGAGCAGGGCGAGTACATCGCTGCGCATCTTCCCGGCTACGCCTGGTTCGGTCAGGGCAGGGAAGGCGGTACCAAGGGCGAGCACATGGGCGTGTTCTATCGCACGGACCGACTGAAGGTGTTGCGTTCAGGCGATTTCTGGCTTTCCGACACTCCGCAGGTGCCAGGCAGCAAGACCTGGGGCCAGCCTTATCCGCGGATGGTGACCTGGGCTCGGTTCCGTCGGCGCGATGGGGGCGGTACGTTCGAATACTTCAATACACATTTCCCCTATCTGCCGCAGGACGTTCACGCACGCATGCTCAGCGCGGACGAGATCCTGCAACGGATCGGCAAGCTGCCTGCCGGAACGCGGGTGATCCTGGCGGGCGATTTCAATTGCGGCCCGGAGACGCCGGTGCACGCGAAGCTGACCCGAGGCCTGCACGATGCCTGGCGGGTTGCAGGTTCGCGATCCGGCCCGGAAAAGACGTTCCACAATTTCACCGGCAAGCCCGATCAAAGGATCGACTGGATACTGAGCCGCGGTTTCAAGGTCCGCACGGTGAGCACCATCACCACCCACGAGGGCCTGCGTTACCCGTCCGACCATTTCCCGGTCGTGGCCGAGCTCGTCGCAGAACATGATGTGAAGCCGCGCGGCGCGAACTGAAGTTCCGTTCGCTGGCAGGCGAGTCGCCTGTCAGGCTCGTGCAGACAGTTCGGGCGAGCATCCGGGGGCGTCGGACGCCATCGGTTTGCGGGCCTCGATCAGCATGGTGGGAGTCCATGGACCACCCCACCACATGCGCCATCCCAGGTGGCGACGCGTTACTGTTGCGCCGAGTTCCGCGAGCCGCCGCAGGTATTGCCGACTCCTGGAGATGTCGGCAATCAACAGGCATCCATTCGGACGCAGTACCCGCCAGGCTTCGTCGATGGCCTGATCGCGACCGGCCCTGGTGCTGATGTTGTGGATGGCCACGCTCGAGACGATGACGTCGAAGCTGTCGCTTTCGAATGGCAATTGACGCATGTCCGCGGTATGCAGCGTCACCCGGTCAGCGACGCCTTCGGCTCCGGCGTTTTGCCGGGCTGTTGCCATCGCGTTGCCGGATTGATCCTTGCTGCTCCAGATATCGACGCCTGCAGCCTGCCCTTGGGGCACGTATTCGGCAGCCATCAACAGCACCGCTCCGCGCCCGCAGCCGAGGTCGAGGATGCGTTCATTGCCACGCCAGGCCATGCCGTCGAACAGCGTGCGCCACACCTGGAACTTGCCGCGCAATGTTGCATGCAGATAGGCACCAGTCACGAGTAGCAGAATGACGACGGTCAGCCACAGTTGCGTCATGCGGGCGAACAGGATCAATCCGAGGCAAATGACCAGGCCCGCGATCATCAGGGCGGGAACATAGGGTGCATCGATGCCGTAGCTTCCCTTGCGACGAAAATCGCTCATGTCTGTCCCTCGGTGTTGCGCCTCGTGATGCGGTTCATTGTTCGGCAAGCGGGCATGCCATGGCAGTGACGGGTGTCATCCGCATCAAGTGACTCCCGCAACGGCTCCTGGTTCTCGCTAAAGCAGGACCCCATTCGTGCCGATACAGCGAACGTACGCGTCAACAGGATCGTCATGGGTTGTTGCCTCCGACAGGCGGGGAGGCTGCCGGGGCCGAATCCTCTTGACGAACGATCGGCCACGCGTCGATCTTCATGAAGGCGGGGAGGGGCATGGCATGGCCGTTTTCGATCGAGTGGGCGCATTCAGGCTGCGGGCGTGGATCCATCGTCTCCGGCGGCTGGCGGCTCGTTCACCCGGGGAGCCCTCGGCGCGTGATTTTGCGCGCGAGGTACAGGCGCTGAACAAGGTTCAGGCCATCATCGAGTTCGAGCTGGACGGCACCATTGTCGACGCCAACGACAATTTCCTTGGCGTCGTGGGCTACAGCCGTGACGAGGTCATCGGCAAGCACCACAGCATGTTCGTCGACGATGCCACGCGCAGGAGCGACAGCTACAAGGCGTTCTGGAAGCAGCTGGGCATGGGTGCGCCGCAAACCGGTGTCTACCGGCGGCTGGCAAACGGCGGACGTGAAATATGGATACAGGGCAGTTACAGCCCGATCCTCGATGCGCGCGGCCGGGCCTGCAAAGTGATCAAGCATGCGATGGATGTCACCGAGGAACGTCTGAAGACCGCCGACATGGAAGGTCGCCTGGCCGCCATCGACCGCGCGCAGGCAGTCATCAGCTTCGATCTCGACGGCAATATCCTCGAGTGCAATGACAACTTCCTGGCCGCGCTGGGCTATGCCCGTGAAGAGGTGATCGGCCACCATCACCGCATGTTCGTGTCGCCCGAGGAACGCGAAAGCAGTGCCTATCGCCAGTTCTGGGCACGCCTGCACGCGGGCGAGTATCACGCCGGCCTGTTCCGGCGCATCCGCAAGGACGGCAGGGAAGTCTGGATCCAGGCCTCCTACAACCCGATCTTCGACATGTCGGGTCGAGCGTTCAAGGTAGTCAAATATGCCACCGATGTGACACGCCAGACCCAGGCAGCGCAGCAACTTCAGCAGTCGCTGGGCTCGCTGGCTGAGACGGTGCCGGCGATTGCCGGCAAGGCGCAAAACGCCAACCACCTGGCTGGTGAAGCGGCCAGCAGTGCCGGCAGCGGAGGCGTGCTTGTCAAGGATCTGGTCTGTACCATCGACCAGCTCAACGAGCGCGCGAAGAGCATGGCCGAGATCAACAGCCTGATCGACTCGATTGCCTTTCAGACCAATATCCTTGCTTTGAACGCCGCCGTCGAAGCGGCGCGAGCGGGCGAGCAGGGACGTGGCTTCGCGGTGGTGGCGCAGGAAGTGCGTGCCCTGGCCCAGCGCAGTGCGCAATCGTCACGTGACATCCGTGATCTGGTGCAGGCCACCATCGACACCCTGTCCGACGGCAGCAAACGCGCGCATCAGACCGGCGAGGCCATGCTTGCGATCATCGGCGCGACGACGCAGGTCACCGAACGCATCCGCGAGATCGCCGCAGAAGCAGATGCACAAAGCAACGGCATCCGACTGGTGAACCAGGCCATCGCGCACATGCAGATGGCCGGTGCCGATGCGTGAAGTATCACGTTTGCTGGCGCAACACCCGGCGCCGGCAGCGGGCCAATCGCTTTCCCTGCCATCCTGGTCAGACCGTGCCGAGGCAGCCTGGCCAGTTGCTCCCATGGGCATGACCTGCCCGACGGGGCATCGCGGCGACGCCAGCGCCGGGCGGAGCTTCGATCGCGCATGCCGGAAAACGCGATCTCCGGGCGCTGCCTTGCACGGCACAACAAGGCAGGCTGAATTCCAGCGAACGATGGAAAGACCGGGATGATCTTCAACATTTGCGCGTGCCGGGATCGCCGTGGTGCATTCGTTGGAGCAAACTACGCGCTCCTTGCGTATCAGTCGCCCGCCTGAATCCGCTCCCCCCGGAAGGCCACGCCAGCATTTTCATGGAAAACATGGACAGCAACCTGCAACTTTCAGCGGCTGAAACCGCAGCAATACCCTATCCCGTGGTCAACACAAGCCTGCCGGCCCAGCCGGAGCCCACCCGTTACAGCGTGCTTGGCGCCATCAGTTTCTCGCACCTGCTCAACGACATGATGCAGTCGGTGATCATCGCGATCTACCCGCTGTTGAAGGGCGGTTTCCATCTCAGTTTCCTGCAGATCGGCCTGATCACCTTGACTTTTCAGCTCACCGCGTCGCTGTTGCAGCCCGTCGTGGGCTGGGTGACCGACAAGAAGCCGATGCCTTTTTCCCTGCCGATGGGCATGTGTTCCACGCTGTCCGGCTTGCTGCTGCTGTCGGTGGCGCCGACATACGGCGTGCTGCTCGTCGCGGTGGCGATGATCGGGCTGGGTTCGGCGGTGTTTCACCCGGAGTCGGCGCGGGTGGCGCGGCTGGCATCGGGCGGAAAGTTCGGGCTGGCGCAATCGGTGTTCCAGATCGGCGGCAATTTCGGACAGTCACTCGGGCCCTTGCTGGCGGCGGGCGTGGTGCTGGAATACGGGCGATCCCATGTGGGCTGGTTTGGTCTGGCCGCACTGCTGGCGATCGTGATCCTGCTGCAGGTGAGCCGGTGGTACAGCGAGCATCTCAACCAGCGGATCGGCAAGCGGGTACGGCAGGATGCCTCGACGTATCCGGCACCGGTGGTTCGCCGGACGATCGGCGTGCTGCTGGCGTTGATGTTCTCCAAGTTTTTCTACCTGTCCAGCATCAGCAGCTATTACGAGTTCTACCTGATCCACCGGTTTGGCCTGTCGATGGCCTCTGCCACCCACCTGCTGTCGGTGTTCCTGCTGGCGGTGGCGGCGGGCACCCTGGTCGGCGGCCCGATTGGCGACCGCATCGGTCGACGGCGGGTGATCTGGTTCTCCATCCTCGGCATCGCGCCTTTCACTCTGCTGTTGCCGCATGTGGATCTGGCATGGACCGTGGGTCTGAGCGTGGTGATCGGTTTCGTGCTGGCGTCGGCGTTTCCGGCCATCATCGTGTACGCACAGGACATGGTGCCGCACCGTATCGGCATGGTGTCCGGCATGTTCTACGGGTTCTCGTTCGGACTGGGCGGCGTGGGTGCGGCCGTACTCGGCGTGGTGGCCGACCATTTCGGTATCGTGTTCGTGTATCAGGTATGCGCATTCCTGCCTTTGCTGGGCCTGTTGGCCGTATTCCTGCCGGACGTACGCCCGCTGCATTCGGCGCCCGAGCCTGTCGCACAAACCGCGTAGCCTGATTCCGCACAGCTGCATGCGAGCCGGGATTGCGGCCTGGGAGCTTGCGATCTTTCAAACTCGAAGCCCGGCCAGGCCGAGGGGCGTGGCGTGATCGAGTACGGACAGGCGCCGGGCTCGCGACTGACGAAAATCACGCGAAGTGGTTTTCTTCACCGATCCTGATTCACCGGCGCGCAGGGATGGCTGGAACGATGCGAACTGAATCGCCCGCGACCATTGCCCTCATGGCATTTTTCGCCGCGGCAACATGCGCAGCAAGGTGTCGTCACGTTGAAAGTAATGGTGATACAGCGCTGCTGCCGCATGCAGTCCGATGAGGTAGTAGCCGATCGTGCCGATCGTCTCGTGGATTTCTTTCACGCCATGGGCAACGTCTCTGTCCGGAGCGGCCAACGGCGGCAGTTCCAGACCGAAAAACGGGATCACCTTGCCGCTGGTGCTGAGCGTGTACCAGCCGAGCAGTGGCATCACGATCAGAAAGGCATACAGCAGGCCGTGCATGATGCCGGCCAGATGACGTTGCCACGCCACGATCTCCGGCGACATCTGAGGTGACGGGGTGACGAAGCGCACGACCAGACGCAAGAAGACCAGTGCGTACACGGTCAACCCCAACATGAAATGCCACGTCTTCAACCCGCTGTGCAGAGCACTGCCGCGGGGAGCCAGATCGTGCAGCTCGATGCATGCATACACGCCGATCAGCAAGGCCAGCATCAACCAGTGCATGGCGATTGACAGGGAACCATACCTGTCGCGGGTATTTCTCCAGCTCATGAGGGTACTCGCCAGGTGGGTGGATGGGGCGTCTGCAGGCCAGTGCTGACAGTACGGCAGCGCGCCGGTACTGATCCGCGGACGTACGCCCATAGTGGCATTTCAGATTGGCGTCATGTCAAGCCCGGTTTTTGCAATGTTCTTGCGGATGCCGGCGGCGACGTGCGGGTCCGGAGCTTATTCGAGATGCTTGTCCCGGTGGTGCCTGATCAGGTTTCGATAGCCGTGGACGAGCGCGCCGGTGGCGACCAGCAACCAGATCAGCGCACTGACGTAGACGCCGATGGCCGGAATCATGCGCAGGAAGTCGAGCTTGAGCGCCCGGGCCAATTCGTAGGTGCCGACGGTATACATGCCCAGCGGAAACACGATGTCCCAGTCGTCGACTTCATAGCGAAGTGGTACGTGGCGCCGTACATGACGCCAGATTTCCAGCAGCACCAGCAGCGGAATCCACCAGCTGGCGGTGGCCCAGAAAAACAAGGTGAAGCCTTTCACGAACGGCATCAGATCCTGCAGCGGCCCCGTCGCCGGCGTATGCAGTACCAGCAGGCTGCCCGCGAGCGTGGTGATCGCCAGCGCACCCATGTCGATCCAGTACGGCGGGGTGAACTCGCGGGCGCGTAGTGGAAAGAACACCATCCGGTAGACCACCAGGGTGATGATCAGCAGATACAGTGCCGCGCCCAGCAGATACAGGCACAACCCACCGAACAGCCATGCAACACGGGTGGCCGGTGCGTCGGCCACCAGCAGTACCATCAATACCGCCAGTGCCTGGGTGGCAACCACCGCCACCAGCCAGCCACCATTGATGCTGCGGGTGAAGCCGGGCTTGATGCGTGCGGTGATGGTGGCGGCAAAGAACAGGTAGATCAGCGTGGCCCAGGACAAGGCCCCGAGTGCAGCCAGCATGCGTGCCAGCAGCGGCCAGTGCACCAGCAGCAGGCACTGGCTGCCCAGCACACAGGTACCGGCGGCCAGGGTCAGGAAGCTGGCACCGCGGCTGGGGTCGATGAAATCGGCGACCAGTTCGCGGCGAAAACGAAGCAGTCGCAGGGCGGTCAGAAGCAGCAAGGTCGACCATGCCAGCAGGTTCAGCCCGAACAGCACGCGCGCAAGCACCGGCATGCCGTGCTGATCCAGATCGATCGACACGATGCCGGTGGCCATCACCAGGGCGAAATGGCCAGGGTGGAGCCGGCGCGCGCGTGCCAGCATGAAATCGACAAGCCTCATCGCAACCCGATGGTGGAAATTCGGGTACGACTCATACTGCAGCTGGAGTTTTGCCGACGTGATTTGGCGCCAGTTTGCGAGCCGGAGGGAGCAAGTCGTCGGGCTGGGACGGCACGAGCAGCATGGTTGTCGCGACTGCCCTGGGGTACGCCGAGCGGGCCTCGAGATCACGATTCCGCAACTCCTGGGAGAATATCCTGCCTGGACTGCGGCGATGGCCGCGTTATTCGGGAGTGGTGTGATGGCAAAGAACCTGATCTCCTGCCTGCCGGCGTTGTTGCTGGCATGTGCCTTGCCCCTGACGGCGCAAGCTGGCGAGACGAACGCTGCGGCAGCCAGACAGCAGGCGACGGCTGCCGCGCATGCCGGCATGGCGCTGGGTGCGGCAGACATCAAGACGACGCACATGCATCTGCATCACGTCGTGAATTGCCTGGTCGGGCCATCCGGCAAGGCCTTCGATGCCAAGGCAGCCAATCCGTGCAAGGACATCGGCCATGGTGCCATCGTCGATGCCAAGGGTGATGCGGCGACAGAAGCGCGCTTGCACAAGGCGTTGAGCGAAGCCGAGAAGGGGCTCAAGACATCGGCGCTTGCCGATGCTCATGCCGATGCCAAGTCGGCCATGGCCACGTTGCAGTCGCACTGACGTGCCGCGTGGTGCGGGCGATGGCGTGGGCCATCGTCCGCGGGGTCGATGCGATGGAGCGGGATGGTGGAACGTCTGGTTGCGATGCCCGAGCGGCGATCCAGCGAGATTCAGTCGTAACGTATCCCGATCAGTGCAAACGTCGTCGGGCCGGCGGGCAACTCGGCGGTGAATTCGTCATCCACGCGTTTTTTCAGCATGGCCCGCGCCATCGGCGAGTCGATGCTGATCCAGCCGCATTTTGCGTCGGTCTCGTCGGGGCCGACGATGCGGTAGTGCAGGGTTTCGCCGGTGTCGACGTTTTCCAGTTCGATGTGGGCACCGAAGAACACCAGTTGATGATCGGTGGGCGTTCCTTCGGCCACCTTGAGCGCGGGAATGCGCTTGCTCAGGTAGCGTGCACGGCGGTCGATCTCGGCCAGCTGCTTTTTGCGGTAGATGTATTCGGCATTTTCCGAACGGTCGCCTTCGGCGGCCGCGGCAGTGATGGCCTTGACCACTTCCGGACGGACGGTATGCCAGAGATGGTCGAGCTCGGCCTTCAGTCGCTCGAAACCAGCGCGGGTAATGATCGCGGTCGAGCCGGGTGCGGCCGGGCGCCAGCGGCTCATGCGAGGCTGGCCAGCAGGCGTTGTTGTTTTTCGATCTCGCCGTGCAGCGGATGCCCGGGCCAGTCGGCGGCCAGTCGTTGCAGCAGTTGCCGTGCTTCGGCGTGCTGCTCGGGGTGCTCGGCCAGCAGGCGTGCGGCGAGCAGGCCGTAGCGGGGCAATTGCGTGTCGCGTGGCCAGTGATCGAGATAGCCACGGCACAACTGCAAGGCAATCCGGCTTATCCCGAGGCGGGCGGCCAGATCGGCCAGCTCGCCACAACTGCGCGGGTCGTCGGGAATGAAGGCGGCATCCATACCGATGCACTCCTGCAATACGCCGAGCGCGCGGCGCGCCTCGCCTTGTGCGATCAGGGCCGCTATCCAGATCTGCCCGTGCACCAGCAGTGCATCGCGCAGCCCCTGCTGCTCGAGTATCCGGCGATAAGCCAGATGCAGCGACGCCGGTGCGGCGCGATCGCGCAGGCGCGGCACCAGCAGGTCGAGTGCTTCCCGCGGCTGCTCAAGCGCCACGCGCTCCACTTCGTCCAGCAGTTGCCGGTCATCATCCTGGTGGTTCTGGTTGGCCAGTTGGTGCGCCTTCGGCAGCAGGCCGAATTGCTCGTGACGCTGATAAATCAGTACGCCCATCAGGCGGAAGTTGAACAAGGTGGCATAGATCGCCACGAAGTAGAACAAGGGCAGCGCGAAGAACTGCGGCAAGGCGTGCTCGAAACCGTGCCGGGTCATACCCACGATCAGCGCTATCAGGCATTGCACGCCGATCAGCAGCAGGTAGATCGGGCCGAAACGAGCCATCACCTGCAACCAGGTCAAGGGGTTCAGTGCATGCGGCACGCTGCCGTCGAGTGCCAGCGACATCGCGATCGCGGGCAGGGTCACCGCCATCAGGCTGCCGACCAGCCAGGTACCGCCGCCGAAGTTCAGCTTGACGGCCAGGGTCAGCAGGGTCGACCACAGCAGGATGGCCACCAGCGCCCAGCCACCATGGCCGGGTTCGGCGATTTCCGGTGGCTGGGCGAAACCGTCCGCGCTGTGACGCAGGCATTCCAGTGCATAGAGATAGGTGGCAGCCCAGATCACCAGTTCCAGCACCCAGCCGATCAGGGGCAACAGGGTGAGGTAGTGAGCCAGGGTGAACGCCACCAGCGCGGCCAGGGCGCTGGCACGCAGCGGGTAGCGCAAGGCATCCAGCAGGTGTTGCGACAGCGGCTGGCGCAGGTTGATCAGTTCGATGTTCGACATGGAGCTGCGGTTCAGCGTTTGCCTCCGAAGATGCCGCCGAGCACGCCACGCAGGATCTGCCGGCCTAGCTGGCTACCTGCCGTGCGCACCATTTGTTTGCCCATGGTCTCGATCATGCCCTGGCGTCGTTTGGTGCCGAACAGCGCATCGTGCACGGCGCCGCTCCAACCTGAGCCTGTCGGCTTGCCGGCGTCGCTGGATGGTGCATCGGCAGCGACCCTGGCTGCGTCGGCCGCCTTGTCGTCCGCACGTTTGGCCAGCATTTCGGCGGCCGATTCGCGATTGACGGCGGTGTCGTATTTCGCGCCCACCGGCGAGCGTTGGCGGATCGTGCCGCGTTCGGCGTCGGTGATGGCGCCGATGCGGCAGCACGGTGTGGTCACCAGCACCTGCTGCACCGGGGTCGGCACGCCTCCGTTGGCCAGGGTCGACGCCAGAGCCTCGCCGACGGCCAGCCTGGTGATCGCCTCGCTGACGTCGAGCCCGGGGTTGGCGACGAAGGTTTCCGCCGCTGCCTTGACCGCCTTCTGATCGCGCGGGGTGAACGCGCGCAGTGCATGCTGGATACGGTTGCCGAGCTGGCCGAGAATCACGCCCGGTACGTCGTCGGGGTTCTGCGAACAGAAGTACACGCCAACACCCTTGGATCGGATCAGCCGCACCACTTGTTCCACCCGCTGCAGCAGGCCGGGCGAGGCATCGTCGAACAGCAGATGTGCTTCGTCGAAGAAGAACACCATCTTCGGTTGCGCCAAGTCGCCCACTTCCGGCAGTTGCTCGAACAGTTCGGACAGCAACCACAGCAGGAAGGTCGAATACAGCCGCGGCTTCATGATCAGCTGATCGGCGGCAAGCACGTTGATGATGCCGCGACCGCTCATGTCCTGGCGCATCAGGTCGGTGAGTTCCAGTGCCGGCTCGCCGAAGAACTGGTCGGCGCCATCGCTTTCCAGTTTCAGCAGCGCGCGCTGGATCGCGGCAATGCTCTGGGTGCTGATCAGGCCGTAATGAGTGGAAATGTCCTTGGCGTTTTCCGCGGCGTAGGTGAGCAATGCACGCAAGTCGGCCAGATCGAGCAGCAGCCAGCCCTGGTCGTCGGCTGCCTTGAACACCACTTCGAGCACGCCCTCCTGGGTGTCGTTCAACTCCAGCACGCGGCCGAGCAGGGTCGGGCCCATCTCGCTGATGGTGGCGCGTACCGGGTGCCCCAGTTTTCCGTAGATGTCCCAGAACACCACCGGGTTGGCTTGCGGCTTCCAGTCGGTCAGCTTGAGCCTGGCCAGTCGCGCCTTGAGCTTGTCACCCGGTTCGCCGGCAGCCATCGACAGGCCGGCGAGATCGCCCTTGACGTCGGCCAGGAAGCACGGCACGCCGAGTCGCGAGAAGCCTTCGGCAAGCACCATCAGCGATACCGACTTGCCGGTGCCGGTGGCGCCGGCAATCATGCCGTGGCGATTGCCGTAATGCGGGTCGAGGTCGACGCTGGCGCTGTCGTTGCGGCCGATCAGGATATCTGTCATGGCTTTCCGTCCACGGGTAGTGATGATGATTGTAGCCAAGCGGTGCGGTTTGTCGCGCTTGTGGGCCGGTACGTTGAGTCGCGACGGCGAGCCGGCTATGGTGGGCGTTTTCCGCGAGTGAAGTTTGCGATGTCGTTGTGTTTTCTGGTTCGTGCCGCGCGCCCGGCACTGTGGGTCGGGGTGTGCGGTTTGCTGGCTGCCTGTGCCAGCGCAGGTGGAGCCAGGCCTTCGGCATCGGTGACCGATCTTTACGGGCAACTGGATCTGGCCAGCAAGGGCTACGAGACGGCCTTGCAGCAGTCACGCGAAGGCGACCTGCAGGCTTCGCAACTGACCCTCACCCAATCGCTTGATCGCCTGAAAGAGGCGTCGGCGCGATGCGGCACTACCGACGGTTGCGATCCGCAGCGGTTCTTCTCGGTATTCGATCATCTGCTGCGATTGAAGGACGGCAACTTCAGCGGGGATCAGGATCTGGATAGTGACGTGGCACCGGAACAGGCCGTGCTTGCGGCCGGCAAAGGCGGCGCGGCCAGCCTGCCACAGGCACAGCGCAGCGTGACCTTGCTGCATGGGCAGAAGCTGTCGCAACTGATCGCGATGAACGGGGCGGTGAAGGCCGCCCTGGAAATGTGGTTGACCCAGTGGCGGCCACAATTGATGGATGCCTGGGTCAACTATCAGTACCTGCGCCACGAGATGTGGCCGGCATACGAGAAGGCTGACCTGCCCGAGGCACTGTTGTTCGGCATCATGGCGAAGGAATCCGGCGGCAAGGTACATGCCGTGTCGCGCTCGGGGGCGGCCGGCCCGCTGCAGTTCATGTACGCCACCGGCCTGCGTTTAGGCCTGGGCATGGACAATGGCTTTGACACCCGCTTCGACCCGGCGGCCTCGGCGCGGGCCAATGCCGCATACATAAACGAGCAACTGCGGGTCTTCAACGACAACCTCGAGCTGACCATCGGCGCCTACAACGGTGGCGAGGGGCGCATGCGGCGTGCCGTTGGCGACGATACTTCGGTGAGCTTCTACGACCCGCGCATCTACGACCAGATGTCGCAGGAGACGCGCGACTATGTGCCCTCCGTATTGGCTGCCGCATGGTTGTTCCTGCACCCGGACAGCTACAACCTGCGCTTCCCGAGGGTTGACACCGCGCCCGGCAGCGTCAGCCTGAAGCGGGCCGCCTCACTGGACGAACTGACGGTATGCCTCGGTTCGGCCGATGGCATGTTCGACGGATGGTTCCGCACCTTGCGCAACCTCAACCCCAGGCTCGATCCGCAGGTGGAACAGCCCGAAGGATCCCGGTTGCAGGTACCGAAGATCCTTGAGCGCGCTTATGCCGCGCGTTGTGTCGATGGTCCGTGGCCGATACTGGCCAGCGATCTGCACCACGCCACGGTGCCGGTGGTTCCGGCGCCGGAAGTCAGCAAGCCGAGTCCGCTGCGTACCCGCACGTATCGCGTCCGTCGGGGAGACAATTTGATCAGCATCGTGCGCAAGCTGCACTGCTCCAGCGTGCAGGAGATTGCCGAGCTGAATGGGCTGAAGCATCACCGCATCCGGATTGGCCAGCAGCTCAAGGTTCCGGTTTGCCGGTGAGTTGAGCCAAGCTCCGCCCGCGCCGACTCGATCAGGCCGGACTTGTCGGCGATGGCGGCGTTGAGCGGGCGACTCTTCGCCGGGGTCAGGCGACTGCGGGTTCCTGCATCCAGCTTTTGACCGTGGTGTTCTTGGTCTCGTGCATTTCCTTCAACTCACGCAGCAGGTGCAGTACATGCCGATGCTGCGGCTGAAGTTTGGCGTGGGGCGTGTTCTTGGTCTCGTGGTAGGCCACGGCCAGCCACAAGGCGATGCCGCGCAGGGATACCTCGGCGTTGTTCGAGCGGGCGCGTTCGTAGCCGGTGTCGGTGCCCTGGCCCCAGGGCAGGAAGCGTGTTTCCGGCATGGTGCCGTAGAGATGAGGAAAATCACAGCGCGAGGCCTGCCCGATTTCACGCAGGGTCAGCACGCTGAGGCGTTCCCGGTTGCGGCGGGGCAGGGCTCGAATACAGCGCTCGATATCGCGGAATTGGCGACCAAGCTGGCGCGCGCGCATCGTCACGAAGAATGGAGTGAGTATCTGCATGGGTCCCCTCGACGCCTGGTTGGGTGGCACACGGAACGACGTGCCACGCGTCAAAGAGTAACAGGCCATCCCGAAAATAGCGCGTAAAGCGTCACAAAATGACGCGTGACGTCAGTTTTTCGATGCGAAGCCGGTGTCGGCGATCAGTTTCCACCGATCCGCTGCCCCACCTGCACCGCCTGCTGCGGCTGCAGGGTATCCAGGCTGGCGCTGCCGTCGGGCAACAACACGATCACGGTCGAGCCCATGTTGAAGCGTGCCATTTCGGCGAAACGCTCCAGTGTGATGTTCTGGCCGGCAAATGATTTGCGGCGGATCGATGAGGCATACGGTGGAATCACCAGGCCGTCCCACACCGTGGCCACCGACGAAACCAGGATCGCACCCACCATCACCACCACGAACGGGCCGTGCTCGCCATCGAAATGGCAGACCAGCCGTTCATTGCGGGCAAACAGGCGCGGGATGGCGGCCACGGCGAACGGGGCCACGCTGAAAATCCGCCCCGGGACGTGCACGGTTTCACGCAGCGTACCTTTCAGTGGCATGTGCACGCGGTGGTAATCGCGCGGCGAAAGATAGACGGTGACGAACGAACCGTTGCGGTAGGGCGCGGCGGCTGTCTCATCGCCGCCGAGCAACTCGGCAGCGGTGTATTCCTGCCCCTTGGCCTGGAAGATGCGCCCGTCGACGATGGCTCCGGACTGGCTGATGCGGCCATCGGCCGGAGAAAGCAGGGTGGCCGGATCAGCATCGGCGCGGCGTGCGTCGGCGCGCAGCTTGCGGGTGAAGAACGCATTGAAGTGCTGGTAGGCCAGCGGGTCGGGCTGGGCCGCCTCGGCCATGTTCACGTCGTAATTGCGCACGATCGTGCCGATCAGCCAGTTCTTCCACGGCGCGAAAGTCCAGCGCGTGGCCCAGTAGACCACCCTCGACAGGGCGCGGTGCGGCAGGATGTACTGCAGGAATACGTTGAAAGTCATCCGCCCAGTATAAAGGGCGAGAGGACAGGGAAGAGGAGTGAGAAGTGAGAGAAGGCCGATGGCTCCTGTTCTCTCACTTC
>DATMTH010000244.1:0-8510 GCA_035564915.1 Rhodanobacter sp.
TTGGCCGCCGCCAGAATCGCCGCACGCTTCTCCATGTCCTTCGGGCGACCGGGGCCCTGGGGTTTGATCGGCGCGCTGGTATTCATGCCTCCACCTTCACAAAAAGGAATTCGAGCTTTATTATACGCAGCGGTTCAATTATTTTCCAGAATGGCGTCGGCTCGATGGTCCAGCGCCATTTCGGCTGCCATCCGGCGATGGGTGACGACCGTCAGCCCGTCGCGGTGACTTCCGGCACTTAGTAGGCCAACGCGCAACCGGCAGGCTTGTCACTGTCGGACCTGTCATTGTGGGAGCGAGCCGCAGCGCTTATTCTCTTTGACCTTTTTCGATCCGCACGGGACACGAGCAGATGGCGATGAATATCGAGCAGGCGCGACTGAACATGGTGGAAAACCAGGTGCGCCCGTGGGAAGTGCTGGATGCCCGCGTACTGGACGTGATCAGCCGCGTGCGCCGCGAGGATTTCGTGGCACCGGAACATCGCCAGCTGGCGTTTGCCGACCTGTGCCTGCCGCTGGGGCACGGCGAGGTGATGATGAAGCCGGTGGTGGAAGGCCGCGTGCTGCAGGCGCTGGATCTGCAGCCCGCCGACCACGTGCTGGAAATCGGCACCGGCTCGGGCTTCCTTTGCGCCTGCCTGGCCAGCATGGCGGCGCGGGTGACCAGCGTGGACATCCGCCCCGAGTTCAGCGCGGTCGCCGCAACACGGCTGCAGTCCGCCGGCATCGACAACGTCGAACTGGTCGTCGATGAAGCCGTCGCGCAATGGCAGCCGCAAGGCCTGTTCGACGCACTGGTGGTCACCGGTGCGGTTGCCGAGATCCCCGCACGCTGGCTGAGCTGGCTCAAGCCGGGTGCGCGCGCACTGGTCGTGCACGGACAATCCCCGGTGCAGCAGGCCACCTTGCTGACTCGCGACGCAGCAGGTCGCGACCGCGAGGAAACCCTGTTCGAGACTGACCTGCCCTACCTGACCCATGCCGGCCCCACAGCCCGGTTCACTCTCTGATTTCGTTCACGACTGATTCCCGCGAGGCAACTCATGCGTTTGAAGCTGCTCACTCTTGCCCTGGCCCTGGCCGCCGTTTCGCTGCCCAGCCACGGCGAGGATCTGCTCGATGCCTACCGTGACGCACGCGCCAACGACCCGGTGCTGGCACAGGCCGATGCCACCCGGCTGGCGACCGGCGAAGGCGTCGACCAGGCGCGCGCCTCGCTGCTGCCGCAGGTGTCGGCAGGGCTCACCTTGAGCCAGAGCAACGGCGGTGGCGGTTCCGACACGACCGTCATCGACCCGACGACCCACCTGCCGATCGTCATCAGCGGAAATACCGGACACTCGCGCACCCGCAGCATCAACGGCACGCTGAGCCAGACGATCTTCGACTTCAGCAAGTACGCCAACCTCAAGGCGGCCCATGCCAGCGCGGATTCCCAGGACGCGACTTACCAGGCCGCGCTGCAGAACCTGTTTGTCCGCGTGACCGCTGCCTACTTCACGGTGCTGAACGACGAAGATCAGCTGACCTTCGCCAAGGCCAACGAGGATGCGTTCAAGCGCCAGTACGACCAGGCCAATCAGCAATACAAGGTCGGTCTGTCGGCAATCACCAACGTGTACCAGGCCAAGGCCTATTACGAGAGCGCCAGAACCCAGACGATCGCCGCCCAGAACACCCTGGACAACGACAAGGAAGCGCTGCGGGTCATCACCGGCAAACCAGTCAGCGAGTTGAAGAAGCTGCGCGACGATCTGCCATTGCAGCCACCGATGCCGAACGATCCGCAAGCCTGGGTCAAGCAGGCCGTGCAGGACAACCCCAGTCTGCTGGCGCAGAAGGACAACGTCGAGGCTGCCGAGCACGACATCACCGCGGCACGTGCCGGTCACCTGCCCACCATCAGCGCCAATGTGAGCTATGGCAAGAGCAGCACCTGGTACCAGAATCCGGTCGGCTACGATGCCAACCGGCCTGCCTCGACCACCGTCGGACTGACCCTCAACGTACCGATCTTTTCCGGCGGCGCGACCCAGTCGCGCGTGCGCCAGTCGATCTACCAGCGCGATGCCGCCACCGACGCGATGGAGCTGCAGCGCCGCCAGGTAGTGCAGAACACCTTGAACTACTATCGCTCGGTGATTGCCGGCATTTCCCAGGTCGAATCCGGCAAGGCCTCGGTGGAATCGGGCCAGAAGGCGCTGGAAGCTACCCGTGCCGGCTTCGAGGTCGGTACCCAGACCTTTACCGACGTATTGCTGGCGATCCAGACGCTGACCCAGTCCGAGAGCAATTATTCGCAGGCCCGGCATCAGTTCATCCTGAACAAGCTGCTGCTGAAACAGGCTGCCGGCAGCGCCGACTTGAAAGACATCCAGGACATCAACGCGTTGCTGCAGTAATCCGCACTCGACAAAGAGACAACGAAACGGCCGGATCACCCGGCCGTTTTCGTTTCTGTCGATGGCAGCAAGCTACTCCTGCAGCAGCGAGTCGACCAACCGCATGACTCGCTGCACTGCGCCACGTTCGCGCTCGAACACCTGCTGGGCTGCCTGCCCCATCCGCTCGCGCTGAGCACCGTCGAGCAACAGCTGCAGTACATCCGGGCCGAGTCGATCGATATCCGCGACACGTTCGGCCCCACCCTGCTCGATCAGGCTGCGCGTGATTTCCTCGAAATTGAAGGTGTACGGCCCGACCAGTACCGGTACCGACAAGGCTGCCGGCTCCAGCACATTGTGACCACCGATCGGCACCAGGCTGCCGCCGACAAACGCCACCTCGCTGGCCGCGAAGAACGGCATCAACTGGCCCATCGCGTCGATCACGCAGACCTGATGCGATGCCGATGGCATGCTGTCGGCGCTGCGCGTGGCGACCGCAAAACCCATGCTGCGCACCACGTGCTCCACCAGTCGAAAGCGCTCCGGATGTCGCGGCGCCAGCAACAGCAACGCATCCGGCAACCGCTTCAATATTTTCAGGTGCGCTTCCAGTACCGCCAGTTCCTCACCCTCGTGCGTGCTGGCAGCCATCCACACCGGGCGCCGCGCGCCCCAGTAGTCGCGCATCGCCACCCCCGCGGCCACCGCTCCCACCGGAATCGGCATATCGAACTTCATGTTGCCGGTGACCAGGATGTGCTGGCGTTCAGCACCGAGCAGGCGATAGCGCGCTGCATCCGAAGTTGACTGGGCCGCAATCAGGCGCACGCAACGCAAGGCCGAACGAGCCAGCGCGCGAAACGGTTTGTAGCCACGCATCGAACGCTGGGACAATCGCGCGTTGACGATCATCAGCGGAATACCGCGCCGGTGGCAGGCGAAGTAGAGATTCGGCCAGATCTCGGTTTCCACGATCAACGCCAGCCGTGGCCGGATCCGGTTCATGAAGCCACGCACGGCAAACGGCAGATCGTAGGGCAGATAGACATGGCACACACTGTCGCCGAACAGCTGCCGCACTCTCGCCGTACCCGTGGTCGTGACGGTGGTGATCACCACGGGCGCATTCGGATAATCGCGTTGCAAGGCCTTGATCAACGGCTCGGCTGCGTTCACCTCGCCAACCGATACCGCATGCACCCACAGGCTGCCGTGCAGGTTGCGCGCCTCGAAGAAGCCGAATCGCTCAGGCCAGCGCCGCGGATAAGGTCCCGAGCGCATGCTGCGGGCCAGCAGCCGCAAGAACAGCAGTGGCGTAACCAGGAACATGGCGAGGGTATACAGAAAGCGCAACGGTCGCTCCTTGCATGCAACGCGCGAGTATAACGACAGCGACCGGCACAAGCCGCAATCAGGCTGCCCGGTTACAATGCCGACGATGCCCGGCACACCCCGCCCCGACCTCCCTCGCTCACTGCTCGCACCGCGCCACTGGCCGGCGTGGCTCGGCGTGGCCGTGATCTGGCTTATCGCGCGGCTGCCCCAGGCGGTCCTGCTATGGCTGGGTCGCCGGCTTGGTGGATTGGTCCGCCGGATTCCTTCGGCACGCAGGCACATCGCCGAAACCAATATCGCACTGTGTTTTCCGGAACTCGAGCCTGCCGCGCGCACTGCCCTGGTCGATGCAAACCTGCGCGATATCGGCTTGATGCTGGTCGAGTTCGCGCTGGGCTGGATGGGCAGCGACCGGCGCATGGCACGCCTCCCGACACGGATTGATGGCCTGCATCATCTGGAAGCGGCGAGGGCCCAGGGCAAGGGCGTGCTGCTGGTCGGCGGACACTTCTCGCATCTGGAACTATGTGCGCGACTGGTCTCGCAGCGTATCCGTATCGCCGGCATGTATCGCCGGATGGATTCGGCCGTGTTCGAATGGGTCGTGCTGCGCGCACGCCTGGACTACGCCGATGCCATGTTCGACAAGGACGACCTGCGCGGCACGATCAAATATCTGCGCAACGGCGGCACGCTCTGGTATGCGCCAGACCAGGACATGCGCAGCAAGGACACCTTGTTCGTGCCCTTCTTCGGCACGCCAGCCGCGACCATCACCGCCACCCATCATCTGGCGCGGATGTCCGGCGCCGTGGTGATCCCGTTCTTCCACCGTCGCCTGCCCGGCCGCGAAGGCTACGCGCTGCGGCTCGGCGCACCACTGGAAAACTTCCCCGGCCCGGATGTACTGAACGATACCGCGCGGGTCAATGCCAGCATCGAGCAGATGGTACGCGAGGCGCCCGAGCAGTACCTGTGGGTGCACAAACGCTTCAAGACACGACCGCCCGGAGCACCGCCCGTTTACTGATCAAGCCGTGCTTGCCCGGACTTCTGCTGCCGTGACTCGTACAGCTTGGCGTACTTCAACAGCGCGTAGAAGGCATGGATTCGTGCCGCGATGAAGCCAGCCCAACCCGAACGCCAATGGCCACGCAACAGGTAGTAGCGCAGAAAGGCCACGGCCGGGTAGACCACCATGCGCAAGCGGAGCCAGGACACCCGACGCCCGGCCAGATCGGCCTGTTGCAGGCTCGAATAGCGATTGGCCTTGTCCACGCGGCCGGAGATATCCGGTTCACCGGCATGGTCGATCACCACATCGAGCACGCCAACCGACCCATCGACCCCGACCGACTCATGCACTTCGTGGCCACTCATCCGTGAGCGCTGCCGGTCGAACAGCCGCACATAGTGATTGAGCCGCGTGCGCGGCGACTGCCAGCGCCAGAATTGCCACTCGCGCCGCCACAACTGGTAGCCCGCGTGAGCCGGAGCCTGCAGCGCCCTCTGCAACACGTCCTGCGCACCCGCTGGCAGTGATTCATCCGAATCAAGCAGCAGCACCCAGCGGTGACTGGCCAGGTCGATGGCCGCCTGCTTTTGAGCGCTGTAACCGGCGAATGGCTGGCTGTGGACACGCGCCCCGTAATGCGTCGCGATCGCCAGCGTGGCGTCGCTCGAACCCGAATCCAGCACCACGATCTCGTCGGCCCACGCCACGCTGCGCAGGCAGGCGTCGAGCGTGTCGGCATTGTTCAGCGTGGTCACCACCACCGACAGCGGCTCACGCTCCATCGCGAGTCTCCCGAGCGGGTGCTTCTTTGACGACTCCGGCAGGGATGCCGGTTTCTGCTGTGCCGACAGGGTTGCCTGGCACAAACAAACTGGCGCACCAGAGCCCCAGCAACCACGCAAACAGCAAACCCCACCAGGCCGAATAGAAGGCCAGATGCGAATTCAGCGGAAACAGCATCACCCCCAGCGCGAGCGTCACCGGGAATGCCCGTTCACGCGCATCCACGCCCACCTGTCGCCATGCACGCAAGGCCAGCCCGGTCGCTGCAAGCCACAACAGCAAGCCCAACGCACCGGTTTCGGTGAGTATCTCCAGCACGATCTGGTGCGGATGACAGGCACCCTCGCCGACACCGCAGGCCTCCGCAGACACCACGAAGTGATCGTTGACCGGTGCGTATTGCGGATACGCGTAGCGGAACCCGCGCACACCCACGCCATTGACCGGGTGTGCCGAAATCATCTTGACGCTGTCATGCCATATGTCGAGGCGGCCGCTGAGCGCGGCATCGATCGACCGGTCACTGCCCTGGAACACCAGCAAGGTGCGCTGCATCCGATCCTGGAAGCGCACCGAGGTTTTCCAGGCAACGCCGCCAGCGAGCACCACCAACAATGCCGCCACCGCACAGAACCCGAAAAAACGCCGGGCCGAACGTGCCTCACGCCATGCGAACCCCAGCAGAACCAGGCCATAGCACAGCCACGCCGCGCGTGAACCAGCCAACAACACAGGCCCCAATACCAGGGCACAGGCCAGCAGCAGACCAGGCCAACCCCAGCGCCGCCGCGCCGCCCACAATGCAAATGGCGACAGCACGGCCAGGCTTGGTCCGAGCTTCAGATTGTTCGCCCCGAAAATCCCGGAGAGGCGTTCCGCCTCGGCGTGGCCACCCAGGCTCCATCCGGTGAACGCCTGCAACCATGCATCCGCACACCACAGCGCGAGCACCGCAGCCACCGCCACGTACAGCGCCAGCAACTTGCGCTCGCGGCGAATCGCGAAACACGCATACAAACCCAGCGGAACGTAACGCAACAAGGCGGCCACCGTGCTCCAGCTCTTGCCCGGCCTGATTGAATCGACAGCGGAAAATGCCGCCGCCAGCACGTATGCCGCCAGCAACCACAGCAACAGACGCGCCCCGGGGTGCTGCTGCAACGCACCGGGGTCCCGCGCAAACAACATGATCACGCCCAGCAGGCACAGCAAGGTGCCAAGTTCGGCGCTGCGACCAAACGGCAATAGCGCGATCACCAGCCAGAACGGCAGCAAGGGCGAGCGCAAGGCTGCCTTGAGCGGGATAGCAAGAGAAGTCATGCATGGACCGTGACGGTGGCGATCACGCATTGTAGGCGAGCGCGCACGCCGACGAAGCACCTGCGTCAGGAACCAGCTCAGAGTTGGCTGACTTCCTCGTACAACGCCAGGGTGGCCTGCTGCATGTCGGACAGACGATAGCTCTGCAGCGGCGGGATCGGCGGGGCGACTCGCAGCAATTCGGCTGCCCGCTCGACCAGACGCTCGCGATCGCCCAGCGGCACCCGGCCGGCGGGATACAGTTCGGCCAGCAATTCGCCGACACCGCCATGCGCATAGCCCAGTACCGGCCGGCACAGCGACAACGCCTCGATCACGGTACGCCCGAAGGTCTCGGGCCGGTTCGACAATTGCAGCACCAGGGTCGATACGGCATAGATGTCGCGAATATCCTCGCGTGGTGGCGACAGCACCACCTGCGAGGTCACGCCGCGCAGGCGGATCAGCTCCTGCAACTCGGCCACATACTCCTCGCGACCCGGCTCGATCACACCCAGCAGCAGCAGCCGTGCCTCGATACCCCGGCGCTTGAGATCGGCCAGCAGCTCGATCGCATCGTGATGACCCTTCAGCCGCGTGCCACGGGCCGGCATGGTCAGCAGGGGGGCGCCATTCAGCGCCGGAAACTCGGCAAAGAAGGCCTTCTTCCAGCTGTCGTCCGGCCGGTGCCCGTAGGGGAAGGCCTCCGGATCGATACCGCGCGGTATCACCCGCACCCTGGCCGGCTCCAGCCAGCGGTAGTGGCTGAGCACATAGTCGCGCAAGGTTTGCGAAACCACCACCACGCGCTCGCCGCGCAACAGGATGGAGCTGTAGCGCCCCGGCGAATTGAAACCATGCACGGTGGTGACGAAATGCGGCCGCGACCTCATGCCCTTCAGCGCCCACCAACCCATCCACGCGGGCAGCCTCGAACGGGCATGCACGATGTCCGGCTTGATCTCGCGCAGCAGCCGCCGCAACGCGCCGAGCCGGGTCAGCGTACTCGGCGACTTGCGCCCCAGATCCAGCGTGATGTGCTCACTGCCTTCGGCCTGCAGTTGCTCGACCAGCCGGCCGCCGGCGGAAATCACCACCGAACGGTGGCCGGCCTGCACCAGCGCGCGCGCAATCTCCAGCGCCGAACGCTCCGCACCACCGGAATGCAGTGCGGGGATCAGCTGGATCACGGTCAGCAGCTTGGAAGGTATGACCATGCTGGACATGAGCTCAGGGCTGGAGGCTTTCATGGCAAAAGCAAAGCAAGAAAAATGCCATGCCAGAGCTGACGATTGTGACCGCGATCAATCGCGCAGGACGTAATGCGCCCCACAGTAGGCGCAGGTTGACTCGCCGCCATCATCGACAATCGGCAAATACACCTTGGGATGCGAATTCCACAGCTCCATGCCGGGCATCGGACACGACAACGGCAGGTCCACACGCGTCACTTCATAACGATTTTCGGCATTTGCCGGCACCAGCGGCACGGTCGCGGAAAGAGAGGGTGGCATCGACTTACTCCGGGCTGGACTCAAGCTGCAAATGGTAGCAGGCTGCTACCTTCTGTCGGGGGGCGGAAGGGGGCAAGGAAAGAATCGACCGCGGTGTTCAGCCGGCGGTTATCGCAAAGCGCGTCATGCAGTGGGCATATCACCCTCGATCCGGCGCCGCGGCGCCGGATCAACA
>DATMTH010000245.1:0-13636 GCA_035564915.1 Rhodanobacter sp.
CTGCATAATGCCGGAATGGCGAGAAAAAACGGCGAACACACTCCCAAGCTGGTGATGCGGCGCGCGACGCCCGCCGACGTGCCGGCGCTGGTCGCTTTGACGGCGCACGTCTATACCGCCGAATGGGGTCATTCAACGGAAATGCTGCAATCCCAGCAGACCCACTTCCCCGAAGGCCAGTTCGTGGCCGAGTACGAAGGCAAGGTGATCGGCTACTGCGCGACCTTCCGCACCGACGAAGCCACGGCGCTGAAGCCCCACACGTGGACGCAGATCACCGGCGGCGGCATGGCTTCACGGCACGATCCCGAGGGCGATTGGCTGTACGGCATGGAGGTGGTCGTGCACCCCGACTACCGCAACATGCGCATCGGCCGGCGGCTGTACCAGGCGCGCAAACGCTTGTGCACCGACCTGAAGCTGCGCGGCATCGTGTTCGGCGGGCGCATTCCCGGATTGGCGCGGCATTTCACGCGCTACGGCAGCGCCGCGGCATACGTGCAGGCCGTGATCGACGGACGCCGGCGCGACCCGACGCTGAGCTTCCAGTTGTCCAACGGTTTCGAGGTGGTCGGCATCCTGCGCGACTACGTGCCGTCCGACCACGATTCGCTGGGCTACGCGGTGCTGTTGCAGTGGTCCAACCCGCGCATCGCCTTCCAGGCCTTCCAGCCGCAGGCGGCGCCTGCCCGCAAGCCGCAACGCCTGCCCGATTCGGTGCGCGTCGCCTCGGTGCAGTACCAGCAACGGCGCATCCGCTCGTTCGAGGAATTCGCGACCCAGGTGGAATACTTCACCGACATCGCCGCCGACTACAACGCCGATTTCGTCACTTTCCCCGAGCTGATCACGCTGCAACTGCTGTCGATCGAGAACACCGAGCTGTCGCCGTTCGAATCGATCCGCAAACTGAGCCAGTACACGCCGCAGGTGAAGGAGTTGTTCTGCCGCCTGGCCGTGCACTACAACATCAACATCATCGCCGGCACGCACCCTACCGAACAGGCCAATGGCGACATCCACAATGTCTGCTACGTGTGCCTGCGCGACGGCTCGCTGCACGAGCGCGAGAAGCTTCACCCCACGCCGAGCGAGCGCAACGTGTGGAACATCAGTGGCGGCGAGAGTGCGGCCACCATCCTCACCGACTGCGGCCCGATCGGCGTGATGATCTGCTACGACTCGGAATTCCCCGAGGTGGCCAGGCACCTGACCGACCAGGGCGCGTTGATCCTGTTCGTGCCGTTCTGCACCGACGTGCGCGAGGGCTACCTGCGCGTGCGCTACTGCTCGCAGGCGCGGGCGATCGAGAACCAATGCTACGTGGTGCTGTCCGGCAACGTCGGCAACCTGCCCGGGGTCAACAATTTCGACATCCAGTACGGCCAGAGCTGCATCCTCACGCCGAGCGATTTCCCGTTTGCCCGCGACGGCATTGCGGCCGATTCCACGCCGAACATCGAGACCGTGCTGTTTGCCGACCTGCGCCTGGAAAGCCTGGCCCGCGCACGCAATGCTGGTGCAGTGCAAAACCTGAAGGATCGCCGTTACGATCTGTACGAAACCCGCTGGCGGCCACTGCCGCAGTGACGGTTTCGGCTCCAGGTCTGCGATAATGGGCGCATGACCGAACCCGCCACTGAATTGCCCAGCTCATCGAACCCGCGCCTGCAGGCATTGCTCGGGCACGAATTTTTTGCACCGCATCAGTGGAAACGCCGCCTTGCCCTGTGGGTCGGCGCGATCGTGGTGGCGCTGGCGGCGATCGTGTTCACCAAGGCCAGCACCTGGTCCTATGACCTGTTCCTGGTGATGCTCGGTTACGGGGCGTGGATTCCGCTGATCGTCACGCCGATCGTCTTCGGCCTGCTGGCCTGGGTAACCGAAGGCAAACTCCGCGCGACCCGCGGCAGTGGCATCCCGCAAGTGATCGGCACCCTGCATATCGAAGACGAGGGCTTTCGCCAGCGCATGCTGGCGATGCCGATTGCCGCCGGCAAGATGATCCTCACCCTGATCGCGCTCGGTGTCGGCGCCTCGATCGGCCGCGAAGGCCCGACCGTGCATGTCGGCGCCGGGCTGTTCTATTCACTGGGCCGGCGCTTCGGCTTCACCGATCCCAAGGCCGCTTCGCGCTTCATCCTTGCCGGTGGTGCCTGCGGCATTGCCGCCGCGTTCAACACGCCACTGGCGGGTGTGGTGTTCGCGATCGAGGAACTGGCCGGCACGTTCGAGCATCGCTTCAGCGGCTTGCTGCTGACCGCGGTGATCGTGGGTGGCGTGGTCTCGCTCGGCGTGATGGGCAACTACTCCTATTTCGGTGAAGTGCAGGCCAGCCTGCCGTTGGGTCACGCGTGGCTGGCGGTGTTGCTGACGGGGGTGATCTGCGGCCTGTTCGGCGGGCTGTTTGCACGCCTGATCCTGCTCAGCCGACACGGGCCACTTGCCTACGTCGGCCGCCTGCGTTCGCATGCGCCGGTGCTGTTCGCCACCGGTTGCGGACTGGCGCTGGCACTGATCGGCTTTTTCTCGCACGGCACCGTCTACGGCACCGGCTACGACCAGGCCCGCGCCTTCGTGCAGGAAGCGGCCGTCACGCCGGGCCAGGGTTTCGGCATCGAGAAGCTGCTGGCCAACGTGGTCTCCTACTGGGCGGGCATCCCCGGCGGCATCTTCTCCCCCGCGCTGGCGGTGGGCGCCGGCCTCGGCCACAACATCGCCTATTTTCTGCCGCATGTACCTGCCGGCACCGTGGTGCTGCTGGGCATGAGCGCCTATCTGTCCGGCGTCACCGGCGCACCACTGACCTCGGCGGTGATCGCGATGGAACTGACCGACAACCAGGACATGGTGATCCCGATCATGGCCGCCTGCCTGCTGGCCCGCGCCGCGGCATCACTGTTCTGCCCGACCCCGGTGTACAAGGATTTCGCCGAACGCATGGTGCAGGACTTCGAGCAACAGCAGGCTGCCCACGCGGAAAATGCGGCAAACGCCGAACGTGCCGCTGCCGAGGAGCCACATCACGTCGGCAAGACCAGCGCATTCGACGAGCGCGCCGCCCCCGTGGATGACGCCGAAGTCGCCGTTGCCGAACCGACCGCTTCACCGACCACCCCGCCCTGATCACCTCATCCCGATCACCTCACCGTAATGGAGCCAGTCCGCCCATGAGCGAGCCACGCTGGAACCACCTGCTGCTGAACGCCACGCTGGCTACCTTTGTCGGCGACCAGCCTTATGGCCTGGTCGAGCAGGCCGCGATTGCCATGCATCACGGCCGCATCGCCTGGCTCGGCCGGATGGATGCGTTGCCGGATGCACCGAACATGCTGGCCGACACCGTCGAATCGCTGGATGGTGCACTGGTCACGCCCGGCCTGATCGACTGCCATACCCACCTGGTGTTCGGCGGCGACCGCGCCGACGAGTTCGATCAGCGGCTGAACGGTGCCAGTTACGAGCAGATCGCCCGGGCCGGCGGCGGCATCCTGTCCACGGTCGGCGCCACCCGCGACGCCAGCGAGGACGCCCTCTGCGTGCAGTCGCTGCCGCGTGCGCGCACCCTGCTCGCCGACGGCGTGACCACGCTGGAAATCAAGTCCGGCTATGGTCTCGATCTGGACAGCGAACGGCGCATGCTGCGCGTGGCCCGGCGGATCGGACGCGAGCTCGGCATCCAGGTGCGCACCAGTTTCCTCGGCCTGCACGCGCTGCCACCGGAATATGCTGACCGGCGTGCCGAGTACGTGGCGCTGGTTTGCGACGAGATGCTGCCCACCCTGGCCGCCGAAGGCCTGGTCGATGCGGTCGACGGATTCTGCGAGCACATCGGCTTCAGCCGCGACGAAACCCGCCGCCTGTTTGATCGCGCCCGCGAGCTTGGCCTGCCGGTCAAACTGCACGCCGAGCAGCTGTCCAATCTCGACGGTGCGGCGCTGGTCGCCGAGTATGGCGGCTTGTCGGCCGACCATCTGGAACACCTGAGCGAAGCCGGCGTCAAGGCGATGGCGGCTGCCGGCACGGTGGGCGTGCTGCTGCCCGGCGCGTTCTATGCGCTGCGCGAGACGAAACTGCCGCCGATCGGCTTGCTGCGCGAACACGGTGTGCCGATGGCGGTTGCCACCGACTGCAACCCCGGCACCTCGCCGGTGCTTTCGCTGCGACTGGCCGCCGGCATGGCCTGCACCCAGTTCCGGCTGACTCCGGAAGAAGCGCTGCGCGGGGTTACCGTCAACGCCGCCCGTGCGCTCGGCCTGAATGACCGCGGCACCCTGGCGACGGGGCAACGCGCCGATCTGGTGGTGTGGAATGCACGCCGGCCGGCTGACCTGTGCTACTGGATCGGCGGCAACCTGGCCCACCGGATCTATACCAACGGGGAGTTCGCCTCACGCCGCAAACCCGCCAGGCGCTCGGCCAGCACATCGTAGAACGACGACGGCAACTGCGCCTGCACCGGCACCCGCCAGCCATGCGGCCGGGCAAACCGGCTGCATTTGATTGCATCCTTGTCGGTCATCAGCACGGGCAGCTCATCGCCAAAATCAAGCTCGTCCGGTGTGAATGCATGGTGGTCGGGGCAAGCGTGCTCGATCACGTCGATACCGGCCTGGCGCAAACTGTCGAAAAAGCGCTGCGGATTGCCGATGGCGGCCACCGCATGCGCACGCCGACCTTGCCAGCCAGCCAGCTTTTCGCGCCGACCATCATCCAGCGCCACCAGTTCATCGCCATGCAATCGCATCGCGTATTCATCGGCCTCGGCGACGCCGCCGTTGCAGACACGCAGATCCACCCGCCGCAAGCGACTCATCGGCTCGCGCAACGGACCGGCCGGCAGCAGCCGCCGATTGCCGAAGCGGCGACGGCCATCAATCACGCAGATTTCCACGTCACGCGCCAACGCGTAGTGCTGCAGGCCGTCGTCGGCGATCAGCACATCGCAGCCGCCATCAAGCAGCAGTCGTGCCGCCGCGGGCCGATCACGCCCGATCGCCACCGGCACACCGGCAGCGCGGATCAGGCAGGGTTCGTCGCCCACTTCGGCCGGATCGGGCGTATCGCCAAGCAATAGCGGCTCACGCCGACGCCCGCCGTAACCGCGACTGACCACGCCGGGGCGGAAACCGCGGGTTGCCAGGGCCTCGGCCAGTGCGATCGTGAGCGGCGTCTTGCCGGTACCGCCGACACTGAGGTTGCCGACCACGATCGTCGGCACCGGCAATCGCGTGCTGCGCAACCAGCCAAGCCGGTAAAACATGCTCCGCAGGCGAACCACGCCCCCGTACAAGGCCGCCAGCGGCCATGTCCACCACGGCGCACGACCATCGCCATACCATGCTGATTCGAGCCGGCCGGTCAGCGTCATGGTGATCCTTCAGTCGCTGCCCTGGTAAATGCCGGCATCGTGGAACTGCATGCGGTGCAGTGCGGCGTACTGGCCATCCAGCGCGATCAGTTCGGCATGCGTGCCTCGCTCGATGATGCGGCCCTGATCCATCACCGCGATCTGGTCGGCGCCTTCCACGGTGGACAGGCGATGGGCGATCACCAGCGTGGTGCGATCCTTCATCAGCCGCTGCAGGGCTTGCTGGATCAGTCGCTCCGATTCGGTATCGAGCGCACTGGTCGCCTCGTCCAGTACCAGGATCGGCGCATTCTTCAGGATCGCCCGCGCGATCGCGATGCGCTGGCGCTGGCCGCCTGACAACAGGTTGCCGCTCTGCCCGATCGGCGTGTGGATGCCCTGCGGCATCGCCGCGATGAACTCCATCGCGTTGGCTGCCTCGGCTGCGGCCACGATCTGCGCCTCGCTGGCGCCGGCCAGTTCGCCATAGGCGATATTGTTGGCAACAGTGTCGTCGAACAGCACCACGCTCTGGCCGACCCAGGCGATCTGCCGGCGCAGCGAGGCCAGCGAATAATCCTCGTAATCCTCGCCGTCAAGCACGATGCTGCCGGCACTGGGCCTGTTGAAGCGCGGCAGCAGGCTGACCAGACTGCTCTTGCCGCTGCCCGAACGCCCCACCAGTGCAGTGACGGTGCCGGGCGCGCAATGCAGGTCGACCTCGCACAAGGCGGCAACGTCGTTGCGCGGATACACCAGGCTGACCTCGCGAAAATGCAGATCGCCGCGGGTACGGCCCAGATCGACATGCCCATCGTCGCGCTCCGGCGGCAGGTCGATCACCTGGAAGATATCCTCGGCAGCGGACAGGCCACGCTGGATATTCGACTGCACGTTGGTCAGGCGCTTCAGCGAAGGCAGCATGGTCCCCATCGCGGTGAGCACGGCGAAGAACACGCCCGGCGACATGTGGCTGATCACCTGCGGCCGCGTACCGAGAAAGACCAGCGCCGCCAGCGCACTGGCAGCCACCAGTTGCACGGTCGAACTGGACGCGGCATTGGTGGCGGCGATCTTCAGGTTGAGCCGGCGCGTATGCCGGGTGATCTGGTCGAAACGCCCATCCTCGTGCGCCTGGCCACCGTAGATGCGCACCTCGCGATGCGCGCCGACCGACTCTTCCACGGTACCGGTCACCGACCCCATGCTGCCCTGGATGCGCCGGCTGATCTGCCGATAGCGGCGGCTGACCACGGTCGCCACCAAGGCGATCGCCGGCACCATCACCAGCAGCGAAAGCGTGAGGTAAGGGCTGTAATAGAGCATCACGAACAACATCGCGATCACAGTAAAGCCATCGGTGATCGCGATCTTGGCGGCACTGCTGGAGGCCGCGGCAACCTGCTCGCTGGTATAGGTGATGCGCGAGACCTGTTGCCCGGAAGGCTCGCTGTCGAAGTACGGCGCCGGCAGCTTCAGGTAGGCGGCAAAAACGTCGTGCTGCATCGTCTGCACCACATGCCGACCGATGTAGGAAACACCGTAATCGCTGACGAAGGTACCCAGCGAGCGCACCGAGAAGATGCCGATGATCCAGATCGGCATCCAGAAGATCAGGTACGGGTCCTTCAGCGTGAACAGGTTGTCGATCATCGGCTTGAGCAGGCCGGTGAACAATGCCAGCCCGCCGCCGTCGACCAGCATGCCGACGAAGGCGACCAGCCCGATCGCCCAGTAGTGCCGCGTGTAGCCGAGCAAGCGCTTGTAGGTCGGCCAGCTTCCCGAATCCGGTGCGGCCGTCTCGGCGTTCATTGATCCGCGCCCGGCTTGGCTGGCGTGGTCGCGATCGACAGCCGGGTGAAGCCGAGCTGACCCAACGCGTCCATCGCGGTGACCACGTTCTGGTTCGGTGTCATCGCGTCGGCACGGATCGTCACGTTCTGGTCGCGGTTGTCGCCGGCGTTGCGTGCGATGGTCTGCTTGAGCGGCTCGATGCCCTCGCCCATCACTTCGTCACTGCCGACGTAGAAACGGCCATCGCGGTCGATCATGATGGTCAATGCCGGCGCATTCATGTCGCGCTCCTTGACGCTGGCCTGCGGCAAGGTCACCTTCATCCGCGAATGCTGCACGAACGTGCTGGTCAACACGAAGAACATCAACAGGGTCAGCAATACGTCGATCAACGGAATCACGTTGATCTCGAAGTCGTCCCCGCGGCGATCGTTGCTGATGCGCATGCGACGCCCTCAGCCCGCGCTCGGCGCGCTGGGTGCCGGGGTACGCCGTGCACGCACTGGCGCAGCCGGCGCAGGAGCCGACAGGGTCAGGTCATCCAGCAACGCCGTCGCCTGCTTTTCCATCTGCACGCAATAGCCGGCCACGCGCGAGCGGAAATAGCGGTGCAAGACGTACGCCGGGATCGCCACGGTCAGACCCGACGCGGTGCAGATCAGCGCCTCGCCGATGCCGCCGGCCATCTTGGCCGGATCGCCGATACCGCCGCCCATGACTTCCATGAACATGCGGATCAGGCCGATCACCGTACCAAACAGGCCCAGCAGCGGGCCGATCAGCGCGATCGTGCCCAGCGTGTTGAGATAGCGCTCCATCCGGTGCACCACATGCCGGCCGGTGTCCTCGATGCGCTCCTTGATGATCTCGCGCGGCTGCCTGCGCACGGCCAGCGCGGCGGCCAGCAGTTCGCCCAGCGGCGAGCCGTTGGACAGGGTTTCCAGATGCGACGGATCGAGCTTGCCCGAGCGCGCCCACTGGCGCACCTCGTCACCCAGACCAGGCGGCAGCACCGCATCGCGGCGCAGGGTCCAGCAACGCTCCAGCACGATCGCCAGGGCAATCGCCGAACAGATCAGTATGGGCACCATTGCCCAACCGCCAGCCATCAGAATATCCAGCACCTTTCGACCCCATCGAGCTATCTGACAAGAAGCGCGCATGATAGCAGTCTCGTCGCGGCGTACTGCGGCAGGCGTGGCATTCTTCGCCTCATTCGCGCCAGTAACGACGCTGCCGCCGGCGCCAGCCCGGTTCGCGCCGAGGCGGTCCATCGACCGGGAAATCCAGCGCCAGCGCCCCTTCAAGTGCGGTGTTGAAAACCGGCACGCCAGCTGCGGCATAGCGCGCCAGCACCTCCGGTCGCGGGTGGCCGAAGCGATTGCGCCAGCCCGCCGAGACCACCGCCAGCGGCGGTTTCAGTGCCTCGATGAACTCCTCGCCGGACGAACTCTTGCTGCCATGGTGCGGCACCAGCAGGATCGGCGCCGGGCCGTCGGGCAGTGCGGCCGCCACCGCCGGCTCGATCCGGGAACTGATGTCGCCGGTGAGCAGAATCCGCCCACCCCGACCTTCGATCAGCAGCACGCAGGAATTGTCGTTGTCATGGGCAGCACCGGCGTGAACCGGGCTCAGCACCCGAAAATGCACCCCGTCCCATTGCCAGGATTGGCCGGCCATGCACTGTGCCATCGGCATCTTCATGCGAGCGGGTTCGCCGGCATAACGAGGGGTCTGCGGGAATGCATCGACAACGGCTTCCGCACCGCCGGCGTGATCGTTGTCGCCATGGCTGATCATCAACATGTCCAGTCGCCGGATACCCAGCGCGTGGATCGCCGGCAGCACCACCGCGTCGCCGAGATCGAAACCGGAGGGATAGCGCGCGCCGGTGTCGTAAACCAGCGTGTGTTCACGGGTATGCACCAGGATCGACAAGCCCTGCCCCACGTCGAGTACCCACACCCGGAATGCGCCCGCGACCGGCTGCGGACGTGGCGGCCACAACAACGGCAGGAACAGCAGCAGCCCGAGCCAGCGCAAGGGTACGCCGCGCGGCAGGAACAGCCACAGCGCGCCGATCACCGCCAGCAGCAACGCCCACGGCTGCACCATCGGCAGAAACCATTGCGCGCCGGGCCAGCTTGCCGTCTGCTGCAGCAACCACCATTGACCGTGCACCACGTGCGCAGCCAGCCACAGCACCGGTGTGGCCAGCGGCGGGCACAGCGCCAGCAACAGCATGCCGAACAAGGTGCACGGCACGATCACGAAACTGACCAGCGGCACTGCGACCAGGTTGGACAGCGCGCCCACCAGCGACGCCTGGCCGAAAAACCACAGTGTCAACGGCAGCAGGGCCACCGTCATCAGCAACTGGCCAGCGGACAATTCCTGCACGAAGGCCAGCACGCCGCGCCCTCGCGGCTGCAGGAACAACATCAGGAACGCCACGCCGACAAAGGACAACCAGAAACCGGCGGCCAGCACGGCCAGTGGATCCGCCAGCAGGATCGCGATCAGTGCCAGCGCCAGCGACTGCATGCCACTGCTGCCACGCCGACTGGATCGCGCCAGCGCCAACACCGCAATCATCAACAGGGTACGCACGGTCGGCAGGCCGAAACCGGCCAGGGCGCTGTAGACGCCGGCCGTCAGCAGGGCCGTGATGGCCTGCGCCTGTACCCGCGGCAGATGAAGCCCCAGGCCTGGCTTCAAGGCATAGGCAAGCATCGCCAGCCACACCCCGAAGATCGCCGCCACACCCACATGAAAACCGGAAATCGCAATCAGGTGCGATACCCCGTTGGCGCGGGCAACGGCCCAGTCCTGCTGTTGCAGGCCACGGGTATCACCCACGGCGAAGGCGCGCAGCAACGCAGCATCGTGCCGATCATGCACACGGGCCTCGATGCCCCGAGCGATCACCGAACGCACGCCATCGACGCACCAGGACGGTGGAGCCAGGACGCGATTGCCGTCGTCGTCGCGTACATAGCCAGTGGCAACGATGCCGCGTTCGAGTGCCGAACGCTCGCTGTCGGCGGCGCCCGGGTCGAGCAACCCCCGTGGCCGCTTCAGACGCAGCAGGAGATGCCAGCGAGTGCACGGCTGCAACGGTGGCGCACCGTCATACCAGGACACCGTGATGCGACCTCGCAGATCCAGCGGCCGTCCATCCAGCGTCGCGCGCTCCACCCGCAAGGTGAATCGACTGGCATCGGTACGCGCCAGCGGCAAGCCGACCAGGGCTCCCGTCACCTCGATGTCGCGACCTTCCAGCGCACGCGGCAGACGCGCATCCATCGCCAGCGCGCCACGCCACAGCGCCCAGGCAACCCCGAACAGCAAGCAGGCCAGCCAGCGCCAGCGTGGGCAGCGCCAGGCCAGTGCCAGCGCGGCCAGCAGGATCAAGCCGGCACAGGCCAGCGGCGGCAAGCCAGGCAAGCCTTGCACCAGCAAAACGCCTGTCAGCAGAGCAAGCGCCGCGGTAATCGCCGACGATCGCGGCATGGCGCGAACTCCGTTCCATCCTGGAAGAGTTCGAGCCTAGCGCGATGGTGGCGACGATGAAGATGAAAAACGTGTAGGCCTGCGCCTGGCTCGCTGTCGCTGCCGTTGAAGCGACTGCAGGAGCGCCTGCAGAAATTGCTGGAGCGGATTCAGTCGCGATGCTCTTCCGCTGCCACATCGAAGCAAGATCATCGCGGCTGAAGCCGCTCCAGCAAGAGCTCAGGCTTTTGGCTGTTCCTGCAGCACGCCGTTGTGCAGCACCAGGGTGCGATCCATCTTCGCCGCCAGATGCGGGTCATGGGTGACCAGGATGAAGCTGGTGCCGATTTCGCGATTGAGTTCCAGCATCAACGCATAGACCTGGGCTGCATTACCCTCGTCGAGGTTGCCGGTCGGCTCGTCGCCGAGCACACAAGCCGGCCGCGTGACCAGCGCGCGCGCCACGGCGCAGCGCTGGCGTTCGCCGCCGGAGAGCTCCGAGGGCTTGTGATGGGTACGCGTGCCCAGCCCTACCCGCTCCAGCAGCGCATTCGCCCGGTGCTGCGCCTCGGCGATTGCCGTGCCGCGGATCAACAGCGGCATGCATACGTTCTCCAGCGCGGTGAATTCGGGCAGAAGGTGATGGAACTGGTAGATGAAGCCCAGCGAACGGTTGCGCACGCGGCCGCGCTCGGCATCGGACAACGTCGACAGCAACCGGCCATCGACCTCCACTTCACCGGCGGTCAAGGTGTCGAGCCCGCCGATGATGTGCAGCAAGGTGCTCTTGCCCGAGCCGGATGCACCGACGATCGCCATCGTCTCGCCACGCTTGAGGGTGAAGTTGACGTCGCTCAGCACGTCGGTGCGCAGGCCGCCCTCGGCATAGGTCTTGGCCACGTGGCTGGCACGCAGCACGTTCTCGCTGGTCGGTGACATGGTTTTCTCATTCATAGCGCAGCGCCTGCGCCGGCTGCGTGCGCGAGGCGCGCCACGCGGGATAAAGGGTGGCCAGCAGCGAAAACGCGAAGGTCAGCAGCGCGACCCAGACGACGTCATTGAGCTGCAAACGGCTCGGCACCTCGCTGATGTAGTACACGTCCGGCGACAGGAAGGTGACGTGGAACGTGTGCTCGATCCACTTGACGATGCCCGGCAAGCGCCACGACAGCAGCGAACCGAGGCCCACGCCCAGCCCGATGCCGACGAAGCCCACCAGCAAGCCCTGCACCATGAATACGCCCATGATGCTGCGCGGGGTGGCACCGAGCGTGCGCAGGATGGCGATGTCGGCCTGCTTGTCGGTGACCAGCATCATCAGCATCGAAACCAGGTTGATCACCGCCACCAGCACGATCAGCGACAGGATGATGAACATCACCATCTTTTCCATCGACAGCGCGTGGAACAGGTTGGCGTTGGTATCCATCCAGGTGCGCACGGCGTAGAACTGACCGAGTTGATCCGACAGCGCATGCGCCACCGGCCGCGCATTGAACAGGTCATCGAGTTTCAGGCGGATGCCGGTGGGGCCATTGAGGTCGTTCAGCTTTTCGGCATCGCTCATGTTGACCAGGGCCAGGTTCGAGTCGAACTGCTCCATGCCCAACTGGAAGGTGCCGACCACGTGGAAACTGCGCATGCGCGGGATGCCACCCATCGGGGTGGCGCGCAATTCGCCCACCGCCATGGTGATCCGGTCACCCACCCCGACACCGAGCGTCATCGCCAGTTCGCGGCCGAGCACGATGTTCCAGCTGTTCGGCGTCAGCGCATCAAGCTTGCCTTCGAGCATGTGGTTGCCGATGTCGACGACTTTCGACTCACGCGCCGGATCGATGCCGCGCACCAGCACACCGCTGGAGCCGCGACCACTGGTCAGGTAGGCCTCGTTTTCAACATAGGGCGCCGCACCCAGCACGTGCGGATTCGCCTCGGCGATCTTCAGGGCGCGCGGCACGTCCTTCACGCCACCGTCGACGCTGATGATCTGTGCCTGCGATACCGCGCCGAGAATGCGCGAGCGCATCTGGAAGTCGAAACCGTTCATCACCGACATCACCGTGATCAGCGCAATCACGCTGATCGCGATGCAGACGATCGACACGGTGGAGATGAACGAGATGAACTGGTTGCGCCGCTTGGCGCGGGTGTAGCGCAGGCCGATGAAAAGTTCGAGCGGTCGGAACATGGGCAGTTCGCTTGTGGTGGTCACTGGGCGGGCTGCCCGGTCATCCATTATCAGGTATTCGGAGAGACCCCGCTGGGCCGGCAAAGTTGCCACCGGCCTACACTCGCGGCAGTGCCTCGCCAGGTTGTACCGCCGCCAGCCGCATGCGCAGCCTTCGCCGGATATCGGCATCGCTGTTGTCCGGTGCCAGCAGCAATACCTGCATGTCATCCGCCGTACGCAGGCGCAGCAGCACACACGCACCAAGCACGCGGAAGGATACCAGGCTGGCCGGCACGTCTTCGTGATCGATCATGCGCAGGGTCCACTCCCTGCCGTCACTCCAGCCCGCGGCAGCCACCCTCGACGCCGCCATGCGACGGCGTGCCAGCCAAGTCGCCAGCACCACCGCGATCGCCAGCACCAGTCGAAGCCACCACGGCAACGCGCACAGCATGATCGCCAGCACGGTCAGCGCCGCAATGAGCAGCAGCAGGCGCCGCAGCCAGCGCGACGGCACATAGTCAAAGCCGATGGCGGGCGCGGATGTCATCGATGATCGCCTGCCAGTCGGCGCGTTCGGGGCGGGCGTGGCCCATCACCCAGTCCCACAGGTCCGGGTCCTGCACGTCGAGCAGTTCGTCGAATGCCTGCCGTTGCGCCTCATCCGCATCGCCGAAGCACTCGTCCAGCCAGCCGCCGAACAAGGCGTCCAGTTCGCGCGTGCCGCGGCGGGTGCGCCAGCGCAGGCGCTTGATGCGGGCTTCGTCCATTTCCGGTTTCGCTATCCGTATCGGGCATGAATCATCGAATCGTCAGTACGCAACAGG
>DATMTH010000246.1:0-3753 GCA_035564915.1 Rhodanobacter sp.
GCAAGCCTGAGCTTGCGGGGCCTTTTTTAAGAATCCAGAAGGATTACTGGCCGGCGCGAGTACCAACCACTTCGATCTCCACGCGACGGTTCTTCGCGCGGCCCGCAGCAGTCTTGTTGCTGGCGATCGGCTGGGACTTGCCCTTGCCTTCGGTATAGACGCGGTTTTTCTCGATGCCCTTGGACACCAGATAAGCCTTGACGGCCTCAGCGCGGCGAACCGACAGCTTCTGGTTGTAGGCAACACTGCCGATCGAGTCGGTATGACCCACCGCAATGATCACTTCGAGCTTGATATCCTGAATTTTCTGGACCAGGTCGTCCAGCTTGGCCTTGCCTTCGGGCTTCAGGACAGACTTGTCAAAGTCGAAGAAGGCGTCCGCGGAGAAAGTAACCTTGGAGGACATGACCGGAGCCGGCGGCGCTGCGGGCGGTGCCACCACCGGAGCCGGAGCGGGAACCGCGGCGGGCACAATCGCGCCATCGCAGTTGGCTGCGGCAGTCGCCGGGGTCCACTCGGCATCACGCCAGCACAGCTGGTTGGTACCGTTCTTCCAGACGAGTTCGCTAGTACCGTTACGCCAGTTATTGATAGTCTGGGCACCAGCGGCAGTGACAAGCGCTGCGGAGGCAATCAACATCGCCACTTTGTTCAATTTCTTCATGGTTCTCCTCTTGGGGAAAAAGCCGCAGCAGCGCTGCGAAACAGGACGTTTTGAGTGACCACCACCCGAAACGTTCTGACAATTGTGCCACACGTCCCCACACGTTCTGGGGTAAATCAGGCCGCGCGCCGTAGGACAAAACCGCAATTAGACTGATGTGTTGCTGCTTCGCGACAGCTCCTTGCCCGTAAAATCGAACGCTACCAGTCTGAAATCCCCCCATGACCCTGTTTGCCAAAGAAACCCTGCCCGTCAGTCTCGAAGAGGAGATGCGGCGCAGTTACCTTGACTACGCCATGAGCGTCATCGTGGGGCGTGCCCTGCCGGATGCGCGGGATGGACTCAAGCCGGTGCATCGGCGCGTTTTGTACGCGATGCACGAACTGAACAACGACTGGAATCGCCCCTACAAGAAGTCCGCGCGCATCGTCGGCGATGTCATTGGCAAATACCATCCGCACGGGGACCAGTCCGTGTACGACGCGATTGTCCGGATGGCGCAGGATTTTTCGATGCGCCACATGCTGGTGGACGGACAGGGCAACTTCGGCTCCGTGGACGGGGACAACGCGGCCGCCATGCGCTATACCGAGATCCGGCTGGCGAAGATTGCCCAGGAGATGCTGGCGGATATCGACAAGGAAACGGTCGATTTTGGTCCCAACTACGATGGCAGCGAAAAGGAACCACTGGTTCTGCCGTCGCGGGTTCCCAACCTGTTGATCAACGGCTCCGGCGGCATCGCGGTGGGAATGGCCACCAACATTCCGCCGCACAACCTCAACGAAGTCGTCGACGCGTGCCTGCACCTGCTCAAGAGTCCGCAAGCGGGCGTGGACGAGTTGATGGAGATCATTCCAGCGCCGGATTTTCCCACGGCCGGCATCATTTACGGCATGAATGGTGTCAGGGAGGGATACCGCACCGGCCGCGGCAAGGTGGTGATGCGCGCCAAGTGCCACTTCGAAGACATCGACAAGGGACAACGCCAGTCGATCGTTGTGGACGAGCTGCCCTATCAGGTCAACAAGAAGACCCTGCAGGAGCGCATGGCTGAGCTGGTGCATGCGAAGAAGATCGAGGGCATCAGCCACATTCAGGACGAATCGGACAAGTCCGGCATGCGCCTGGTGATCGAACTCAAACGTGGCGAAGTCCCCGAGGTGGTTCTCAACAATCTCTATAAACAGACCCAGCTGCAGGATACGTTTGGCGTCAACATGGTGGCGCTGGTGAACGGCCAGCCCAAGCTGTGCAACCTGAAGGACCTGATCGAGGTCTTCCTGGAGCATCGTCGCGAGGTCGTGACCCGGCGCACAGTGTTCACGCTGCGCAAGGCCCGTGAACGCGGCCACGTGCTGGAGGGCCTGGCGGTGGCGCTGGCCAATATCGACGACTTCATCGCCATCATCCGCAATGCGCCAACGCCGCCCGTGGCCAAGGTGGAACTGATGGCCCGGTCATGGGACAGCCAACTGGTGCGCGAGATGCTGACCCGTACCCGGGCCGACGGCGGCGTGGTGAATGCCGACGACTATCGCCCGGACGGCCTGGAAAAGACTTGCGGAATGGGTACCGATGGGTTGTACCGGCTCTCCGACACACAGGCCCAGGAAATCCTGCAGATGCGCCTGCAGCGCCTGACCGGTCTGGAGCAGGACAAGATCGTCACCGAGTACAAGGAGGTCATGGCCGAGATCGAGGACCTGCTCGACATCCTGGCCAGGCCGGAACGCGTTTCGGCCATCATCGGCGACGAGTTGACCACCCTCAGGCAGGAATTTGGCCAGACCAAAATCGGCATGCGCCGCAGTCTGGTGGAACACAGTTCGGTCGACCTGAGCACCGAGGACTTGATCACCCCGACGGACATGGTGGTCACGCTGTCGCACAGCGGCTATATCAAGAGCCAGCCACTATCCGAATACCGCGCCCAGAAGCGCGGCGGTCGCGGCAAGCAGGCCACGGCAACCAAGGAAGACGACTGGATCGATCAGCTCTTCATTGCCAATACGCACGATTACATTCTTTGCTTTTCCAACCGGGGGCGGTTGTACTGGCTCAAGGTGTGGGAAGTCCCGCAGGGCTCGCGCGGCTCGCGTGGGCGCCCCATCGTCAACATGTTCCCGCTGCAGGAAGATGAAAAAATCACGGTGGTGTTGCCGCTCACGGGTGAAAAGCGCAGTTTTCCGGCAAATCAGTTCGTGTTCATGGCCACGTCCATGGGCACCGTCAAGAAAACCGCGCTGGACGAATTCGGCAACCCGCGCAAGGCCGGCATCATTGCGGTGGACCTCGATCCGGGCGACTTCTTGATCGGGGCGGCGCTGACCGACGGCCAGCACGACGTCATGCTTTTCAGTGACGGCGGCAAGGCCGTGCGGTTCGACGAAAACGACGTGCGCCCGATGGGGCGGAATGCGCGTGGCGTGCGCGGCATGACGCTCGACGATGGCCAGAGCGTGATTGCCATGCTGGTGGCCGAGGACGAACTGCAAAGCGTCCTGACCGCATCCGAGAATGGTTACGGCAAGCGTACCAGCATCACCGAATACACGCGTCACGGGCGCGGCACCAAGGGCATGATTGCCATCCAGCAGACCGAGCGCAACGGCAAGGTGGTAGCCGCCACGCTGGTACGCGGCGATGACGAGATCATGCTCATTACCGACACGGGCGTGCTGGTGCGCACCCGTGTCGGTGAAATCAGGGAGATGGGGCGAGCCACCCAGGGTGTGACGCTGATCGGGCTCGATGAGGGCTCGAAACTCAGCGGCCTGCAGCGCATCGTGGAAAACGATGTGAACGGCGACAGCGAACCCGACAGCGACGACACCTCATCACCCACAACGGAGAATCTTCAGTGAATTCAGTCAAAAACATCAAGCTGGCACTCCTGCTCGCCGCATTGGTTACGAGCTCCCTGGCTGCGGCGCAGGATGGCAAGGCGGCACTCGTCAAACAGTTCGTCCAGTTGCAGCGTCCCCAAATCGAGGCCCTGGCGCGGTCGCTGGTGGAGCAATCGAGCGCGCCGATATCGCAGGCCGGCACTCAATACCTGCAAACCCAGGTTCCCCCCGAGAAGCGCG
>DATMTH010000247.1:0-66020 GCA_035564915.1 Rhodanobacter sp.
AATATCTGCTTTGGTCAAGGAGATTATTTCGATGCCACTTGCGCTGGGTACTGCTGCACTGAGTCTGACGGGGACATTGCCAGCTCACTCGGATGTCTTTCAGGCGGTTGCCAATGAGACGCGCTGCGTGATTTCTTCACGTGCCGTCGGCAAGTACGCTACCGGCCTGCTGCGCGACGGCTATGCTACCAAGGGCTTTCACAACAAGGCCAAATCCTGCAATTGGGGGCCCATGGCCGGCTTCGTTCTGAGCGATCCGCGTTTCACCAAGCGCGGCGACGATCGTGAGTCGATGGAGGCTCAGCGCAAGGACTTGTTCAAGGCTTTCAAGGATGGCGCCGGCGAGGTGCCGGTTTTCATCACGGATGCCCGTCGTGCCGAGCTGCTCAGACCTCCCTTGAACACCATGCGGGAAGGATGGCAGACCGATTTCAACAATCGCTATTACTTCGCAAGCAGCCCTGGCGGCAAACTCTATCTGTTTCATTTGCAGCGTTCCGAACTTGCGCCGGGTGCTTATGGCAAGCCGCTTTGGGCTGTGCAGTATGCCTATACCGAGGCGGCCATGCCCGGCCGTCTCGGTGCGGCCAGTCTTTCGAAGGACATGAATTTTCTGCCGGTGACGGCCATGGTCGATACAGCGACCCGAGCTTCCATTGCCGACACGTACCTGTCAGCGACGACCGGTGATTACGATCTGTTTGCCGTGTTTCCGCCACGCAGCGGGTTTTCCCGTGGGGGGGCCGACAAGCGCGCGGTACCTGGTACTGATCGTTTCCGTCAGCCGATCAAGGATTTCATCGCGCATGAGGACCCCCACATCGGGAACATCACGCCACGGATCGAACGGATCATGCATATGGTCAATCGGGGCGCGAATCATCCAGCGGGCAATATCGTGCACCACAGTGACGAAGCGGGCCGTCCATTGGTCAACGACATAGATTTCCCCTTCATCGCCTGGATACCAGGCAAGTCCGTGCCGTATGCGGCCCAGGACACAACGGACTTCAAGGAGCTGATTTCATTGTTAAACTCCGAATATGTGCTGGCACTGAATCCGGGCTGGTTCAAGCAACTCGGCTTTGGAGTCAGCAAGGGCGGAAGTTACGAGATATGAACGAGGTAGGTGGGCGCCCACGGGACTGGCCCGGAGGGCTGCCAGCCCCTGCATTTTCAGGTGTCCTGCATCGATCCTTGTCTTGCGCAGCCGGGGCTGCGCCGGGGCTGGATAAAATTCAATGCTCATAGGGGGGCAAAACATGCCATCAAAGCCATTAAGCATGGGCGAATTCAAGGCCATGGGGGAGTTGGCGCGCGCGCGGCAGCAACTGGTCGTCAACATGTTCAATGGTACCGAACTGAAGTTTGGCACCAAGAGCAAGCTGTCTGCAGCCAAGGATATTCTTTCGAATGGCAAGAAGATCAAGTCCGCCGTCAGCAAGGCAGCCAAAGGAGGCAAGGCGGCCAGCACCATCGCCGACGTACCGGGCATGAAGGAGGCCGTGCACAATTTCATCGTGGAATGTGCCGACGTAGACAATATCCACGAAGTCATTGCGGCGATCAGCGGCGAGGTGCTCGCAAATCTGGTGCATGAAATCACCCCGTTTCTCGGCGTGGTGACCAGTAGCGTGAAGCTGGCCAAGGCGGGCAAGGCGGTCGCCGAGGATGGCTATCATCTGTACAAGAGCGATGATTACCGGCAGGGCTTCCGGCTGGGAGATCCAAGCGCTGCGGCCGAGGCGATCCAGGTGATCATCAAGCGCGACCTGGCCAGGCACTCCGTGCAACTGGGCCAGCAAACGCTCGCTACGGGGGCCAAGATCGGTGGTCTCTTCGCGGATTTCGGTACCGCCACGACGGCCGCCATCGGCATAGCCAATTCGCTCGCCAGCCTGGGCCTGACCCTGTATGGGCTGGGCCTGGACATCAAGGACATGCGCGCCGGCAACAAGCGGTTGGCGGCGGCCAATACGCTGGATCTCAACGTGTTCAAGGAGTGCCCAATTCTCGGCTGCTACCTGCTGACCTGCGCAGACACCTCGGCAGTGGCCAATATGTTCATTGCCGATATCGGTTTGCCGGGATGGATGGACAAAGTTGAACTGATGAAGAAGAAGCAGATGGATCCGATGCTGAAGATCGCCAACAAGAACATCATGGGCTCACGCCTGCAGTTGGAAGGGCTCAGCAGCGACAAGGGTGCGCATGCGAAGAAGGGGTTCTTTGCCGGCGTCAAGAGCAAGGCGTTGAAGCAGATTGGCTTGAGTTGAAGATTTTAACGTCTGCAATGGCAACTGGCCTTTCAGGCCAAAGACAATAAAGTTCAGCTCGATTCGGGATTTGGCGAAACGTGGGCAAGTGGAGTGCTGGTTTCGTGAAGGACGTAGACGCCAGGATTCATGAGCAACTTTGTGCGTAACGAATGACCATGTTGTTTCGTGCTGCTGCTCACTGGAGAGTCAAGCATTGACTTGCTTGAACGCCTTTTCGCAGAAGCGCCGTTTGCATTTTCATGCAAGACAAGAACATAAACTGAGGATCAAGCCGTGACAGTGTCCTATGCCAACTATCAGTACAGAGCCATCAACGAGCTCGTTTTTGCGGGCACGCACGATGCCGGTATCAACACCGGCGGCAGTAACGAAAAGACGCAAAACCTCGACATTGCTGGCCAGGCGGGGGCTGGTGCCCGCATTTTCGATCTCCGGATCGCATCGCGCTCATCCGGCTTGCCCGGGTCTGGAAAACTGAAGGCATACCACGGCAAGGGCATGCACAAGGTGTTGGGCGGCAACCAGCTGATGGCTGGCACGTGGGGGGAAGGTTTGTCCGGAATGCTGGCTGATGCGAGAAGATTTGTTGCAAGGAAATCAAGCGAGTTCTTGTTCCTGAAATTCGACCATTGCAGCAATTGGGACCAGATTGCCGCCATGTGCGTCGACGTCCTCGGCCCTTCGATCTATACCGGTGGCGGAAATCTCAACACCAAGTCAGCAGGCGAACTTGCTGGCAAAGTGATTGTTCTTTTCTCTGGCGCCGGTTTGCAGAAAATCGGCGGAGTCAATCCGGGAGCCGGGATCCTCGGCATAAAAAGCCTGTATGAGAAGGGTGCTACGCAGAAAGCCTACGATCCGGCGTATATCGGCTTGCAGTACCACGGAAAGGGCGGCACCAGCGCGATGAACGGCAAAGCCGACAACAAGAAGCTTGCCGAGAACGTGAAGAAGCAGACAACCATCATCGATTCGGGGCGACGTATCAATGGCGGCGATCCGATGGTGATGGGCATGATGTACTGGACGACGACCGGACTGTTCCGCAACATCAAGTCGCGCGATCAATCCAATTGGTCAAGCGGTGGTTTCAGTGATGGAATGAAGAGGCTCTGGCTTGAGGGGATGGGCGAGTACATCGACGACAACTTGCCGCTGTACATAACCCGCGGTGCTTATGGTACGGGGCCCATGATGAAACGTTTCATGCCCAATTTCGTGATGATAGATTTTGCCGATGCACCAAGATGCCAGGCGATCTTTGATCTGAATCAGCTGGCAGGTACCAGCCTGGTCGAAGCGGCGGTCAATCTCGGGGCTGTATCTCCGGGCAAGTATCAGGAAGGATTGCGAAAGGTTTTTGGCTGAGGTGATGAAAGGCAGATGCTCGCAGGTGGTCGCTTTATGGGGCGAGGATCGAGGCTGAATTGCGAAGACCCCAGGCTGAGGAAAATTGGGTTGTTGCCTGCTGGAGTGTCCGGGCGAGGGGTGTTGATCGCCTGAACAGGAACTGCCGTGATCGTCGGGATGCCTTTGATTCACTTCATCGCGGCTTCCAGCGTTTGGCAAACCAGCTCGAAGTCCTCATCAGTCATCCACGGACTGTTAGTGATGCTGAGGCTGCGCGCGGCAACGTCGCGCGCATGCGGCACGGCCTGCTGCGGGACGATATCCGCCAGATAGGCATAGTCGGGCAGCGCGTGGATGAACAGGCGGCTGACGCCCAGGCCGCTTTGCCATAGTTGCTCCAGCGCACGATCGCGATGTATCTGATCCGGCAGCAGCAGCAACAGGAAAGGCCAGGTGCCTTGTGCGCCGGATGGGTCATCAAACACTTCGATGCCTTCGATACGACGTAACAAGGCCAGCCGCCGTCGTGCCTGGGCGTCGAGTTGTGCCAGGAAGATTGGCAGGCGTGACGCGGCGTGTGCGCCTACGCTCCGACGCCAGCGGCCGACCTGGTGCAAAGGGATGTCTGGCGCGAAATCATCGCCGACGGCGACGACGAAGTCATTGCGATGCAGCGCGCGACGCAGCGGATTGCCGTAGGCCGTGCGCAGGCCGTGTGGTTGGTACAACGCGGCATATCCAAGCAGTTCGATATTGCGACGGCATTCCCAGCCGATGCGATGCGGCACGATACGCGCTGAAGTTGCGGCCAGGCTTGCACGCAATCGCGGATCGCGTGCCAACAGCAAGCCGCCTTCGTAGATCGACAGGCCTTTGCCCGCGGCCAGGCTGAAGAAACCGATGTCCCCGATGAGTCCCACGCTGGCGCCGTCGCGCCGGGCGCCGAGTGCCTGGGCGGCGTCCTCGATCACATACGCACCGACCTTGCGCGCCACTTCCAGCGCATCGTCGACGTCGGCGACGCGACCGGCGAGGTGCGTCGGAATGATCGCCAGGGTTTGTTCGTTGCAGGCGGCACGCAGTGCCTCCGGATCCATGTCGTAGTGGCCGGCACGCAGATCGCACAAGTGCAGTTCCAGCCCCGCTTGCCGTACTGCAATGGCGACCAGCGGGCAGGTATAGGCAGGTACCACGACGCGCCGGCGTTGCGGCTGCATTTCTCGCAAGGTCGTCAGCGCGATCAGCAGGCATGCCGTACCGGAGCACTCCAACTGCAGCGGCGGGGTTCCCAGCCAGGCGGCGATCGCGGTAGCCAGATTCGCCGGCCCGGGGAGCAGGTCGCGCGCGCGCAACGGCAGGCCGGCGGTAGGGGGCAGTTCCTGGCGACGAAGCGGAAGCATGTTGGCAGCTTACCCGGTGCTGAGAGGTTGCTCTTCCATTGTCGCGATGTGTTCTTGGCTTTCGGCCAGTCCCAGACAGACGATGCCGGCGACGATCGCGATCGCACCCAGTACACGGGCGAGAGTGAGGTGTTCGTCGAACAGCCAGATCGACAACAGCATCACCGAAACCACCTCCAGGTGCGAAGCGGCAAATGCGGGGCCGATCGGCGCGTGCTTGAGTAGTGCCATCCAGGTGAAGAATGCACCGACGTAACCGATCACGGCGCCGTAGACCCAGGGCTGGCCGAACACGCGCAGCACCCATGCCAGACTGGCTTCCACCGGCAACGCCTGGGTGCCGGCGTACTTGAAACTGATCTGTGCCAGCGTGTCGAACCCCATCAACAGCAGGAAGCCCACCAGATAGAACCGCTTCATCCGGCGACTCCCACAATCACTACGCCCAGGGTGACCAGCAGGATGCCGGCTACCCGCAGTCGGGTCAGTTTTTCACCGAACAGGAAGCGGCCGGCGACCATGATCGCCACGATGTTGATCGAGCCCAGCAATACGCCTTCGGACAGCGGCAGCAGCGACAGAAACGCGATCCACACCAGAAACTCGATGACGTAGCAGCCGACCCCGAGCCACAGCCAGGGACGGCTGGCCATATACTTCCAGCGCGCCAGTCCGTCGCCGGCCTCGGGATTGCCCGCGGCGGCCTTGAAGGCCAGCTGGCCGCCGGTATCGAGCACGATGTTGAGCAGCCACAGGCTGGCGACCAGGGCCGAGATGGATCCGGGTGCCGGCATGATCAGGCGGCGACGCGCAGCGAGCTTTCAGTGGCGATGACGCGCTCGAAGAAGGCGGCCGATCGCTCGATCAGGGTGCGCCGTTCCTTGTCGATCGTGATCATGTGGTAGCTGTCGTCGAGCAGCAGCAGCTCGGTCGACGCGCTGACCGAGCGCATCACCAGCTCGGCATTCTTCACGCTGGCGACATCGTCTTCACTGGCATGGGCGACCAGGCAGGGTGCGGTGACCTGCGGCAACCGGCGACGGACCTCGGCGGCCAGGCCATACATTTCAGCCAGTGAATACCAGGGGTTGCCGGGCAGGCCGGCGGCGGCGCTGTCGCCACCGAGCATGGCGGCGCTGACCTGCGCGCGCAGGCGCTCGTCACGGATGCCGTACGGTGGCTGCTCCATGAAGCTGCGGCCCCGTCCGATGCCGAACTTCTTCAGCAGCGGCAGCAGGAACGACAGCCGTGCCAGACGCGGGATGCTCCAGCCGTCGTAACGGAAGGTGGCGCCGTATACGCCGACGCCGGCAATCTGCTGCGGTCGATCCGCGGCCAGTTTCAGGGCCAGCAGTGCACCCATCGAGAGGCCGCCGACGAACAGGTGGTCGACCTTGCCGAGCAGGTCGTCGGCAGCTTTTTCGACGCTGGCATACCAGTCGTGCCGACCGGTGGCGAGCAGGTCGTCGACATTGCCGCAATGGCCGGCCAGCTGCATGCCATGCACGCTGAAGCCGGCGCGGTTCAAGCCCTTGCCAAGCAGGCGCATCTCCATCGGCGTGCCGGTGAGGCCGTGGATCAGCAGCACACCGCTGCGACCACCCTCGAGGAAAAAGTCAGTCTGCTGGATCACGCATTCACCTTGCGCATGGTGTACTCCGGTCGTGTGACCGATCACGGCCATTATGCGACACAGCTTCGCAGAGGGCGGTTTCCTCAGTCTTTCGATGAAGCCCTGGCCGGGCCACTTGCGGCCGTGTCGAAGCGCACGATGACGCGCTGTCCGATACGCAGATCCTGTGGTTGGTCAAAGGCCAGCACGCATTCCACTGTGCGGGCATTGGCACGTATTTGCGGGTCGTTCTCCAGCGTGGCCGGGCCGTAGACCTTGCCCAGCCGCAGCACATGCGCGCCCCAGCGAGTCGAACCGACGTCACTGTTGGCCGACACCTCGGCATGCATGCCCGGCTTGATCCTGCCGACGAAACTTTCGTTGAGTTCGGCGCGCACGATGCGTGGCTTGCTGGGCAGCAGGGTGAACAAGGCGCCGGTCGTGCCGGACACCGTGGCTCCGGGCTGTGCCGATACCTGCACGATATCGGCATCGAACGGGGCGAACAGGCTGCGCTGCTGCAGTTCATAGCGCGCCTCATCCAGCTTCTGGCGGGCCATGTCCAGGGTGGCATGTGCGGATTGCAGTTCTGCATCGAGTTGCGCGGCAGCTTCGCGTGCGTCATCGGCACTCTGGCCATCGCCGGCGCCGGCAGCGGCGGCGGCTGCCAATCGCTGCGCGCGCAGCCTGGCTGCAGCCTGCTTGACCCCGAGCAGCTTCAATTGCGCCTGTGTCTGCTCCAGACTCGCCTGCGCGGAATCGACGGCGAGCGTGCTTGACCGGGTGTCCAGCTGGGCCAGCAATTGACCTTGCCTGACGTGATCGCCCTCGTGCACGGCTACCTTGACCAGGGTGCCGTCACGCGGCATGGACAGGGCAAGCAGGCCGCCTTCGATGTCGATTCGACCGCGTGCCACGGCGGCATAGGCCGGCGATGCCGTCGCTGCGGGGGCCGTGTCGGGGGAGCCGGAGCAGGCGCATAGCAGCACGGACAGGCCAAGTGCGATGCCGCCCAGTCGCAGCGATCGGCGGCGAGGCATCCGACGGGTGGGCTGAGGGTGAATGGATGGCAGCTTCATGACGAGATTCCGGGTTTATCGATTGTCGACGCGGAGATGCGCCGGTCGCTGAGGATGTGACCGTCTTCCATCGCCAGTACGCGATCGGCGTGCGCGACCACGCGGGGGTCATGGCTGACGCACAGCACGGTGGTGCCGTGGTTGCGGGCGATACGATGCAGGATGTCGATGATCATCTGGCCATTGGCGGCGTCGAGCGCGCTGGTGGGTTCGTCCGCGAACAGCAGGTCGGGTTCCTTGGCCAGTGCGCGGGCGATCGCCACGCGCTGCTTCTCGCCGCCGGACAGCTCGGCCGGACGCAGCCGCATGCGATGCGCCAGCCCGACCTCTTCCAGTGAGAGTCGTGCACGACGTCTGGCTTCGGTGCGCGACAGACCCATGTGGTTCAGGGGCAGCTCGACCTGCTCGAATGCGCTCAATGCGGGAAACAGGTTGAAGCCTTGGAACACGAAGCCGGTGTGCTGCAGGCGGAAGCGTTCCAGCGCACGCAGATCGAGCCCGCTCAGTTCGCTGTCGAGCGCCAGCACGCGGCCGGTGTCGACTTTCTGCAAACCACTGAGGATCGAAAGCAGGGTGCTCTTGCCACAACCGGACGGCCCCGAGATCAGGGTCAGCTCGCCAGCATCGATATCCAGCGTGAGGTCATTCAATACCTGGGTACGCAGGTTGCCGGAGACAAACGCTTTGCTGACGCCTATGGCCCGCAGTGCGGGCGGCGATGACGCCGGTGCGCCGGTTTGAAGGTGCATGTCGGTCATCTCAGCAAGGTGGCCGGATCGGCGCGGCGCAGACTGCGCATGGCGGCGAGGCCGGAGACTGCCGCCAGGCCCATGACCAGGATGATGCAGGCCAGCGCAGCCGGTACGTTCAACACCACCGGCACGTCTTGGCTGCGTGCCAGCAGCATCAACACGACGCCGAGTACGCTGGCGCCGAGCAAGCCCAGTGCGCCGACCCAGAACGCCTGTTCCAGCACGACCCGCCGCAAGGCCGCCACGCCGACGCCGAGGGCGTTGAGGGTGGCGTATTCGCGCACCGAGCCGTTGACGGCGGCGATCAGGGTCTGGCTGGTGATGACGGCGCCGACCAGAAATACGATGCCGGCGAGGAAAAGCACGCCAGCGCCGGCGCCGGTGTCGAACAGCCAGTACAGCACCGAGATGCGTGCAAAATCGGCTGCACTCCACGTCGTGTAGGGGCCGAACGCCTGATCGCCGCGCAGGCGCGCAGCGACGGCTTGAGCCTGGTTCTGGTGGCGCAGCTTGGCAACCAGGTAGGTCGGGCCCATGTCGGCCGCGTCGTTGTCTAGTCGGCGTGCGGTATCCAGCGAGCACAGCACGTTCACCCCACCGAGCGCACGCAAGCCACTGCTGATGCCGACCACGTGAACCTGATGGCCGTTGATGGTGGCCGTCTGGCCGAGCCCGACACCGAGTTGGTCGAGGGCGGAACGATCCACCACGATCGCGTCCGGTTCGGCCAGTCGCGCGCGCAGGCCGGCAGGCAGTACGCGCGAGAACATCAAGCCGTCGGCGGCCGGGTCGATGCCCGAAACGAAGACCGACACGCCACCGGTCTCACCGGGGCCGCGCCAGTCGCCATCCACCCAGAGGTAGGGTTCGACCCGTTGCACGGCCGGATCCATCAGGATGTGCGATTGGACGTCGGCATCGATGGAACGACCGGAACCCACGCTCTGCGTGCCGGGATAGCCTACCCAGACATCCGCCGACGAACCGGTGATGTACAGGCTGGTGCTGCCGAAGATGCCCAGTACCAGGGCGAGCTGCAGCAGTTGCAGCAGGCCGGCAAAGCCGACCGCAAGCATGGCGGGCAGAAAGCGCCGCCATTCGTAGATCAGGGTCTTGCGGGCGAGCGCGACCATCAGTGCTGCACCGGTGCGGGACGACCCGGGTTCGAGGGTGCCGAGTCCGCCGGTAGCGGTGCGCCACCGAGCGCCTTGAACAAGGCCACGTACGCCATGCAATGGCTGGCGCGAGCATCGCTCAGTTCCAGGGCGGCCTGGTCGGTGGCGATCCGGCTGTCGGCGAGGTCGAGCGGGCTGCTCAAATGCAGGCGAACCCGGATCTGCTGCGCCTTGTCCACATGCTGCAGTGCTTGCCATGCGACTTTGCCGTGATGCTCCCGCTGTGCTTGCTGCTGCAGGCTGCCGAGGGCTGTTTCCACTTCACTTGCGCCTTGCAGCACTGCTTGGCGGTAAGCCAGCACACTGGCCCGGAGCTGATGGTCGCGGGCATGCTTGGCGGCAAGCCGGATACCCCAGTCGAACAATGGGATGCTGATTTCCGGGCCCAGCGAAATGATGTCATTCGGGGTGTTGGAGAATTTCTTGTCGTTGTCGATATCCGTCGACCAGTCGATCGAGCCGCCGATGCCAATGCTGGGGAACAACTCGGCATGTGCCATTGCCTGGGCGCCGGCCGCCTGCAGGACCTCGGCTTCGGCATGGGCAATTTCCGGGCGACTGCGCAGCAGGTCGGCGGGTGTGCTGTCGAGTCGCCATGCACCGAGTTCGGGGGCTTTGCCGATCTTAAGCCACGCCGGATCAGGATGATTCCGGCCAAGCAGCAAGGCCAGCCGCTGGGCGCTGGCGTTGATGGCCTGGCGTGGCGCCGCCAGTGCGGCTTCGGCTTGCGCCAGTACCGCCCGGGCCTGATCGACGGCTTCGGGTGTTGCCAGTTGCAGCTGTTGACGAGTCTGCAGCCATTGCCACTGCTGCTGCCGGAGTTGCCGTATCTGCAGCAGCAGGTGCTGCTGTTGTTGCGCGGTGCGCAGGTCGATCCATTCACGAACCACTTCGGCGATCAGGCTGACCTGGGCGCTGCGCAGGTCAGCGATGCTGGCGTCGAGAGCGCCCTGCGACAATCGTCGGCTTGCCTCGGCGCGACCAAACAGGCCCAGCTCCCAGCTGGCGTCGAAGCCGACCAGGAAATAGGAGGCGCTGGCGCTGGGCTCGACCACGTCATGGGTATTGATGCTGAGGCTCGGCAGGTAGCGTGCATGGGCTTGCTCGTGCAGCGCGCGTACGGCGAGCAGGCGCTCGACGGCCTGTGCCACATCCAGGTTGCTGACCAGCGCCTGGTCGACCAGTTGGTTCAGTTGCGGATCGGCAAATGCGCGCCACCAGCCGTGCAGATCAACCGGGCTGGCCTTCTCGGCGGCTATCGCGTGCTGCCACTGCGCTGGCAACGGTGGCGCCAGCCGTGGCAACGGCGAGGCGCAACCGGCCAGTGCAAGCAACGCGGCGCCGAACAGGCCGGCGTGTCGTGGCATGGCAGCGTGGAACTGCTTCAATCGAAAAGGCACGGTGGACGTTTTTCCATGGTGACGTTCTGCAGCAATGAATCCGGGCAGCGCGAGGTGCGACTCATCGAGCGTCATTGTCGTGGCAAAGTCTTTGGATATTCTGATGGCTCGACACGGATCAATGCCAGCATGAGGAATCAGATGCCCCTGCACGGCATGCGGATGGCCGCTTCGGTGGCATGCATGTGTTACGACCGGGGCGGTGGAAAGCGGACTTCGACACGCAGGCCATGTGGCTCGACCAGCGTGCAGTTCACCGTGGCGTGGTGTCGTTCGACGATGCGCTGGACGATGGCCAGGCCCAATCCGCTCCCATCCTCGTGGCTGCCGTCCACGCGGAAGAATCGCTCGGTCAGCCGTGGCAACAGCTCGGGAGCGACACCGGGGCCGTTGTCCTCGACGCTGAGACAGATGCTGCTGTCGTCCTGCGCGGCAAGGCCAACCGTGACCGTGCTGCCACGACCGGCGTAGCGCATGGCGTTGTCGATCAGGTTGTCGAGCAGATCCTGCAGGCTCGATGCATCGCCAAGGATGGCCATTGCCTGTCCGTGGCTTTCGTAGCCGAGATCCACGCCGCAGCGGATGGCTTCGTGCACGCGCTGGGATACCGTGTCGGGGATCAGCACGGCCAGGTCGAGCAGGGCAGGGTCGTGACCTTCCGGCAGTGTGGCCTGGGCTCGAGTCAGCGCCAGCAATTGCGACGAGGTTCGCGCGGCGCGGCCGGTCAGCTGCTGGATGTGGATCAGCGCGTCGGTCACCGTGTCCGGCTGCGGATCGGCGAGCGCGCGTTCGACGTGCAGGCTCAAGCCGGTCAGCGGCGTGCGCAACTGGTGGGCGGCATCGGCAATGAAGCGGTCGTGCAGCGCCAGCATGTCGCGCAGGCGGCTGAACAAGGCATCGATGGTGCGTGTCAGCGGCTGGATTTCCTGCGGTACGTCGGTGCCATCGATCGGGGTCAGTTCGTGCGAGCGGTTGGCCAGCCGGGCAGTCAACGGGTCGAGCACGCGCAGGCCGCGACTGACGCCGAACCAGACCAGCAACAGCAGGCACACGATCAGCGACGACTGCATGATGACCGCCAGCAGCAGGATCTCCCGTGCCTGCTGATGCCGATCGCGAAGGGTTTCGGCAACGGTCACGATCAGGCTGTCGGCGGGGTCTTGCAAGTTGGGTTTGCGTACCGTGGCTGCACGCAGGATGTGCCGATCCATGCGGGTGTCGTAAAGGGTCGGTGCCGCGTCGAGAGCGGGCATGCCTGCCGTCGAGGACAATGGCGCACTGCCGGCGAGCAGACCCTTATGCAGGCTGCGCACGCTGAAGTAACTGTGCCCTTCTCGATCGTATTCCAGCAGGAAGCGCGCTTGCGGACCCAACTGCCCGCCGAGCCCGTTGCTGCCGAGCATGTTGGCCAGCATCAGCGCGTCGTCGCTGAGGTCGCGGTCATGTACGCGGTTGGCGTAACCCAGTGCCACGGCATAGGTCAGCCCGGCGTCGAGCAACAGCACCAGGGCCATCGGGATCAGCAGCCAAATCAGCAGGCGTCGTCGCAGACTGGGGCGGCGCTGGCGGGCGGGCTGGTTCATGCCGACTCGTCCGCGTCGGTATCGATATGCTCCAGCAGATAGCCAAGGCCGCGGATCGTGCGCACACCTGTGCCGCTGCCATCCAGTTTGCGACGCAGTCGATGGATGGCGATATCCAGTCCGTTGTCGGTCAGTTCCTGATCCCAGTCACACAGCGCATCGATCAGTTGGGAGCGGCTGGTGACCCGATCCGGGCGCAGTGCGAGCGCTTCGAGCAGGCCGAATTCGCGTGCGGTGAGTTCCAGCGGAGCGTGGCCGATCCAGGCGCGATGGCCTGGAATATCCAGGCGCAATCGACCCAGCAGCAATTCCGGCTTGCCCTGGCTGCCGGCGCGGCGCAGCAGGGCACGCACGCGTGCTTCAAATTCAGCCAGCGCGAATGGCTTCACCAGGTAGTCGTCGGCGCCCAGATCAAGCACCCGGATGCGTTCAGGCAGGCCGTCGCGGGCGGTCACCACCAGTACCGGCGTGCCTTTGCCGCGGCTGCGCAGGCGTTGCAACACCTGGCTGCCATCGAGTGCCGGCAGGCCAAGATCCAGCACCAGCAAGTCGTAATCGTGATCGCGCAACGCGGCATCGGCCAGATTGCCGGCCGCGACATGATCCACCGCATGCCCGCCATGTCGCAGCGAGGCACAAAGGCCGTCCGCAATCGATGTATCGTCCTCGGCCAGCAGAATGCGCATTCAGGAATCCCGGATCAGCGCTGAGTGTGAGTGACACGGCGGGTGGCGGCAAGTTCGTGCCCGGGTGATCTCGCCAGCAGCGCCGGGCACACCAGCGCCGGCCACTGCCTGGTGTGAGCTTGTGCAGACCGCACGGACAACTCGCAGTTCCCGGTTTGCCGGTAATGGGGCGTTCTCGCTGCGTCGAGCCGAAAGATACTCAGGCGTAGGCGCGGCGGTGTTCGCGGTGCGGCGGATAATAGGCAAACACGTGGCTGTTGCTGCCGTAGAAATCCATGTTTTCGATGTGTTCGCCACCGAGGCGCTCGGCCACACGGTCGGATGCCTCGTTGCCGATCCGCACCAGCGAGATCACTCGTGGTGCGTGCAACTGGCTCCATGCAAATTCGAGTACGGCATTGCCCGCCTCGGTAGCGTAACCATGATGGCGGTGCGTGGGCTTCAGCATCCAGCCCATTTCCAGGTCGGGCCAGCCATCGGGGTACATCAACCCCGCGCGACCGATGAACTCGCCGCTGTCCTTCAGCTCCAGCGCCCACATGCCGCAGCCGCGCAGTTGCCAGTGACCCAGCAGCATCGCCAGCGAGCGCCACGCATTGGTTCGATCCAGCGGCTGGCCGTCGCCGACCCAGCGGGTGCTGTCCGGGTCGGCCAGCATGGCGGCATAGTCGTCGAAGTGCTGCTCGGTCAACGCGGTCAGGCGCAACCTTGCCGTTTCAATAGTGGGAATATCAAACATCACGTTCAGCCATCACGATCGGCATCAGGCTGCAGCCAGCAGCCCGGCCAGGGCACGGGTACTGCAGGCGAGACTTTCTTGCCAGGACAATCCGGTGATTGTCTCACCTGTGGCCGAATCGACAAAGTCCTCGGCCTGCCCCGGTGGCAGCAGGTGGCGGTAGTCCACCGTTATCTCGCTGCCGACTGGCAGCTCGGTCAGGGCGAATACGAAACCGAGGTGCCACAGCCCGTTTGGGGTGAAGCTGTGATTGATATAGCACTCGTCCGGCCAGTCCGGAGACAACGTGTAGCGGTCTTCGAACCAGCGTGCGCTGGCGTGCCACTGGGCGCGCAGCTCTGCTGAAGCATCAATCTCGGCGTGCCGAAATGTTCGCTCGATGCCATCGGGCGCGGTGATGACGCGGCCGGCTGCCACGCTTTCATCCAGGAACAAGCCGCTGCCGGCACCGGGGATGGCGGAAGTGGCGATATGGTAGCGCGGCAGGATCATGGCTCGACGACGATGGCTTGGGCGCGCGAGTGTAGCGCAAGCAGCGCGCCCGGCTGTGGGCGCACGGCTTGTTTCGAGGATTGCGGGGGGCTTATTCCGATGCAGTCGGGTCTTGGCCGGCCTTTGCGTGCTTGCTCGCCGGCCCGGTCTTGGCATCGACCGTCGCGGTACCGTCTGCAAGCAGGATCGCACTGCGGTTGCGCTCGATCGTGGCCTTGCCGATGCCCTTGACGTGGTGCAGGTCATCAACCTTCTTGAACGGCCCGTGCGCTTCGCGCCAGGCCACGATGGCTTCCGCACGGGAGGGCCCGATGCCATCGAGCGACTTGGCGATGGTCGCGGCATTGGCCTGGTTGATGTTTACCGGCGTGGCGGCAAACAGCAGCTCCGGCACGGCGAGCGTAAGTACGAGAGCGAGTATGGCAAGTTTGCGGAACATGACCTTCCTCCATGGATGGTGGGTGATACAACGCGGCTATGCGGTATCGCGCTGCCGCAGGTCCACTCTGCGTGGGATCGATGCGTCGCGCAGCCGGCCAGGTGACGACCTGCCCGTACGTGCAGGTCGTGCCGGCGTGTGGGTCGTGGCCGGTCCGTGCGTCGGTGCGATCGGGGCCGGCTGTTACAATGCGGGCTGATCATTTGCCGGAGTCTAGCCATGGATAACGCCCGTCTGTCCCGTTTCGTCAGCAATTTGTGGGATGCCGAGATCGTGCCGCAACTGGTCGAATACATACGCATCCCGAACAAGTCGCCGATGTTCGACAAGGACTGGGTCAGCCACGGGCACATGGATGCCGCGGTCAAGTTGATGGAGACCTGGGCGCGTTCCAAGCTGAGCCAGCTGCCGGGTGCCACCCTGGAAGTGGTACGACTGGAAGGGCGTACGCCGCTGATCTATATCGAGGTGCCGGGCGAGGGCGACGACACCGTGATGCTGTACGGGCATCTGGACAAGCAGCCGGAGATGACTGGCTGGAACGAAGGCCTCGGTCCGTGGACACCGGTACTCAAGGGCGACAAGCTCTACGGCCGCGGTGGCGCCGATGATGGTTACGCAATTTTCGGTTCGCTGGCTGCACTGCTGGCGCTGCAGGAGCAGGGCATCCCGCATTCCCGCTGCGTGGTGATGATCGAGGCCTGCGAAGAGTCGGGCAGCTACGATCTGCCGTACTACGTCGACCACCTGGCCGAGCGTATCGGCAGCCCTTCGCTGGTGGTTTGTCTGGACTCGGGCTGCGGCAACTACGACCAGCTCTGGCTGACCACTTCGCTGCGTGGAATGACCGGCGGCAACCTCACGGTGCAGGTGCTGGAGGAGGGCGTGCATTCGGGGGACGCCTCGGGCGTGGTGCCGTCGAGTTTCCGCATCCTGCGCGAGCTGCTGTCGCGGCTGGAGGATCCGGCCACCGGCAAGATCAAGCCGCAGGAATTGTATGTCGACATCCCAGCTGAACGGGTCGCCCAGGCAAAGCTGTCGGCCGAAGTGCTGGGTACCGACATCTACAGCAAGTTCCCGTGGGTCGAAGGCATGCAACCAGTGACCGACGACCTGGCCGAGCTGGTGCTCAATCGCACCTGGCGGCCGCAGCTGGCGGTCACCGGCATCGGCGGCATCCCGCCGCTGGAAAGCGCGGGCAATGTTCTGCGCCCGCACACGGCGGTGAAGTTGAGCCTGCGCGTGCCGCCTACCCTCAGCGGGGCCAAGGCTGGTGTCTTCGTCAAGCAACTGCTGGAAAAGGATCCGCCCTACGGTGCCAAGGTCAGCTTCACCCTGGAAAAGGACGGCAGTGGCTGGAACGCACCGGCATTGTCACCGTGGCTGGCAGACGCCGTCAGCGCGGCTTCGGAGCATTATTTTGGTGCTCCCGCGGCGTACATGGGTGAGGGCGGCAGTATTCCGTTCATGGGCATGCTGGGCGAGAAATTCCCGCGTGCCCAGTTCCTGATCACCGGTGTGCTTGGGCCGCACTCCAACGCGCATGGCCCGAATGAATTCCTGCACATTCCCACCGGCAAGAAGGTCACGATGGTAGTGGCTGACGTGGTGGCACAGCATCATCGCCAGGGAAGCAAGGGCTGAGTGCCGCACTCCGCATGAGCCCGGACACCGACTATCTCGCTGCCAATCTGGCGCAGGTGCGGCGGCGTGTCGACGACGTTTGTCGTGCGGCCGGACGCGACCCGGCCGAGGTCGCGATTCTGCCGGTCAGCAAGACCTTCGACGCCGACGTGGTGCGCGCTGCCACGACCCTGGGTTGGCGCCGCTTTGGCGAGAACAAGGTGCAGGAGATCCGCAACAAGTCCACCCTGCTGGCAGATTGCAGCATCGACTGGGTAATGATCGGCCACCTGCAGACCAACAAGGCCAGGGATGTGGCCCGGCTGGCCAGCGAAGTGCAATCGCTGGACCGGCTGGAACTTGCCCGGACGCTGGATCGGCGACTGCAGCGCGAGGGGCGGGCCATCGACGTGCTGGTGCAGGTGAAGACCTCGGCCGAGCCCAGCAAATACGGACTGCCCGCTGAACAGCTGCCGGGCTTTCTGAATGCCCTGCGTGCCTGCGACAGCTTGCGCGTGCGCGGGCTGATGACCCTGGCGACCCATTCCACCGAGGCAGATGAGGTGCGTGCCTGTTTCCGACTGCTGCGCGAGTTGCGTGATCAGTCGATGAGGCAAGGCCATGATATGCAAAGGTTATCCATGGGCATGAGCGGTGATTTTCCGTTGGCCATTGCCGAAGGGGCAACCGAGATCCGGATCGGCACGGCGATCTTCGGCCAGCGTTCCCATCCGGGCGCGTAACGTGCTGGCCGGAAACGCGGATTTGAGAGAAAGTTCCATGGAAGTCAGTTACTTGTAGAAATGTGCGCGGTATGGCGGTTTTTCGAAACGACGAAGTTCAATTAACCGGGATCCAACAACTGAGCCCGGCCTTCTTGGTAGTTTCACCACTTCGTCACATCGTCAGCTGCTGCAGGCGATCAACCCTGTGAACCCTCGGGATTTTTCCCTGCATGTCCATCAAACAACCGAGAGTGGTTGCTGCGCTGGTGTTGATGCTGCTTTGCGGAGCACTTCAGGCGCGTACCGCCCAGCCCGAGATTCAGCCTGTCGTGGCCGCGCCGCTGGTGTCGGGCCACGATTCGCCCTTGCTGCAGACATTGTCTGCCTTTAATCCGGGGATATTGACCGGGCCATCGACCATGACCGGCGTGGGTGCCTCGTCGATTGCCACTGCGGTGGCTGCCGGCACGGCAGGCAACAGCGACGAAGATCAGGCAAGCAACGTTCAATCCGCGACCGGGAAGCCGGCAGCGGATAGCGCCGTGATCCGGAATGTCACCGATCTTCGCAAGGCTTTGCTTGCCGCAGCGATGGGCCTGCGCGACATCCGTTATGTGCGTGGTGGCCACGACCCGCTCACTGGCTTCGATTGCAGCGGGTTCGTGCGCTACGTGTTCGCCCATGCTGTGGGCATGCAGTTGCCGAACAATGCCGCGGGGCAGTTCCTGGCCGGTTTGAAGGTCCGGCGGGCCGATATGCAGCCGGGGGACCTGGTGTTTTTCCACACCCACGGCAGGCATCGCATCTCGCATGTGGGCATCTACATTTCCAATGGTCGCTTCATCCACTCGCCGTCAGCCGGCAAGTCGGTGGAAATTTCCAGCCTGGACAACGCTTATTGGGCCAAGCGCTTTGCCGGGGCCAAGCGGCCCGAGCCGATGGCGATGGCAGCCAAGCAGGGTTGAGCCTGTCACTTCGATCGATTGGACAGCCGCCCGAGGGCGGCTTTTTCATGGCGTCAACATGCCCCGGGTTGCGTCATGCCTGACGATGCTGAACGATTCTTCGCGGGGCGGGTCAATATCATCCGAAGCTTGCCTGCCACAGAGTGCGTTGCATGGTCATGTCCTGCCGCCACCGTTACGCTTGTGCCTGATTCCCTGGAAACCGCCTGATGCCCTTTGATTTGCCGCCTGTCACACGCAATCTGTTGATCGCCAATGTCGTGGTGTTTCTGCTGCAACAGGTTTTCGGTGACGTCCTGCTTCAGTATTTCGCACTGTGGCCGTGGGGCCCCGACCAGGTGTTCCAGACCGCCCATGGCCTGGCATCGATCGGCTTCCGGCCGTGGCAGCTGGTCACTTATGCGTTCATGCACGGTGGCGTGACCCATATCCTGTTCAACATGTTTGCGCTGTGGATGTTCGGTGGTGCCATCGAGCGCACCTTTGGGCGCGCGCACTACGTCATTTATTATTTTGTCTGCGCGATCGTGGCGGCTGTGGCCCAGCTGATCGTGGTGCATTGGTTCACCCATGGCTTCTATCCCACGCTGGGTGCCTCCGGAGCGATTTTCGGCTTGCTGCTGGCGTTCGGCATGCTGTATCCGCACGAGAAGATGATGCTGATCTTCCTGCCGGTGCCGATGCCGGCGTGGTTGTTCGTGACGGGTTACGCTGCGGTGGAACTGTTCATGGGCGTGACCGGTACCCAGGCCGGGGTGGCACATTTTGCCCATCTTGGCGGGATGGTCGGTGGCATCGTGCTGATTCAATACTGGCGTGGCAAATTTCCGATCAAGCCGAAGCGGCAGTTGACGCGCTGAGCGCGGAGAGAATCTTGCCCCTTTGCAAACGAGCGCACCCGGTGCGCTCGCCGCGAGCGGGGAATCAGCGCAGGGCGAGGAAGTCGGCGCTGACTACGAAGCGAACCGAATCCAGCCGCAGGCGCGATCCTGGCAGGGCGGTGAGCAGGGCACTGCGCTCTTCGGTCACGGCGGAAATTTCGGTGTCGCTGACCGACGGATTGACCGCACGCAGGGCGAGCAGCCGCGACAGTTCGGCATCCAGGGTCTCAGTGGCTGCGATCAAGGCGGCGTCGATGCTGCTCTGGCTGCGCGCGTTGGCCAATACCTCGGTGCGGGCCAGCATCGGCGGCACCAGCTTGCCGAGGAACTTGCGGTAGCGTGCGACCTCGATATTGCGGTCGCTGGCCTTGCGCAGCGCCGTCTCGCTCGGGGTGAAGTCGACGTGTTCCGCCAGTCGGGTATCAACCGTGACCACGATCGGCAGCGGTGGCAGGAAACGCTCGGCATCGAGCCGGCGGTCGGCGACGCATTCAAGCACGTAAACCGCCTGCAGCAGTGCGCTGCGCGATGGCAGCATGTCGTCGACCATGAAGGCAGCGTTGCCTTGCTCGCCGGATAAGGCCAGATCCAGTGCACCGGCGATCAACGGATGATCGAGCCGGAGCAGCGGCAGATCCTCGCGGGCCAACGCTACCTCGCGCGCGAAGGTCACTGATTGCGGACCCTCGGCAAAACCGGGCAGGGCATCGGTGGAAAGGTATTGTGGATCAAGCAGCATCACCTGGCCGCCGAGTTCCTCGGCGTGGATGCCGAAGGTCTCAAGCAGGCGCTGCATGAATGCATCGCGGCCCGGGTCGCGATCTTCGCGGGCGAAGGCCTGCTGCAATTCGTCGGCGTGCAGGTCGCGACTGGCGGCCAGTTCCAGCAGGTGATCGCGGCCGCCGCGGATCAGCTCGGCCATCTGTTCGTGGCTCGATCGTGTTTCGGCGAGCAGCACGTCGAGCTCCTGGTCACGGTTGTCGTCGCCGCGGGCGTGCTCGTCCGCCAGGCGGGTCAGCGGCGTGCCGTAGCGACGCAACAATTCGCGACCATCGGCCGGGCTGGAATGGAATGCATCAACACCTTCGTTGTACCAGCGTGCAAGCACATGCTGGGCGCTATCGGCCACCACGAGGATGTGAATGCTGATGTCATGCTGCTGACCGATACGGTCGAGCCGGCCGATGCGCTGCTCGAGCAGATCGGGATCCAGTGGCAGATCCCACAGAATCAGCCGATGGGCGAACTGGAAGTTTCGTCCTTCCGAGCCTATTTCCGAGCACAGCAACAGCCTTGCGCCGTCGGGCTGGGCAAAGTACGCCGCGTTGCGGTCGCGCTGCACGATGCCGAGGCCTTCGTGGAAGCGTGCCACGCCGACGCCGCTGCGCGTGCGCAGCACTTCTTCCAGTGCCAACACCTTGGCCTGGCTGCGGCAGATCAGCAGGAACTTGTCTTGCGCGTGCTGCTCCAGCAGGGCGATCAGTGCATCCACGCGCGGATCGGTGCTGTAGTCGACTTCGATCAGGGCCGGTGGTTGCTGGATGTCGGCGTGGAACTCGGCCAGCAGAGACTGGCGGGTGCTTTCATCGACAGTGTCGGCATCGAGCAGATGCCACTCCGGCAGACGCTTCGGAAATCCACCGACGCCGGCGCGGTTGTTGCGGAACATGGCGCGGCCGGTGCCGTGACGGTCGATCAATGCGGTCAGCAGCTCGCGTGCATTGGCTGGTTTGGTCGAATCGGCCAGTTGCGCGGTGAGTGCTTCGTCGCCGTGGAAGGCATCGGCGAGGGTGACGCGCTGCAAATCATCCAGTGCTTCGCCATCGAGCAGCCGATCGGCGATTTTCGACAGCGTCTGATAGGTTTCCGACTCGGCCAGATAGCCGTCCAGGTCATGATAGCGTTGTGGATCAAGCAGGCGCAGGCGGGCGAAATGGCCGCTGCGACCAAGTTGTTCCGGGGTGGCGGTAAGCAGGATCACGCCGGGGATCGCCGCCGCCAGCTGTTCGACCATGGTGTATCGCGGGCTGCTGGATTGCGGCGACCAGGCCAGGTGATGAGCCTCGTCAACGACCAGCAGATCCCACGGAGCATCCAGCAATTGCTGCGCGTACTTCGGCGAGCTTTCCAGAAAGCCGAAATCGGCAATCACCAGCTGCTCGTCCTCGAATGGATTGCCGGTATCGCCGGACTGCTCCAGTGCCTCGCAACGCTCCTCGTCGTAGATCGCGAAGCTGAGGTTGAAACGGCGCAGCATTTCGACGAACCACTGGTAAACCAGCGTGTCGGGCAATAACAGCAGCGCCCTCGACGCGCGTCCGGTGGCGAGCTGACGCGCAATGATCATGCCCGCCTCGATGGTCTTGCCCAGGCCTACTTCGTCGGCCAGCAATACGCGCGGGGGGCGACGGGCAGATGCGATGCCGGCCACGCGCAGCTGGTGCGGCACCAGCCCGATGCGCGCGGCACCGAGGCCCCACATCGGCGAGCGGCGTGCTTCAGCGCGTCGCTTGAGGCCATCCAGGCGAAGTTCGAAATGCGCCACAGTGTCGGTACGACCGCCGATCAGGCGATCATCGGCCTGGCTCACGCTCTGTTCGTCGTCGAGCTGGCCTTCCTCCAGTTCGCGGCCTTCGCCGCGATAGATCAGCAACTCGTTGCGGATCTCCACACGCTCGACCAGAAAGGCGATGCCCTTGCCGGCAACGCGCTGGCCGGCGCGGAACTCGGCCCGAATGAGCGGCGCCGAGTCGATCGCGTACGGGCGCAGCACGCCGGCCTTGGCAAAAAGCACCTGCACACCACGGCCTTCGACGCGCAGGACCGTGCCGAGGCCGAGCTCGGGTTCGGCGGAGGAGATCCAGCGTTGACCAGGTACAAACATTGAGTTGCCGTATTTCTTGCGGGGGTCGACGATTATCCGCTGCGCAGGCCCCGCTGGGAACCTTCGATTGCAGGTGAATCCTGCGCTCGTGGTCAGACACGTTGTGACGTGGCGCGTTTCTCAGTTCAGGTTTCGGCCCATTCGCGCAACAGGTTGTGATAGACGCCAGTAAGTTGCAGCACGACCCCGGCGTCGGCACCGGAGCGGGCCAGGCGCTGGATCGAGCCGTCGAGTTCGAACAGCATGCGACGGTGGGCATCATCACGGATCAGGCTTTGCACCCAGAAGAACGAGGCCAGCCGTGCGCCATGGGTGACCGGCGCCACCCGATGCAGGCTGCTCGACGGATATACGATCAAGTCGCCGGCTGGCAGTTTCACCTCATGCTCGCCGTATGTGTCGCTGACGATCAGCTCGCCCCCGTCGTAATCCTCCGGTTCATTGAGGAACAGCGTGCAGGAGATGTCACTGCGCAACTGGCCTTCGCCATCAGGCATCGCCATCACCGCACCATCGACGTGGAAGCCGTACTGGCCGCCATCCGCGTAGCGGTTGAAGCGTGGTGGCAGCATGCGCTGGGGCAGGGTCGCGGCATGATAAAGCGGGTTCCGCGCCAGCGCTGCCTGCACCTGCTGGCCCAGTTGCCGTCGCAGCGGAGAGCCATCGGGCAGCTGCTGGTTGCGCTTGACGTGCGCACCTTGGGCACCCGCCGTTTCGCGGCCATCCGTCCAATCCGCCGCTTCCAGCACGGCGCGCATCTGCGTGACTTGCTCGGGGTCGAGTACCTCGGGGATGTGCAGCAGCATGGATCACCTGTAGTGCATTTTGCCCGCCGGGGCGGCTCCAGCCGCGATGCTCTTCGCCAGACCATGGCTTCAAAGGCAGGAGCATCGCGGCTGAAGCCGCTCCAACAGGTGAGGGTGCTGTCGTCAGAAGCTGAAGTTGGCCGTCAGCATGGCCGATCGCGGCACCCCCGGGATGTAACGATAACCGCTCTTGTTGATCGAGGCGACGTAGTGTTGGTCGAACAGGTTGTACACGTTCAACTGCATATCCAGGTGTTTGTTCACCGGATAGCTGGCCATCGCATCGAATACCCAGTACGACTCGGTATGGGTCGGCGTGCCGACTGCGCCATCGGTGCCGCGGTGCAGCTCGCCGGAATAGCGCGCGCCGCCGCCGAGGGTGAGGTTGAAGGGGAAGTGGTAAGTGGTCCAGGCGGTGAAGGCGCTCTTCGGCGTGTACGCCAGCACGCTGGAGCCGTCCGAGGTCACGGGGCTGCCGTCGAGTACCTTGGTGTTCATGACGGTATAGCCCGTGCTGACCGCCCAGTTCGTGCTCAGCCTGCCGACCGCGTTGATCTCCACGCCCTGCACGCGCTTCTTGCCGATCTGGTAGTAGTTCGTCGGGTCGGTCGGGTCTTGCTCCAGCTGGTTGTTGACCGTGGTGCGATACAGCGCGCCGGTGAGCAGCAGCTTGTCGCCAAGCAGGTTCCACTTGGTGCCGAATTCGACCGTGCGGGCCTTCTGCGGGTCGAGATCCGGGTTGTCCTGGCTTTTGCTGGAGCTGTTGAAGGTCAGTGTGTTGCCACCCGGCGGATCCTGCGCCATCGCGAAATTGGCGTAGATGCTGCCATTGGTGCTCGGCTTGTACAGCACGCCGAGCTTGTAGTTGGGCAGGTTGTCGGACACGCGGACATTGATGCCCGGCACGATGCTGCCAGCCGGCAGCACGCCGCAAGCGGGTGCATTGCGGGCACCGCAGGCGACCGTGCTGGCGTAATCGGTGCGGTAGTGGTCCAGTCGCGCACCAGCGTTGACCTGCCAGTGTTCACCGAACTTCAGCGTGTCGAAAGCGTAGGCCGCGATGGTGTCGGTGGTGCCGTTGGCGTAGGCACCGGTAGGGCCGTAGAGCAGGCCGTCGACATCGGCGTCGGGATGATAGAGGTTGGCTGCCGGCCAGCTGCTGCCGTCGAGTGCAGCCATGGCGAGAGCGGTGGCTTTTTCCTGGGTCAGCTCGATACCGGCACTCAGGTTGTGGGTGACTGCTCCGGTATCGAAACTGGCAGCAAGGTTGGCCTGGTTGGTGACGATGCGGTTGGCCTGGTGCTTGTAGTTTGGATTGCTGCGCGCCACGGTCCAGGTCGAGGGATCCGCGGGGTCCGGCGTCAGCAGGTTGGCTGCGGTGGCCATGAATGAGGTCAGCAGGTAGTGCTGCCGCGTACGCCCCCAGCGCAAGGTGTCGTGCAAGGTCATGCTGTCGGAGAAGTCATGTTCGACAATCGCGGTGAACATGTCGGCCTGGACGCGATCATGGTCCTGGCTGGTGCCGTAGAAGTTGTCCGGATCCACCTTCGCTGCGCCGGCGATGAACGGTCGCGTCGGATCCGGGCTGGTGTAGCCGGGCAGGCCGATCGTGGAGACGCCGCCATCGGGGGTGTTGTCCTGCTTCACGTGCAGCAGGTCAAGGTAGACCCGGGTCGGCGTGCCCAGGCCGAAGGCCAGCGACGGCGCGACGCCCCAGCGGTTGTTCTCCACGTTGTCGCGCCCGGGTACGCCGCTGTGCTGTCCCATCACGTTGAGCCGGAATGCAGTATGGTTGCCGATCGCCTGATTCCAGTCGGCAGTGGTGCGCCGTTGTTGCGCACTGCCGTAGCCGAGCGAGCCGGATATGCTGCTGTCCGGCAGCGGCTGCTTGCTGACCATGTTGATCGCGCCGGTCGGTGCGGTGCGCCCGTATTCGGTGCCGTCCGGGCCCTTGATCACTTCGATTTGCTCGATATTGAACACGTCGCGGGAGATCGTGCCGAGGTCGCGCACACCGTCGACGAAGATGCTGCCGGAGGTGTCGAAGCCACGCATGTAAATCGCGTCGCCAGTGCTGGTCGAGCCGTTCTCGCCGGCATAGAAAGTGCCTACGCCGGGGCTGTTGCGCAGTGCCTCGGTCAGGGTGGTAGCGGCCTGTTGCTGGATCAGGTCGCGGCTGATGATGCTGACGGTTTGCGTGGTATTGAGCAGTGACTGGGTGAATTTCGGGGAGGAGAGCGTGTCGACGCGGTAATCCGGGCCGGCGTAGCCGTCCACCTGGATACGGGGCAGGCTTTTCGCCTGGGTGACCATGGCTTCGCTCGAGCCGGACAATCCATCAAGGTCAGCCGCATGCGCCGGCAGCGTCAGCGCCAGGCTGCCCAGCAGGGCTGTGGCAAACATACCCGGGGCAAGTGATGGCGTGGTGCGCTTGATCGGGTGCTTCCTGCTCGTGATGGGGCTCATGTGGGTTCCTGTGATGGGATTGCTGAAGGACTGGCACGATCTGGCGGATCGACGAAGACGGTTGTCTGTCGGCGCGGGCATGATCTGGTGCTGCAAGCTGGGCGGCTGTGCCTGCCGGGTGTTGAGCATCCGGAGGGCGTGGCGCGGCGATGCACAAGATATTGCCAATGAGAATGATTTGCAATACCAATCGCAAATGAATCCTGCCATCCGGATCATTTCGCGCGGCATGCGCGAGCGCAGTTGGTGTGAGTCACGCCAGCGGCCTTGCGCCATTTCCGGATTGCCCGGCAGCGGAAGCTTCCGGCTGCAGGCCGTTCCCCATGTATCGGACAGGCGGCCGCGGGCAGGGACGGGGATGATGGTGGCCACGAAAAAGGCCCCGCATCTGCATGCGGGGCCTTGGCTTTCTCAGACCGCGATGGACGGCGGCCGATGTGGCGTAGGAATTACCAGATCTTCACCTGCTTGTCGGCCGGACGCACCATCGCATCGCCGGGCTTGCACTGGAACGCGGTGGCGAATTGCGGCATGTTCGACGGCGCACCCATCGCACGGAACTTCATCGGCGAGTGCGGATCGGCGTTCAGGTAAACCATCTGCGCCTTGTCGCGGATGCTGCCGCGCCATACGCGTGCCCAGTTGAGGAAGAAGCGCTGGTCTTCGGTGTAACCGTCGATCTTCTTCGCAGCCTCGGCCGGGTTGTTCTTCAGCGCAGTCTGCAGTGCGTCATAGGCGATGTTCAGGCCGCCCAGGTCGGCGATATTCTCGCCCAGGGTCAGCTGGCCGTTGACATGCAGATCCGGATGATCGGCCAGTGGCGCGTAGGCGTTGAACTGGTCGACCAGCTTGCCGGTACGTGCCTGGAACTGCTTCTTGTCGGCGTCGGTCCACCAGTTGACGTTGTTGCCGTTGCCGTCGAACTGGCTGCCCTGGTCATCGAAGCCATGGCTCGACTCGTGCCCGATCACCGCGCCGATGCCACCGTAGTTGATCGCGTCATCCGCCTTGGCGTCGAAGAACGGCGGCTGCAGGATGGCGGCCGGGAAGTTGATCGTGTTGTCGGTCGGATTGTAGTACGCGTTGACCGTCTGCGGGGTCATGCCCCAGTCCTGGCGGTCGGTCGGCTTGCCGATCTTGGCGATGTCGTAGTCATAATTGAACTTCGATGCCGCTTCCATGTTGGCGTAGTAGTTGTCCGGGCTGATGGTCAGGCCGTCCCAGCTGCGCCAGGTATCCGGGTACCCGATCTTGGGCAGGAACTTGGACCACTTGTCGAGTGCCTTGGCCTTGGTCTCGTCGCTCATCCAGTCCAGATTCTGGATGCGTGCCTTGAGGGCATTGCGCACGTTGGTGACCAGTTCCTCCGCCCGCGCCTTGGCTTCGGGAGTGAAGTACTTGGCCACGTACAACTGCCCCAGCGCCTGGCCCATCGCACGGTTGACCGAGCCCAGCGAACGCTTCCACTGCGGCTGCTGTTGCGGCTGGCCGCGCAGGGTCTTGCCGTAGAAATCGAACTGCGCATCGACGAACGGTTCGGACAGGGCGGAGGCCGAGCCGGAGAGAGTGCGCGCCTTCAGATAGGCACGCCATTCGTCCATCGGTGCGTGGGCGACCAGCTTGTCGAACTCGGCGAAGAACTTCGGCTGCGACAGCGAGAAGCCCTTGTCGATGGTGACGCCCTGGGCCTTGAAGAAGTTGTCCCAGCTGAAATGCGGGGTGACCTTGTCCGCTTCCTTGACGGTGACGAAGTGGTACTGGTTTTCCGGCTTGCGCATTTCGACGCGCGGGATGGAATGCTGCGCAAGGTCGGTTTCGAACTTCATCGCCAGTGCGGCCTGCTTGCTGGCGTCGGCGGCGCTGCTGCCGCTCATCTCGAACAGCTTGGCCAGATATTTGACGTAGCTGTCGCGGATGTCCTTGTACTTGGCGTCGGTGTAGTAATCGGTGGTGGGCAGTCCCAGTCCACTCTGCTCGGTGTAGGCGATCTGGATCTTGGCGTCCTTGAAGTCGGCGCCGGAGCCGAAGCCGAATACCGCGCCATCGCCCTTGGCGAAGGACTTGTTCAGCCAGGCCGGCAGGTCCTTGTTGGACTTCAATGCGTCGATCCCGGCGAGGTCGGGCTTGATCGGATCGAAGCCGGCCTTGTTGCGCGCATCCATGTCCATGCTGGAGTGGTACAGCCAGCCGATCTTCTGGTCGATCGAACCGGCCTTGGCGCTGGCGGCATTCTTCTCGGCATTCTCGACCAGCTGGCGCTGCTCGGCCAGGCTCTTCTCATGCAGGATGCTGAAGGCGCCCCACACGGTCTGGTCGGCCGGGATCGGGTTGGCGGCGATCCATTTGGCGTTGACGAACTGGTTGAAGTCCGCGCAGGCCTCGGTCGGAGCACCGAGCTCGCTGACGTCGAAGATGCTCTTGTCAGGCGCTGCCGCCGCGGTGGTGCTGGCGGCGGCCGGCGCCGTGCCTGCCGCGGCCGGTGCCTTGGCCGTCGGCTCCTGCTTGCCGCAGGCAGCCAAGGCCAGACTGACGGCGAGTGCCAATGCCACGGGCTTCAGATAATGCTTGGTCATGGATGTCCCTCTGCATGTGATGGTTGTTGTGCTTGTCCGTATGCGTCGCTGGATCCCCCGGAACGCGGACAGATGCCCGTTCACGCTAGGCCAAACGTCATGGGTCGGACAGTGTCAAAGGTCAGGGGCGCGGGTATTCGTGCCGACCGGTATGAAAAAGGCCCCGCATCTGCATGCGGGGCCCGGGGTTTTCAGAACGCAATGTATCGCGATCCGGGATCGCCGTGACTTACCAGATCTTCACCTGCTTGTCGGCCGGGCGCACCATCGCGTCGCCGCTCTTGCACTGGAATGCCGTGGCAAACGCCGGCATGTTCGACGGCGCACCGATGGCGCGCAGCGAGGCCGGTGCGTGCGGATCGGTGTTCAGCCGCAGCAGGGCCTGCTTCTCGCGGATGTTGCCGCGCCATACGCGTGCCCAGTTCAGGAAGAAGCGCTGGTCTTCGGTGTAGCCGTCGATCTTCTTGTTCGCTTCCTCCGGGTGCTGCTTCAGTGCCACCTGCAACGCGTCGTAGGCCACGTTCAGGCCACCCAGGTCGGCGATGTTCTCGCCGAGGGTCAGCTTGCCGTTCACGTGTGCGTCCGGCTGGTCCTTGATCGGCGTGTAGTCGTTGAACTGCTGCACCAGCTTGGCGGTGCGTGCGTCGAACTTGGCCCGGTCGTCCTTGCTCCACCAGTTGACGTTGTTGCCGGCACCGTCGAACTGGCTGCCTTCATCGTCGAAGCCGTGACTGGCTTCATGACCGATCACCGCACCGATGCCGCCGTAGTTGATCGCGTCGTCGGCCTTGGCATCGAAGAACGGCGGCTGCAGGATCGCGGCCGGGAAGTTGATCGTGTTGTCGCTCGGGTTGTAGTACGCGTTGACCGTCTGCGGGGTCATGCCCCATTCCTTGCGATCGGTCGGCTTGCCGATCTTGGCGATGTCGTAGTCGTAGTTGAACTTCGATGCCGCTTCGAGGTTGGCGTAGAAGTTGTCCGGCACGATGGTCAGGCCCTCCCAGCTGCGCCACTTGTCGGGGTAACCGATCTTGGGCAGGAAGGTTTCCCACTTGGCGACGGCCTTGGCCTTGGTCTCGGCGCTCATCCAGTCGAGATTCTCGATGCGCGCCTTCAATGCGTTGCGCACATTGGTGACAAGTTCCTCGGCACGCTGCTTGGCTTCAGGGGTGAATTCCTGCTTCACGTAGAGTTCGCCCAGCGCCATGCCCATCGCGCCATTGACCGCGCCCAGCACCTGTTTCCAGCGCGGCTTCTGCTGCGGCTGGCCAGCCAGGGTCTTGCCGTAGAACGCGAACCTGTTGTCGCGGAAATTCTTGCTCAGCGCGTCGGAGGCATCGTCGATGGTGTGGAAGCGCAGATAGGCCTGCCACTGGCTGGCAGGTGCGGTGGCCAGCAGCTTGTCGAACTCGGCGAAGAACTTCGGCTGCGACAGCGAAAAGCCCTTGTCGATGGTGACGCCCTGGGCCTTGAAGAAGTCCTCCCAGCTGAAATGCGGGGTGACCTTGTCCGCTTCCTTGACACTGACGAAGTGGTACTGGTTTTCCGGGGTACGCAGTTCTACCGGTGCCAGCGACGCGTCAGCCAGTTTCATTTCGAACGCCATCACTTCTTCAGCCTGCTTCTTCGCATCGGCTGCAGAAACACCGGTCAACTCCAGCGTCCTGGCGATATAGTCGAGGTAGGCCTTGCGCAGGTCCGCGTGCTTCGGATCGGTGTAGTAATCCTTGGTCGGCAGGCCCAGTCCGGACTGGAACGTGTAGCCGATCTGTGTGTCGGCGTGCTTGAAGTCCGCGCTGGCGCCGAACTGGAATACCTGCATGTCACCTTGGGCGAAGCTGTGATCGAGGTAGTTGGCCACGTCCTTGCCGTTCTTCAGCTTGTCGATGGCAGCCAGTTTGGGCTTGATCGGGTCGAAGCCGGCCTTGTCGATGGCGGCATCGTCCATGCCCGACTTGTACAGGTAGCCGATCTTCTGCTCGATCGACCCGGCGGCCGCCTTGTCGGCATCCTTGGCGGCGTCTTCGACGATCGTGTGCTGGGTGTTGAGGCTGTCGTCGGCGAGCTTGTCGAACGCACCCCAACGCGCACGGTCATCCGGGATCGGGTTGGCGGCGACCCACTTGGCATTCACGAACTGATTGAAGTCGGTGCAGGCCTCGGTGGGAGCGCCAAGCTCGTTGACGTCGAAGATGCTCTTGTCCGCCGCTGCGGCCGTGGTTCCTGCGGTTGCCGGTGCCGCGCTGGCGCTGCTCGGCGGCGCACTGGCCGGCGCCGATTCGTGCTTGCCGCAGGCGGTCAGGCTGAGGGCCAGGCTGACCGCCAGGGCCAGGGGCTTCAGATACTGCTTGGTCATGGATTTCCCTTGGTGAGTGATGTTGCCCATTGGGCCTGTCGAACACGAACATTGGCCGCGCCAGAGGCGGGTTCAGCCGGTTACGCTAGGCCACTCATCATGCATCAGACAGTGTCTAAGGTCATGAGCGGAGGAAGGCCCGGCGAGATCGGTGCGGATCAGACGCCGGCACCGGATTCGTCGCGGCGCAGCATGGCGGATGGCATGGCCGGGAGCGTATCCGGGGCCACCGCTCCGCCGGAAATAATGAAGGCCATCGCCTGATCCATCGTCCAGTCGGTGGGCGTCAATTCATCCACCGGCACCAATTCAAGATAGCCACCTGTCGGATTGGGCGTGGTCGGGATGTACACCGCGGCCATTTCGCGGCCGGTACCGTCCTCGATCATGATCCGGGTGACGAAACCGACCACTTTCATGCCGCGGCGAGGGAAGTCGATCAAGACGACCCGTTGCATGCCGTTGGGCTTGTTCTGCAGCACCGCCATCAACTTCTTGGTTCCGCCGTAGATCGTCTGTACCAGCGGGATGCGTGCCAGCAGGCTGTCGAAGCCGCTGATGAATCGCTGGCCGATCACCCGGTTCGCGATGAAGCCCAGCAAGTACAGTGCGCCGAGCGTGAGCAGCAGCGCAATGATGAAGGTCAGCCACTGCGTGTTGAGAGTGTCTGCTGCATGAGGTGCCACCAGCGCCAGCCCGTTAAGCAGCGCGGCCACCAGCGGTGCGCCAATGCCAGCAAGCATGCCGAGCACGAACTTGAATACCAGCCAGGTCACCCACAACGGGATGAAGGTGAGCAGACCTGTCAGCAGGTAACGTTTGACACGGAGCGGCGGCATGAGATGTCCGAAGGGGCTGACTTCCCGCATTGTAGGCGAGTGCGCCGGATCACCGCATGTGCAGCACGTCGCATTGCCGCTCGGAACAAGGCAGGGCTGGCCACTCTGATACACCGTCCAATGGTCGTCAGCCTTGTCCGCAGATGCCGTCGTGGCCGACTTTCCGAGTCGCCCGTAGCTGCCGCGCTGATGGCCGGGTCGTCGACCAATGGCAGAGGAATCCTGCGCGGGCAGGCAGCGCCATCTTCCAGATGGCACATGGATTTACGGGCGACGAACTCGCGGCGTGAATCGCATGCAAAGTCAGATAAACTTGCCGGGTTTTGTGATATGTCATGGCTGACCGAGCAAGAAGGCCGGGAGACTGCTTTCGACAACTCGTCAGACCGGTTTGGGGGAAGTGGCTGAATGGCTGTCGGATCACGACGCTGAGGTGAGCACCGAAGTCGCAGGGAAATCGCTGGATTGCGCATGATTTGTCGTGTTGCCGGGTGGGGTTCGCTCTTGTTGCTGGTGTGTGGCCTGCTGATGGCCATGCCGGCGCGCGCGCTCGATCCGGATCGGGCGATCGGGCAGCTGACTCATGTCTGGTATGAAAACCAGTTGCCGCAAGGCACGGTGCTGTCCATTGCCCAGGACAAGGGAGGATCGATCTGGCTGGCGACCTACGGCGGCCTGGTTCACTACAGCGGCGCCGAATTCGACACCATTGACCCACGCGTCGAGCCGATACTGAAAAGCACGGCGATCACGGCGGTGTATGCCGATCGTGGCGGTACGTTGTGGATTGGTTCGTTGAACAATGGGTTGTATCGCCGCCAGTGGCATGGCGAGCTGGAGTCGGTGAGGCTTCCTGCACAGATCAAGAGTGTGCTCGGCATCGTGCAGGACAAAAGCGGCGTGCTGTGGCTGACCACCAATGCCGGCGTGGCGCGGATGGGTGCCAGAGGCATCCGGCTGTTCGGCGAAAAGGACGGTTTCCCGCCACGCGGTTTCTATCGCGCCATCGTCGCGGATCGGGCCGGCGGGGTCTGGGTTGCCGCAGATGGGGTTGGCGTCGTGCATTGGCACGACGGCCATGCCGAAACATTCGATACCCGACGCGGTCTGCCGACGGATGCCGTCTACAGCCTCGCGATCGACCATGACGGTACGGTCTGGGTCGGCACGCAGGCAGGCCCGGTACGTTACCGCAACGGGCGTTTTGAGCGCGATCCACGGGTGGCTGCACTCGACGACAAGCGGGTGTATTCGCTGTTTGGCGATCACGACGGCAACATGTGGTTTGCGCCCATCGGCATGGGTATCTGTCGCCTGACGAGCACCCGTTTCGATTGCGACAACACCCTCAGTGGACTGGTGGGTGAAACAGTGCGCTCGATGTTCGAGGATCGCGAGGGCAACCTCTGGATGGGAACCACATCCAGCGGCATCCACCGATTCAGCGATTCCAGGCTGGTCACCGTCACGGGCAAGATGGACTCCAATGCGGTACGTGCCGTATACCAGAATCACGCCGGCATGCTTTGGGTAGGTACCGACGGCGCGGGTCTCGCGCGTTACCAGAATCAGATGCTCATCCCGGCAAGCGTGATCAACGCCAGGCTGCCCAGCCTGCTGGTTCGTGCCATCGTGTCCGACAACCATGGCAATTTGTGGGTGGGATCGACAGAAGGCGTAAGCCGGATCGCCCCTGACGGCAGCGTGCGCAATTTCGGCATTGATGACGGACTGCCAGGCACCATCGTGTTCGCGTTCGCAGCGGATGGGGACGATGGCATGTGGGTGGCGACGCTGCAGGGGCTGGCGAAAATCAGCGGCGACAAGGTCATTGCGGTAGAGGCTACGCGCGGTGACGACATACGCGCGCTGTACCGGGATCCGGCCGGGCGCCTGTGGATCGGTGAACGAACCGGGCTGCGCTGTCTTGATCATGGCGTGGTTGATCGTTGCGGCACCGATGGTCTGCCGGGGCAAAGCGTGTTCGCGTTCCATCCCGAGCCTGATGGCGATCTCTGGCTTGGCACCAGCCTGGGCCTGGCGCGCATCCGCGCTCAGACAGTGCAAGCGTTCACCGAGCAGGTGGGCTTCTATGGTGATGCCGTGTTCGCCATTCTCGATGACGATGCGGGCCACTTCTGGGTAAGCTCGAATCGCGGTATTGCACGAATTGCACGGGCCGACCTCGATGCGCTTGGACGTGGTGCCCTGGCGCAGGTGAAGCCCCGCTGGTATGGCAAGAACGACGGCATGCTTTCGCAGCAGGCGAACGGCGCCTCGCAGACACCGGCCTGGCGAACGCGCGACGGGCGCATGTGGTTCGGCACGGCCAATGGTGTGGTCATCGTGGATCCGAAGCATGAACGCGTGAACCGGCAAGTGCCGCCGGTGGCTGTCGAGCGGGTGCTGGTGGATGGCAGGGACGTGCCACCGAATCATGTCGGGAAAATCGGCCCCCACGTGAAACGTATCGAGCTGCACTACGCCGCGATGAGCTACGTGGCGCCTGCCGCGGTGAAGTACCGCTACCGGATCGAGGGCTTTGATCGCGACTGGATCGATGCTTCCGGCAGCCGTGTTGCGTACTACACGAACCTGCCGGCTGGCGACTATGTATTCCGGGTAATCGCCTGCAACAACGATGACGTGTGGAACACCGAAGGGGCGAGTGTGGCATTCACCATCGTGCCGAACTGGTACGACACCTGGTGGTTTCGCGTGCTCATTGCAATGGCCGTCATTGGCCTGCTCGCGGCGACCTACCGGCTGCGCGTGTGGCGATTGCACGAGCGCGAGCGCCAGTTGACACGCAAGGTGGCGCAGCGCACCGAGGCATTGCGCAATGCCAATGCCGAACTCAAACGCGTTGCTGCACTGGATGGCCTTACCCGGATTGCCAATCGCGGTGCATTCAGTCAGCGTCTGCGCGATGCCATGAGCGAGCATGCCGCGAGCCGTACGCCCCTGGCCGTGCTGATGTGCGATGTGGATGCGTTCAAGGCCTATAACGACACGTATGGCCATCTTGCTGGCGACGAAGCGCTCATCGCCGTTGCCGCCGCGTTGACCGGGGTGCTGCGTTCGAAGGCCGATCTTGCCGCACGATATGGTGGCGAGGAGTTCGCGGTGCTGCTTGCCGGTTGCGATGTTGCCGATGCCGGGGTCATGGCGCAACGCATGCTCGATGCCGTGCGTGCGCTGGCGATCGAGCATCGCGCCTCCGGCACAGCGCCACATGTGACGATCAGCATTGGCATCGCCGCCGCGGTGCCCAGCGCCGTCGAGTCGCCGGAACACCTGCTTCGTCGTGCAGACGAGGCGCTGTATCGTGCGAAAGATGAGGGTCGTGATCGGGCGGTCGATGCCTCGCCGGCGGTATCGTGAATTCCTCGATCATGATGAGGCGGGGTGGCGTCAGCCAACAATGGTTGGTCGCGACGGACAACTTGCCGCCGCGAGACAGCGTGGCACCCGGCATGAGCCCTGAGGCACGCGTGAAACCTGTCCTGATCCGTGGCAGCGCATCATGAGCGGGCGAGCTGGATTGTCGTCAAATTTTGCGGCCGTGGCGAGGCCGTTGCACAGCTCCGTTGGGCTGAAAACATGGGAGCATGGTCGTGGCCAAATTTCTGAATGAACGTCAGATCGGATTCGATACCCAAGCGATCGGTTTCCCGAATCTGGGGGATTGCATGGGCGCAGTTCTGCAGAATGAAGGCGGTTTGTTCGGCTTCCACATCTACGGTCTGGGTGGCTTGATGGATGGCGAGTTCGGTCGCTACATGCAGGCAAACGCGGGGTTTCGCGCCAACTCATCCCACCTCTACGGGTGTTGCTACTGGCCACGGCGTTACGGTGGTGGTCAGGGGCTGGCGCAATGGAAGGCGGAGATGATTGCCCTGGCGGATGCCGTCGGTTACCACGGCCCGATCAGCGGAATCGACACATCGAAAGGCACCGGGATCAAGAAAACCGAGACCACCTATGTGGAGTATCGCCTGGGAGGCACCGGGGAATGCGAGATCTACTACAAGCGCATGTCGAAAATGAGCACCACCGATACCAACGTGACTGCTGGCCCCGACATCAAATTGATCCGCAAGGACATGGCGGCGATGAAGCTGGCCGGGCGTACTCACGACGATGCGCCCATTTATGGCCACTACGACTTGCCCGGTTCCGCCACCACGTCGGCTGATGTGATGGCGACCAAGAGCAACAAGGGCAAGATGCACCGGGTAAAATCGAGCGCGCTGATCACGTTCAATCACCCCTGAGCGGGTCGGTCAGTACGCAACATCACACAGGGCGGCAGATACCAGGGCGCGTGCGCTGCACGTGTTCGACATGCACGATCCTGGGGTGCCGGGCAAATTGTTGCTCGCGTGACAAGGCATGATCTCCCTGATGAGGTGTCGCTGGTGATAACTTGGGCGGATTCCTGGACACGTCATCGGAGTCTTTCATGCCTGTTGCCTCAAGCGCCGGATCGCCGGCCACTGCCTTCTCCACGCTGACACGCATGGCGCTCGCGCTATCGATGGTGTTTGCTGCAGGTGCCGCGCACGCGCAGCACCAGCGCAGCAATCGGGTGCCGACCCCGCAGGACACGGCTTATCCGGGCACGATTGCGCTGCATGTGGATGCCAGCGACACCGCGCAGGGCATCTTTCGCGTGCACGAGAACATACCGGTCACGGCTGGTCCGTTGACCCTGCTGTATCCGCAATGGATTCCCGGCGACCATTCGCCGAGCGGTCCGATCGCCATGCTGGCTGGCCTCAAACTGAGTGCCAATGGCAAACCGCTGATGTGGAAGCGCGACAAGTACAACGTGTATGCATTCCATCTCGATGTGCCCCCGGGTGCCGCCATGCTGGACGCGGACTTCCAGTATCTGTCCTCGCGGCGCGGTGGCTTCGAGATCACCAACCGCATGATGGACATGGAGTGGAGCAAGGTGGCGCTGTATCCGGCGGGCCATTTTTCGCGGGATATCACGTTCGCGCCCAGCGTGACGCTGGCGCATGGCTGGCAGCTCGGCACGGCATTGGAGACGGTCTCGCAATCGGGCGACACGACCACGTTCAAGCCCGTCACGTTCAACAACCTGGTTGATTCGCCGATCTATGCGGGTCAGTACTTCAAGCGGGTCGATCTCAACCCCGGTGGCAAGGTGCCGGTGCATCTGGACATCGTGGCCGACGCGCCGAAATACCTGGAGATCACGCCCGAGCAGTTGAAGGTGCATCGCGCGCTGGTGACCCAGGCGGTGAGCCTGTTCGGCTCGCAGCACTACGACCACTACGATTTCCTGTTTTCGTTGTCGGATGTGCTTGGCGGCAACGGTACCGAGCATCACCAGTCCAGCGAGGATGGCATGGGTGCGGACTATTTCACCGCGTGGGATGACAACGCGCCCAACCGCGACCTGCTGGCGCATGAATATGCTCATTCCTGGAACGGCAAGTTCCGGCGCCCGGCCGACTTGTGGACACCCAACTTCAACGTGCCGATGGGCGACTCGCTGTTGTGGGTGTATGAAGGCCAGACCCAATACTGGGGTTTCGTGCTGACTGCCCGTTCGGGCATGTGGACCCCGCAGCAGTTCCGCGATGCGCTGGCGATGGTGGCTGCCAATTACGATCGCAATCGCCCTGGCTTCCAGTGGCGCACGCTGGAGGACACCACCAACGACGCGACCGCGGCGCATCGTTCGAGCCTGCCATATCGCAGCTGGCAGATGAGCGAGGATTACTACAGCGGCGGTCAGATGATGTGGCTGGCGGTGGACGCCAAGCTGCGCTCGCTGACCCGTGACAAGAAATCGCTGGATGATTTTGCGCAGGCATTTTTCGGCGTCGACAATGGCAGCTACGTCACCAGGACCTATACCTTCGACGACGTGGTGGCGGCGCTGAACGGCGTGGCCAAATACGATTGGGCCAGCTTCCTTCACGCACGCGTCGACACGCTCGATCCGCCGTTGGCCAGCGGCGTCGAGGCGACCGGCTGGAAGCTGGTCTATACCGACAGGGAAAGCGCCTATGAAAAGCAGTACAACAGCCGGCCGGAGCCGCCCCGGCATCTTTACAACTTCACCTGGTCGATCGGCCTGACCATGGCCGATGGCGGGCAGATCAACGACGTGCGCTGGGATGGTCCGGCGTTCAAGGCGGGGGTCAGTACCGGCGCAACCGTGGTAGCGGTGAACGGCCAGACATACAGCGGCGAGGTGTTGAAGGATGCGATCGCTGCAGCCAGGGACAGCAAGGCGCCGATCCGGTTGCTGTTGAAATACCAGGGCGAACTCAAGACCGTGCCGGTGGCCTACCACGATGGCCTGCAGTACCCGCACCTGGTGCGAGTGCCGGGAACGCCGGATTATCTGAGCCGGATCATCGCGGCCCGCAAGTAGGCCGAAGGCTGGATACCGGATACGTCGAGTGAAGGTTCGCGCGCGGCTTATCAGTCACGCCGCGCCGCCTGGACCCTTGCCGCCAGATCGTGGGTCTGGTGGCGGGTGGAGTCGAGCACCAGGCTGCTGACGCGGAGGGTGGACATCCACGTGCGCAAATTCTGCAAGAGGGTATCGGAGCGTCGATAGCTGTCCAGGATGGTGGCGGCTTCCGATTCGCTGATCGGGGCGGGGCAATCGATCAGGCGCTGGTTCGCTGCGTTGCCTCCCGCCCCCTGGCGGAAGCACTGGTTCCAGATGTATTGCTGCACGGCCCAGGGCGTGAGGCCGCGAATCTGCATGCGGTACAGCGGGTCGTGATGAAGGATGGCAGCAGTGATGCCGGTACCGGAAAGTTGGTAGTAGTCGGCCAGCTGCTTGCGCAGGCTTTCGTCGTCGACCAGGGCCAGGCCGCCGCCATCGCGCATTTCCGAATACGTGGTCTCCTCCAGTTCGAATGGCATCAACTGGCTGGCCTGGTAGTACGCCAGCACCGTTTTCCAGTTTGAGTCTTCCACCCGCTGCCCGCTTTCTCCATGACGCATCGCCGCCCGGCCATAGGCTGATACCTTGTTCCAGTAGGCCAGTGCGTTGTCGATGTTGTGCTGGTCGGCCAGCAACTCGATGTGCAGGCGCCGGTAATAGTTGTCGGCACGCGCATGGTCCAGACGGCTCTGGTTCCAGTTGCTGACCTGCAAGGCGATCAGGATGCCGACCACGACGATCAGCAGCTCGATGGCCGCCGCCGTCCAGTCGTAATTGCGCAATCGTGCTGCCAGCTTCATCACGTGCATCGTCCCCTGAGACCGCTGGAGGATGACTGATTTCACAGGCAAGGCCAATACGACGCCGGCCCTCCTGCGCGGCATCCGGTTTCCGTGACGTTGCCAGGTGGCCTGGCCGCTGTTGCACGGTGCCCGGGTGAACTATCCAGCGGCCTCGCACGGTTCATGCGGGGCATACCTGCATGAACCGGCCCGCAAGACAGCCATGGCCCAGTGGAGTTACTTGGTCTCCAGTGCCTTCACCGCAGCGAGAGTTTCTTCAACATGCCTTGTCGGGCTGAGGCTGGAATAGACGTGAGTGATCTTGCCGGACGGGGCGATCACGTACGAAGTGCGATCCGACCAGCCCGGTCGCATCAGCAACAGGGCGTCGTATTCCCTGGCGATCTTTGCACCGGTATCGGCGGCGACCGGGAACTTGCCGCTGCAATGGTCGGCTTCCTTCGAGAAGGCGGCCAGCTGATCGAGGTTGCCGGCGGTGACACCGATCACCGTGGCGTGCTCGGCCTTGAACTGGGGGATTGCCTGCGAGAACAGGTGTGCTTCGACGTTGCAACCGGCTGTATGCGGCGCGGGAAAGAAATAGACCACCACCGGGCCATGCTTCAGGGCCTTGGCCAGATTGAAGGTGAACGGCTGGCCGGCGAGATACGCCGGTGCGGTGAAATCGGGTGCCTGCGCACCGACCTTGAGCGCGGCGAATGCCGGCATGGCCGCGGTAGCGGCGCCGACGAGGGCAATGGCGGCGAGTTTCATCAGAGACTTCATGGCACGGATTCCTGGCGGCGGGGAGGGCGACGAACGAATGTGCAGTTGTACGCCAAAAATACCGTATTGGATGCCACGGGCCGAAGATGGTTGCGACAGCTTGTCCGGCTGTGGATGGTCGAGTCGGGGTTGCTGCCCTGCCGACCGGGTCCGGCAGATTCCTGGCCGGCCCGTGTGCTTGAGGCTGCGACAGGCTAGCCGGCGTCGTCAGCCGGTTGCCAGTGGAACACTTCATCGATCCGCTTCCCGAAGACATGCGCGATCCGAAAGGCGACGTCCAGCGATGGCGAATAGCGCTCCTGCTCGATCGCGGCAATGGTCTGTCGGGTAAGCCCCACCTGTCGACCCAGCTCGGCCTGGGTCATGTCCTGTGCAAGGAAGCGCAGCAGGCGCACCTCGTTGGTCATCGATTCAGCGGACAAGATGCGGCTGCCGGTAGCCAATCAGGATCAGTGCATAGCGCGTCGTCTCGGTCAGCACGATGAAGAACAACGCCGCGTTGACCAGTTCCCAGCCAGCGTGGCTGAACGGCATCACCATGCCGACCACGATCAAGCCCGTCAGCATCATGAAATACGCCGTGCGGGTGGCGCGTCCGTCGATGGCGCGGTCGCGCTCATCTTCGAGCAGAGGCTCGCCGGTTTCACGCCGCTTGATCAAGAGCAGGCCACTGACGTAGGCCACGGCATGGGCACTTGCGACCAGAGCGAGCAGACCGATGCGCTCCAGCATGGTCGTGAACAGATCCGGGAAACCGGTCTGAATGGCGAAATACAGGCAGTAGACGGGGCACATGCTCCACAAAGTGAGCCAGGCTCGTTTCTGAAGTGCTGACATGAGATCTCCGAAGAGTCAGTTGTTCCGCACTTGATGTTAATGATATTTAACTTGATGTCAATAGATTCAATCAAATGTGCGGCTGTGTCAGCCGGCGCCCCATCACGCACGAGGCCTCGATGATGGCTTGTGACAAGGATCGGGCCCGGCACGGCATGCATGCGCGATCGCCCTCAGTCCGTTGCGGACGTCAATGGAACTTCAGCATTCGCGCAGCCAGTGGATATGGATCCCGTCGATGCCGTCCTGCTCGCGTCGTCCCGCCCGGGCATCGATCACCACGCCCCACAGGCTGCGCGAGCTGTCGCCGTGGCAAGAATCCATGCGCACATACTCGCCCACCGGAATCGCGAACGCGGTCTCGAGCACGATCGCCTTTTCCCGCTTGCACACCAGTATGGCTGGCCTGCTGCCAGCTGCCTTCCAGCCAACCTGGATTTGCACTTCACGACGTGGATGTACTCCACGATTGTCCAGGCTCCAGCCGTCGATCTTGCCCAGCAGTGTCTGCAACTGGGGGTCGCTCCAGTCGACTGGATTCTGTTTGTGGCTCGAGTTTTCTTTGTAGTCGATCATGTATTCCACGAGTTGAGGCGGCTGATGACCACGTGCCTGTTGCCCCACACCTTTGGACAGTTCCCCGGAAAGCCACATATCTGCCGCACCTTGTGAACATGCTTGCAACCTTTGCCTCTGTATCGACCCGGCGTCAGCTTTCTTGAGTGGATGTCGGCGCGTGATTCGCAGGAGTGCAGGCATCGTCGGCAGCCTTTCGCAGGAACCGATGCCTGAAGCTTTTCGAGGAAGTGGACCGGCTCCACCGGGCATGTGCGCGGATGCACGCGACAAGTGCGGCGTGCCGCCGGCTTCGGCGTCCGTCATCGCATGGGTCAACGCCGGCTGGCGAATATCCCGTCCAACGCCAGTTGCGCCTTGAAGCCGGCCTTTTCCAGCCGTCGGGCTACTTCGCGCGGCACGTCACGGCCGCTGGTCAGCTTGTTCGGGCTGCCGGTGTAATGGAACAGGCGGCCGCCGCGACGCAGCACGCGGGCCAGCTGATCGTAGAACGTCTGCGAGTACAGCTCGCCGGCGATACCGAAACGCGGCGGATCGTGCAGCAGGGCGTCGACCGATGCATCGGCGATCCGCGTGATCGCCTGCGCCACGTCGGCATGTTCCAGTTGCAGGCGGCCACCGCTGGCCTCCGCCTCGGGATCGGGCGACCATGGATTCAGCGTGCGCAGCCACAGTACGTCGGCATTCTTCTCGAACGAGTGGATGTGGGTTGCGCCTGCTTCCAGGCAGCAGGCGGCGAAATAGCCCAGGCCGCCGCAGGTGTCCAGCACCATCTTGCCGCGCGGCTCGATCAGCGCCACCTTGCGGCGGGCATCCTCGAACGGCGATTCCTTCGAGGTGGGGAGCATCTTGATGCCGTCGATCTCGAAAGTGGGTGTGCCCCATTCGGTCGATACCAGTTTGATCAGCGAACCGGAGAAGCGTGCCACTGGCACGAACTCGTCGCCGTCGTGGAAATAGACGGTGCGATCTTTCAGTTTGGTCGGATACGGATAGTGCCGGTCGCGCCACCACCAGGCGTCAGTCCGCAAATGAACGTCGTCGGTCGATCGGCCCAGATCCAGCGAGCCGTTCCATGCTCCCGCGGCAGCATCGCGTGCGGCAAGCATGGCCTCGGCCACAGGCCGTGTCAGCAAGGGGCCGGAATAATGCGACATGAAGAGTCATCTCCAGCAGCGGCAGCAGGTCGTCATGCGACCGGGGGAGGCGCATCGTAACCTGGCACCTGAAGCGTTTACCAAGACGGCTGCGCGCAGTGCTCGCCGGACGCTGCCCGAACCGGTCGCCGGATCGGGCTCCAGGATGCTCGATGAGAAGGCCGTCATGTACGCATGGAATCCGCGAAATGAGTGGTCGGTCGATCATGTTCGCCACGGTCGCAAGCAGGGCCATTTGGTGCGGCAACGCCCGGTCAGCCACGGCGGTGATTCTGCGCAATACTGCAGCCATGAAAAATATTCTCCTCGTCCTGTGCTGCCTGTTTTTCACCGTCTCGCCATGTCATGCCGACACGCAGGCACCCGCAGCACGGACGATCGTGCTGATACGTCACGGCAACTATGTGCCGAACCCGTCGGTACCCGAAAGCATCGGGCCGCACCTGTCGCCGATCGGGGTGGCACAGGCCCATCTGGTCGGTGCACGTCTGGCTGGTTTGCCGGTGCACTTTGACGGCTTGTATGTCAGCCCTATGGCACGGGCGCGGGACACGGCCGCGATCATCGCCACCGACTTGCCCGGTCGCCGTTTCGAAGTGGTCGACGACCTTGCCGAATGCACGCCGCCGACGCGCCGACGCGAGGTCACGGTGCATGAGAAACCAGCCGACATGCAGGCTTGCAGGCGGCAGCTCGATCGCGTGTTTGCGAGGTTCTTCCGGCCGGCTGCCGGTCATGAACGCACCGACTTGCTGGTCTGCCACGGTAACGTGATACGCAACATGGTGACCCGTGCCCTTGGCGTCGACAACATGGCGTGGCTGGAAATGTCGGTCGGCAATGCCAGCATCACCCGTATCCGGGTTGAGCCCGATGGCCGATTCAAGGTGCTTTCCGTCGGCGACGTCGGACACCTTCCGCCCGACTTGCAGACGGGTGCCACCGGCGATGCCGAGCGCAGCCTGGCGATTCCGGTGCTGCCGGTGACGGGCAAGCGCGCAGTGGGCAACAGACTGTAGCCCCCTTCTGCCGTCGTCGCGCATCCGGCACACTCGGGATACATGAATATTCCCGTTGGCGAGCGCACGGTGCGACCCATCCGTGGCCCCGGTCTGCGCCGGGCCCTGATCGGTGGTGCCCGCCATGTGATCGCCGATCGCGAGACCTTGAACCGGATCAACGTGTTTCCGGTAGCCGATGGCGATACCGGCAGCAACCTGGCGTTTACCCTGGGCAGGGTGCTCAGCGGCGCCTTGAGTCGACGGGTCGCCGGTGTCGGCGAGTTGATGCGTCGGGTCGCAGAGGATGCCATCGACGGTGGCCGCGGCAATTCCGGCGCGATCCTGGCGCAGTTCCTCACCGGCATGGCGGCGGGTATCGGCGACCGTGTGGCGGTGGCGCCGGGGCAGCTTGCGCTGGCGGTACGCGCCGGTGCGACATCGGCGCGCGAGGCAGTGTCCGATCCGCGCGAGGGAACCATGCTCAGCGTGATCTCGGCATTTGCCGGGGCGCTGGATCCGCGCGACGAGGTGCACGACATCAAGGCCTGGTTCGCACCAGCCCTGGAAGTGGCGCGCAAGGCGCTGGCACACACGCCGCAACAGCTGCCGGTGCTGCTCAGGGCCGGTGTGGTCGATGCCGGCGCGCAAGGCTTTCTGGATCTGTTGGAGGGCATCGCGGCATTCCTCGCCGGAGAGTCCGGTGTGCACCGCGCACAGCGGCTCGATCAGGTAGCGCCGGTGTCGCTGCATGGTCATGACGAGTTGCCCGAGGCCGACCCCAGCCATCGCTGGTGCAGCGAATGCCTGGTGCTGGGCGATGCGCTGGATGTGCCTGCGTTGCGTGCGCAGGTGACCCGGCTGGGTGCATCCAGCGTGGTGGTGGCCGGCTCCGACACGCGGGTGCGCCTGCACGCCCATGTCGCCGAGCCGCAGGCGCTGTTCGAACTGGCCGCGCGCTTTGGCCGGGTCGAGTCGAGCAAGGCCGACGACATGCATGCGCAAGCGCGCACGGCAGCGGATGGTGCGGCGGTGGCGGTGATTACCGACAGCTCGGCCGATCTTCCCGAGGGCATCGCCGCCGCGCTGAATATCCATGTGGTGCCGTTGCGGCTCAATTTCGGCGAGCAGGACTACCTGGACAAGGTCGGCCTGAGCCCGGCGCAGTTCTACCGCAAATTGCGCGAGTCGGAGGTGCTGCCGCGTACCAGCCAGCCGCCGCCGGGTGACTTCAGGCGACAGTTCGAATTTCTGCTCTCGCATCATCCCGCGTTGGTCTATGTCGGGGTGGCACGGGCGGTTTCCGGCACGATCCAGTCGGCCGAGACAGCGGCGCAGCGTGGTGCGATCGAACGGACCTTCATTGTCGACAGTGCCAATGCCGCCGGCGGTCAGGCCTTGCTGGCGATCGCCGCGGCCGAGGCGGCGCGGCGTGGAGACGATGCTGCAGCGATCGTGGCCCGGCTGGCTGGTTTGCGTTCGCATACCCTGACCTGGGCGATGACCGCCGATCTGGGCATGGCGGTGCGTGGCGGGCGATTGCCGGCGTGGAGCAAGACCCTGGTGGAGTTGCTGGGACTGACCCCGATTGCACGGATCAAGCCGAGCGGCAAACTCGGTGTGGTCGCTGGCCTGCTTGGCCGGCGCCACCTGCCCGAGCGATTCGCCCGGCACGTGGCGAGGCGGGTGGATCATCGCCTGCGCTGGCGGCTGATCGTCGGCCATTGCGATGCGGCGTACGAGGGTGGTTTGTTGCTGGACAGCCTGCGCCGCCTGCTCGATTGCCAGGAATCCTGGCTGGTCGAGACCGGCCCGGCGATCGGTGCGCATGCCGGGCCAGGCGCGCTGGTGATCAGCCTGCAACCGATGGAGCCATAGCCGGTGATGTTGATCCTGATGCTGACTGGAATGGCCTATCTGCTCGGTTCGCTGTCGGGCAGCCTGCTATTGGGCAAGTTGCGCGGTGTGGATATCCGTCAGCTTGGCAGCGGCAACGCCGGCGGCACCAATGCACTGCGCACGCAAGGCGCCTGGTTCGCGCTGGGTACGGTGTTGGCGGATATCGGCAAGGGCGTGCTGGCCGCATGGCTGGCCTGGCGCTGGTTGCCCTTGTCGGCACAGCCCGGCGCCAGCTATCTGTGCGCGCTGGCGGCGGTGGCGGGGCACGTATGGCCGGTGTTTCACGGCTTTCGCGGGGGCAAGGGTGCGGCCACCCTGGTCGGCACGCTGTGCGTGTTGTGGCCAGCCTCGCTGCCACTGGCGCTGACGGTATGGCTGCTCGGCGTGACGCTGACGGGTTACGTGGGGCTGTCGACCATGCTGGCCGGCATCAGTGTCGCCGTGCTCGCGTCATTCACCCCGGCCGATCATGCACGGCTGGTTTTTGCGATCATCGCCATGTTGCTGCTGCTGTTCACCCATCGCGCCAATCTAGCGCGCCTGCGTGCCGGCAATGAATCCCGCTTCGAAAGCATGCGCGTGCTTGGTCGGTTGTTCAGGCGCTGAAGCGCTTCCATGACGCTGTTTTCGCAATATATTTCGATTTTCAGATGAGTCACTGCGTTCATCGGACATGATCTTTGCAGCCGCCGCGATGGTGCTGTAGCTTCAGGCGGTAGCGACGACCCGACTGCAGCCTGATGGAGGTGGATTCGATGGGAACGAGTGATGTCGGACATCATGATGTGGCGACCACGCTGCCATTGCGATCACGCCAGGAGGGTGGCGACGATGCGCAAACCATGCGTGCCTTGCGTGAAAAGAACAGGTTCTGGAATGAAAAACCGGCCACCCGGTTCTGCGTCTATTTTTGTGTACTGGTCATCTCCGAGGTACTGGTCGGCATTACCTTGCACTGGATTTTCCACATCATCTGAGCCGCTGGCATCGCTTGCCACGCTGTAACGGGGGCGCATGGATGTGTGCTCCAGGCGGCGAGGGCAGGCATGTCATGGCAGATGCCATTCGGCTGGCTGCGCCGTGCCGACTGACCTGCCTGGCCGGTATTGACGACGGGGTACGGCGGTAGTCAACTTGCCGCGATGACGCAGAGCACCGCAGGCGACGGGCACCAGGAAAATTCCATTGCGCCATGGGATGAACGTGATGCCTCGTCGCGACACGGCATGCTCACCGAGATCCTGGCACAGGTGTCGATCGAGGCGTTGCAGGGCGACACGCTGGAGGCGGTACTGCAGCGCATCGTTGACTGTGTGGGGCGGCGCCTTCCGGTAGCCATCACCAGCATCATCCTGCTCAACGATGCCTGCACGCATTTCGTTCAGGAAGTCTGGTCGGGCAAGCTTGATCTTGAACTTCCCACCGAGCTGCCGTGGCCGGTGGCGCTGGGTGCTGCCGGTCGTTGCGTGAAGTCCGGAACCGCCTTGCTGATCACCGATGTCGATGCCGACCCGGACTATGTCGCCGGCAATCGTGCGGTGAGATCCGAATACCTGGTGCCGATACGACATCGTGCACGACTGCATGGCGTTCTCAACCTGGAGAGCGCGGCCGTGGATTTCTTCACTCCGGAGGTGTGCGCCACGTTCGACGCAATTGCCGTGCAGATCGCCGGCGCGGTACATCTGGCGCGGGTTGTGGCCGAGCTGGAGCAGGCCAATTGCAAGCTGGAACGACTCTCGATGAGCGATGGCCTGACCGGCATCGCCAACCGGCGCTGCTTCGATCGGCAACTGGAGGAACTGTGGCAGCAGCGAAATGGCGAATCATTGGCCCTGCTGCTGGCGGATGTCGATTGCTTCAAGGCGCTCAACGATGCGCGCGGTCATGTATTCGGCGACGAGTGTCTGCGTACGCTGGCTGGCCTGTGCGCCGAGATGGGTGACGCAGCGAGTGCGCTGGTGGCGCGTTACGGTGGGGAGGAATTCGTGCTGCTGGTGCCGGGGGCCGACCTGCACGATGCGCAGTGCCTTGCCGAACGCTTGTGCCGGGGCGTCGAATCGCTGTCCATCGCACATCCAGACTCCCCGGTGGCTGCGCATGTCACCATCAGTATCGGCGTCAGCGTCATGCATCCGGACGATCAGCGTTCGTCGCAGTCGCTGGTGATGGCTGCCGACCATGCGCTCTACGCCGCCAAGGCGGCTGGTCGCAATCGCGTGGTGGCGCTGGGGTGAAGGCGGCCTGAGCATGCCGCTGGCAAGCGGGCGATTACATCGACCCCGCTTCTCGCGTATCTTGGCGCATCGTTGAATGCCACAGGCGCGCAGCATGACCGTATCCGAGCAGCACCCCGATCACCTGCGACGCAGCCTTTCCAATCGTCACCTGCAACTGATCGCCATTGGCGGCGCGATCGGTACCGGCCTGTTCATGGGTTCGGGCAAGACCATCAGCCTGGCCGGGCCGTCGATCCTGCTGGTCTACCTGATCATCGGCGTGATGCTGTTCTTCGTGATGCGGGCAATGGGCGAGCTGCTGCTGTCCAACCTCGAATACAAGTCGTTCATCGACTTCTCCACTGACCTGCTGGGGCCGTGGGCCGGTTTCTTCTGCGGCTGGACCTATTGGTTCTGCTGGATCATCACCGCGATCGCCGACGTGATCGCGATCGCCGCCTATACCCAGTTCTGGTTCCCCGGCCTGGCGCCGTGGATTCCCGCCGTGCTGTGCGTGTTGCTCCTGCTGAGCCTGAACCTGGTCACGGTGAAGCTGTTCGGCGAGATGGAGTTCTGGTTCGCGCTGATCAAGATTCTCGCAATCTGCGCGCTGATCGTCACCGGGTTTGCGCTGGTCGCCTGGGGCTTTGCTTCGCCGACCGGACACAAGGCGTCGATTGCCAACCTGTGGAATGACGGCGGCTTCTTCCCGAAGGGGCTGAGTGGCTTCTTCGCCGGCTTCCAGATCGCGGTGTTCGCCTTCGTCGGCATCGAGCTGGTCGGCACCACCGCTGCCGAGACGGCTGACCCGCAGCGCAACCTGCCCAAGGCGATCAACTCGATCCCGGTGCGCATCATCATCTTCTATGTGCTGGCGCTGGTGGCCATCATGATGGTCACGCCGTGGCGCCTGGTGGAGCCGGGCAAGAGCCCGTTCGTGGAACTGTTCGTGCTGGCCGGCATTCCGGCCGCCGCCAGCCTGATCAACTTCGTGGTGCTGACTTCGGCGACCTCGTCGGCGAACAGCGGCATCTTCTCCACCAGCCGCATGCTGTACGGCCTGGCCGAGGAGCAGCATGCGCCGAAGATGTTTGCACGATTGTCGCGTGCAGCGGTGCCATCGTCGGGCCTGCTGTTCTCCTGTTTCTGCCTGTTGCTGGGCGCGGCGTTGATCTACCTGATCCCCGACCTGATCACGGCGTTCACCCTGATCACCACCTTGTCCGCGATATTGTTCATGTTCGTATGGTCGCTGATCCTGTTTGCCTACATCGCCTACCGGCGCAAGCGGCCGCAATTGCACGAAGTGTCGATCTACAAGATGCCCGGTGGCGTGTTCATGTGCTGGGTGTGCCTGGCCTTCTTCGTGTTTGTGCTGGTGCTGTTGAGTCTGCAGGCCGATACGCGCGAAGCACTGATCGCCAGTCCGCTGTGGTTCGTGCTGCTGGGGGGCGGCTATGCGTGGAAGAGGCGCAAGGCTGGTCGGGCCTGATCGTGAATGATGAGTCCGGATCGAGTCCTGGTGCGGATGACTTCCGTTCTTCCACGGCGAGCGTCGATCAGTGAAGCACGCATGTGCCAGTATCGGGCGATGACCACGGGCGCAGGTATCTGCTGATGAAACGCATCCTGATCGGAATGCTCATTGTCGTACTCGCGCTGGTCGTCTCCGGCGTGGCGGTCTTGCTGCTGGTCGACGCCGATCACTTTCGCCCGCAGGTCCAGGCCACGTTGAGCCAGGCACTGGGGCGTGAGGTGACGCTGGGCAAGCTGCATGTGTCGGTGTGGTCGGGTTCGCTGGATGCCGATGACATCCATATCAGCGACGATCCCGCCTTCGGCGAGCAACCGTTCATCACTGCGCAGTCGCTGGAACTGGGCGTGCGGTTGTGGCCGCTGTTGCTGCATCGGGAACTGCGCATTGTCTCGCTGACGCTGGATCATCCCGCCGTGCGGTTGCTGCAAAGCCGTGACGGCAGCTGGAACTTCGCGAAATTCGGTGGCGGCACGACGCAACCGGTCAACCCGGCATCGGCGGCATCGCAGGCGCCCTTGGCGTTCAGCGTGGACAAGCTGCGGATCAAGGACGGCAGCATCGAACTCAAGCGTGCCGCTGGAGGTGCGCGCGACTATCAAAAAGTGCAGTTGGGCGCCGATCACGTCGGCCTCGGCACGGCGTTTCCGTTTTCGATGAGTGCAAACATGGCCGGTGGTGGCACGCTGAAACTCGATGGCAAGTTCGGCCCATGGCACGCGGGCGACGCGGTGCTGACGCCGGTGGAGGCACACCTGCTGATGCACGACCTGGATCTGGTCGGTGCCGGCCTGATGGAAGCCGGCGAGGGTGTCGGTGGCGTGCTCGATATCGACACGCAGATCAGCTCGAACCAGGGCGTGCTGCAATCGAAGGGGCATATCGTGGCGCGTCAGCTCAGGCTGGTGGCGGCTGGCTCGCCTTCGCCACGACCATTGAACATCGACTATCAGGTCAGTTACCGGCTCGACGCCGGTACCGGAAGCATCGACAACAGTACGCTGGGCAGTGGTGGCGCAAAGCTGGCCGTGGCCGGCAGCTTCGACAATCGTCAGAAAGTCATCCGGCTCAACCTGGGTATCACCGGCAAGCAACTGCCGGTCGATGACCTGCAGCCGCTGTTGCCGGCGTTTGGCGTGGTGTTGCCCAGGGATTCGCGTCTCAGCGGTGGCAGCCTCGGCGTGAATCTGCATGCACAAGGCCCGCTCGACGCGCTGGTGATCAGTGGCCCGGTGGTGCTGGACAACACCCGTCTGGCTGGCTACGGGCTCGGCGCAAAGCTGGGCGGTGTGCTGTCACTGGCAGGCATCAAGACGCCGCGGGACACGACGATCCGACATGCCGAGGCAACGCTGAGCATGTCACCGTCCGGCATCCAGGCAGATCCTGCCAGCGCCGAGATCGTCGACCTGGGCAGCCTCACCGGCAAAGGCGGCATGGCTGCCGATGGCAAGCTCGATTTCCGCATGCTGGTCAAGCTGGACAAGGGCGTCGCCGGTGCCGACCAGGGCGCCAGCGCGAGTGGCCTGCTTGGACATTCCGGTGCCGGCCGTTTGCTTGGCGGCATTCTTGGGGGTGCCTCGGATCAGGGCATCGGTGTGCGCGTCGTTGGCACGGCCAGCGAACCCGGTTTCAAGATGGATCCATCTGCCGCAGTTGGCCTGCTCAAGTCAGGCATCGGCGGCGCACTGGGCAAGGGCGGGGCGGATGCACCCGCAGCCAGGCCGGCCGACAAGACGGACAAGAAGAGCATGCTCGGCAATCTCCTGCGTGGGGCTCTTCAGAAGACGCACAAGCAGGATTAGCCGCTCCGGCACCAGCCAGCGACGGATCAGGCAAGTTGCCCCAGGCCAGGCGGGACATCAGGGTGTTTGCCGAAGATCGTTGCCAGTGACATCGCCGGTGCTCCCGTACGGCTGCGATGACACTCCGCCAGACCCGAGCAGGCAATATGGCCTCGCCATCGTGTCAGCCGGTCAGACCGGGTTGCCGTCGAGGCTGCTGGCAACGCGCACTTCGCCGGTGAGAACCTTGTGGATCGGGCAGGCGTTGGCGATCTGCAGCAGTCGTTCCCGCTGTTCGGTCGTGAGATCGCCTTGCAGGGTAATGATGCGGGTGATGTCGTTGCCGCTGGCCGGCGCACCTTCGGGATTGAACTGCAGATCCACGCCCACCCTGACGAGTGGCCATTGCTTGCGCGCGGCATACATCTGCAAAGTGATCGCGGTGCAGGCGCCCAAGGCCGACAACAGCAACCGATGCGGTGTCGGCCCCGCATTGGCGCCGCCGTCTTCGATCGGCTCGTCGGCCTGCCAGGCATGGCCGAGATCGTCGGTGAAGGTCACGCTATAAGGCGTTTTACCGGTGACGGCGTGGACGGAGGGAATGCTCATGCTTGGTTGCTCCCGCGGTGAAATTGCTGTCGGTTGGGCTTCTTGCCAGTGCAGGGTGATCTCCGATGACCGCAGGGCCAGTGCCGCCACACCCATACAGTCCATGAGGTTGAAGTGAGTCGCCCAGCGTGGCAAGGGTAATGTCATGGTCGAACTGCGTCGGTCCTGCGAGGTGACCCGGGTCGGTCAAGCCTGCTTGAAACCGGTTCCGGGCGGACCCAGTTCAAGGGTGGAACTTGGCTGTATCCAGGGTTTGCGGGCGAGGGCGCACTAAACTTGCGTCGCGGCTCCCTGTCTTTCGGAGGTTTTCCATGGCAACCGGTTGGGCCGGCGATGGCGCCGTGCAGGATCAAATCGATGCCACCGTCAGTGACGCGGTGCAACGGGCACGCCAGCAATTGCGTGAAGGCCCGGGCCTGAGCCATTGCGAAGAATGCGACGCGCCCATTCCCGCGGCGCGACGCAAGGCCGTGCCCGGCGTCCGCCTGTGCGTGACCTGCCAACAGGCCCTCGATGAGGAACGGCACGGTGCCGGCTTGTATAACCGCCGTGGCAGCAAGGACAGCCAGTTGCGCTGAGCCGAAGGTTGTTCCATCGGCATCTCGCGCCAAGGCAATCCAGCCATCAGGCGCTCGGCACACCGTGCATGGAATGGTGCTGTTCCAGCCAGCGGTGAAACTCCCTGGCAGGCAGCGGTCGACTGACCAGATAGCCCTGGATCACGTCGCAATCGAGTTCGATGAGCGCGTCGCGCTGCACATCGGTTTCGACACCCTCGGCAACAACAAGCAGGCGCTGGTCGTGCGCGATGGTGATGATGGCGTCGATGAACAGGTCGCGTGCCTCGGGGTGAAGGCCCTGGACGAAAATGCGATCGATCTTGAGTTCGTGCAATGGAAGTATCTTGAGGTTTCCGAGCGAGGCATAGCCAGAACCGAAATCATCAAGCGAAAACTCGAAGCCGAGCGAGGCCAGTTCGCGCATCTTGCAGACCACATCCTCCAAGTCATGCATGAAGGCACTTTCGGTGATTTCTATGGTGAGCAATTGCGGGGTGGCCCGGGTGGAGCGAACCGTTTCATGCACCATGCGCACAAAGTCGTGCGTCAGGATTTGCCACGGGCTGACGTTGATCGACATGCGTGCATGCGCATATTCAGCCGGCCATGTTTCACGTTCGAGGCAGGCGTGACGCAGGACCTCCTTGCCGATGGCATGAATGAGGCCGGTCTCTTCCGCAATCGGAATGAACTCGCCGGGTGAAATAAGCCCGTGTTCGGGGTGTCTCCAGCGCAGCAACGCTTCGGCACCCACAAATCGACCAAGCCGGTCGACCTGGGGTTGGTAATGCAGTTCGAACTCGTTGCGTTCGAGCGCCACGCGCAGCCCCTTCTCCAGCAGCAGGCGACGATCTGATTCGGCCTGCATGGCGCTTTCAAACACGGCGACATGATCGTCGCCTCCCGCTTTGGCGTGATGTACGGCCACGGCCACCTGGCGCAGGGCACTGTCGGCGTCTCTGGCCATGTACGGGATCAGGGCAATACCTGCGTTGACGCCGATGACCAGGTCGTGGGCACCTATGCAGAATGGCTTGATCAGTGTGGCGGTGATGGCACGCACGATTTGCCTGGCAGCCTCCGCCGGATGCGCACTGGCGGGCAACTTCACGTGCAGGGCGAATTCATCGCTGCCTTGGCGGGTAACCAGACTGCCGGCGGGTGCGCAGCTCCTCATGCGCTCGGCGAAGGCGCTCAGCAAAAGGTCGCCAGCATCATGGCCCAGTGCCTCGTTGATGATCCTGAAGTGCTGTATGTCGAACATGATCAGTGCACTCGGCACGGGTTCGTCGTCAGCCATCACGGTCTGCAGATGCATGTGCAGATGCAGGCGGTTCGGCAGGCCGGTCAGGCGATCGTGATAGGCAAGATGGCGCAACTCGGCTTCGGTATGCTTCCGTCGCATGGTTTCGATGCGGAGATCTTCGACTTTGTCAGCAAGATCACGGGTCTGTTGCTGCAGGTCTCGTCGCAGTCGATCCCCCATCAACAGCAGCAGTGGCAGGAAGGCCAGCGACTCGTAGGTCACCCCGGGCCTGCCGGAGAACACGAGTGTCTCGGCGTGGATGGCCGCCAGGGTCTGGATGACGAGATAGAAAGTCAATGGCCAGGCCCGGCTGCGGGTGCCGCGCCACCACAGCACCACGCAACAACCCATGGCCCACAGGAAGGTGGTGCCTTTTGCCAGCAGGTATACGGTGAACAGGCTCGACGTGTTGCCGTGATAGGCGTGGACTCGCTCGCCCCATGCCGTGGTGATGTCCGGAAGTCTGGCCACATGGCTGTGGAGCACTTCGGCTGGACCCAGCTGATTGACGATCAGCAACAGCCCGAATGCCAGCGCGGGAGCGATGAACCAGCGGTACCAATACCGTATGCCCGCGTACAGGCTCAGGAACCAGAATGCCAGAGGGTAGGCCACGCAGCTCAGGCTCGTCTGCATGCGCATGATCGACTGGGCGCGGATCAGGGACTCGGTCTGGCAAAGCGCTGCATCCAGCAGCAGCAGGCCGGCCAGTGCCAGACTGAGATAGCCGAAGGCCGCGTTGACCGGTTGGCGAAGTCCGGACGAGTTGGCAAGCAATGCATGGATGCCAGCGAAAAAGGCGATGCCGCATGCAATCAGCAGACTTGGAACGTATAGATACATTCGTTCGCGCGGATTGCCCCTCCGGAGGGGCTCTGGGATGACGATAGAGCAGAAGATGGCATCTGTCACCACGGCGTGGCGAACACCCGCTATCGAGCGATGTTCATGCCCGGCACGGTACGTCCGCAGCGTCGCGGCATGTTCCGGGAATGCCGTCATCACGATTCTGGCCGGCGGGTGCGGCAGCTTGAATGCGCGGCGACCGCGGGGGAGGCTGTCTTGTGGCATGAGGCGGAGTATTGTTGCGACGAGCAAACCGTGACCCACAAGATATTCATGGAGGGCAGGTCATCCCGGATACCTCGACCACCAATGAACATGCCCCGGGCGTCAGCTATTTTTTTGCCGTGCGGCCGGATTCGCGCGCGCGCGTCGAGATCGCCACGGTGGCCGAGCGACTGAAAAAGTCGCAGCGGTTCAGCGGCACACCGGTCGGCATCGACAGCCTGCATCTGGCATTGTGTCCGGCCGGGCGGCCCAGGCGTCTGCAGCAATCGCTGGAGGCGGCGTTGCGGTCTGCCGCGGCCGAGGTGCAGGGGGTGTGCTTCGAGATGACCCTCGATACGATGATGCGCTTCACCGCCAGGGACGGTCAGTTTCCGTTCGGACTGTGTGCCGATAGCGGCAGCAGCTCGGAAGCATTGCGCTTGCGCAAGGCTGTCGCCGCGGCGCAGTTGGGCGTGGGATTGCAGGTGAGTGGCGTATCCAGTTTCATGCCGCATGTGACCTTGCAACACGGTCCGATGATCGATGCGATCGAGGAGGCGATCACGCCGATCCACTGGCAGGTACGCGAGTTTGTCTTGATGCGCAGCTTTTTCGGCCAGTCCATGCACGAGGTGATCGGCTGCTGGCCGCTGAAGCCGCCGCCCGAGCCCGAGGCGATCGACTTGCTGGACGAGCTGGCCAACATGCCGGAGCTGCCGGAATTCAGGGACTATACGAACGAGGGCGAGCCTCGCTGATTCCGTGCGGGCTGGCCGGAACCGCTCCCCCCATGACGTACGCCCGGGCCTTGCAGTGCGCGGCTGGCGCCGAGCATCGCCGGCGGGATCGCGGCAAAACTGCCGGCATCGGCAGCAAGCATATCGTGGCAGGCATGCAGCGAGTGGCCGGGCAGCACATTGAGCGAAGACAGGCCTCGCGCAGGCCTGATGAGACGATTAACCTGTGACGTTTCCGATTGTGTTGTGCGTGCCTGAATGTCACTGAATCATCGATTCCTCAAGACCACTCGTACACTGCATCTCTACCTGGGCGTGTTTACGGCACCCATGCTGTTGTTCTTTGCGATAAGCGGCGGCCTGCAAACCTTTGGCCTGCATGAAGCTGGACGTGGCAGCAGTTACTCGCCACCAGCCTGGCTGGCAAGCATGGCGCAGTTGCACAAGAAGCAGACGGTCGTCGTGCCGACCAGGCGGGCGCGGGCACCGCAACCAGCTGGCGCTGCCATCATGTCATCCGCATCGCCCGTGCCGGCAACCGTGGCGCCGGTGACGGCACGGGTCCGCGAATCCGGTCGAGTCGGGCGGAACCTGCTGCCGATGAAGATCTTTTTCGCGCTGGTGGCGCTGAGCTTGTTCACGTCGGTATTGAGTGGCTTGTACATGGCATGGCGTTTCAGCCGCAGGCCACGCCTGTTTGCCGGGCTGCTGCTCGGAGGGGTTGTCGTTCCGCTGCTGCTGTTGCTGGTCTGATCCAGTGAGTGGTCGGGCCGCTTGCTCGGGAGCGACCTGCTGTTGCGATCTCCGCAGGGATCGCCCGCGAACCAACCGTGCCCGGGCTGAAGGGCTCGCGTCGCGTGCCGGCATGTGAAGAAACCTGTCAGGGATGGTGACGGCGCTCTTGCATGGCGCCGTCTGCCGGACGGGTTGCGCTATAGCCGAATGGCACGGGCGGTTGATCGACCCGTGCCGGTCTCCTCAGGCTACCGTGAGGGTGACATCGATATTCCCGCGGGTGGCATTGGAGTAGGGGCAGACGACGTGCGCTTTCTGCACCAGTGCTTCGACCTCGTCACGGGCAAGGCCCGGCACCGAGATCGTCAGCGCAACCTCGATACCGAAACCGCTCGGGATCGGGCCGATCCCGACCTGGCCAGCAACCTGGGTGTCTGCCGGCAGTTGCAGTTTCTGCTGGCCCGCGACGAATTTCATGGCACCAAGGAAGCAGGCCGAATAGCCCGCCGCGAACAATTGCTCCGGATTGGTGCCGGGGCCGCCGGCGCCGCCAAGTTCCTTCGGCGTGCTCAACTTGATGTCGAGCACGTTGTCTGATGAGGTGGCGCGCCCGTCGCGGCCGCCGGTAGCAGTGGCCTTGGCGCGATAAAGGACGTTTTCGATGGACATGATGGTTTCCTTCTGGGGTTGTGGATGAAACAAATAGATGGCTATTAAATAGCGCGCTATGTAAATGGTGAAAACAATCGGCGTGTCAACATTCCGCCGACAACCTCGCGCGAAGCTCATGAAGCTCGCTTTTCAGATGGCGCAACGTCGCAGGCGAGCAGCCCGTGGCGCAGAACACCGATTCCTGTACCTTGCCGGCCCTGGTTTGCAGGGTCTTGCCGCTGGCGGTCAGTGCCACCACGACATGTCGTTCATCATCACGCGAACGCAGGCGCGTAACCAGGCCGGCACTTTCCAGCCGCTTGAGCAAAGGCGTCAGCGTCGCCGAGTCCAGGAACAGGCGCTCGCCGATTTCCGACACGCTGAGGCTGTCGTTTTCCCACAGCACCATCATCACAAGGTATTGCGGATAGGTGATGCCCAGTGGCTTGAGCTGTTTTCGGTAGACCTTGTTCATGGCCAGGCCGGAGGCATACAGCGCGAAGCACAGTTGCGCGTCCAGCCGTGGCGTGGGCGCAGCGACAGTCGATGGGGGCGGCGACTTCTTCATGCGGCGAATATACATAGTGCGCTATTTAATTGCAAGCTATATTTTAAGAGGCGCGTCGTAGCCGTTGGCGCCGGCTTCCCGATCGTCCCGCGTGCATTGCCGGTGGCATGGCAGCCACCGGCTGGTCAGTTCGTGCAGCAGGGGCGCAAGCAGAGCGGGTTCGGCATTGGGTATCCTCCAGCCGGCGAGACAACGGGCGAAGGCCCTGCATCGATCGCCGGACCTGGCTCGCGTGTGCCGGTCGGGAAGCAGGACAACCATCCATGATTGCGTTACGAGGCATCATCGCGGTACTTGCGGCGCGCGAGTCGCGTCGGTCATTTGTCGAGCCACAAGGGCATGCCCGTGCAGAACCTGCAACTTGATCACAGCCATCATCAACCTTCGCAACGGCTTTTCCCGCTGCGCTTGCTGGCACACGACATCGAAATGCCGGCGAACGTGGGCAGCCTGTTCCGTATCGCCGACGCGCTGGGCGTGGAGGAAATTCATCTGACCGGCAGCTCGGTGTCACCGCCGAATCGCAAGCTCAACAAGACCTCGCGATCGACCGAGGCGCGCGTGCGTCACAGCTATGCGCGAGATCCGGTTGTGGTCTTGCGGGAATTGAAGGCCGCCGGCTACCGGATCGTCAGTCTGGAGATCACTCGCTCCAGCATCGATATCCGTGAATTCGTCGTGGCCGCGTCGGACCGGATCTGTCTGGTTCTGGGTTCGGAGCGGACCGGCGTGGATCAGGCCTTGCTGGAGCTGTCCGATGACGTCGTGCACATTCCGATGCAAGGTGGAAATTCGTCGATGAACGTGGCGATGGCGTGCGCCATCGCCACGTTCGAGATCACGGGTCGATTCGACTGACGACGGCATGCGCGCCGGGTTGGCGGGCTCTCACAACTGCAGATAGCTGTAGCCGCGCTGGCCATAGACCACGAAATCGCTCAGTGCCGACAGTGACACCGTGATGTCCGGCCCCACATCGGTGTCCTGCAGATGCATCTCCGCCATCGCCTGGCCGCAGACCAGCAAGCGCACGCCAGCCTGTTTCAACGCATGCAGGATCGGCAGGTTGGGATTGTCGGTCTTGAACGCCTTGCGATACTGGGCGTTGCCGAGGGCGGCATAGCCGGCTTCGCCTTCCAGCACGGCCACGATGTGCACGTGTGACGGCGGTACCCTGGACAGCCCCATCAGGTTCACGACGCGTGCCAGCCGCTGCAGCGAATGGAGTGCTTCGTGGTGATCCTTGCTGCCGTGAACCACGTCGACGATCACCTTGTAGTCGGCGGCGGGATCGGGTTGCACGGCGGCATCCGGTCGCGGGTGCACCCTGCCAAAGCCCTTGATCACCGGATAGACCCAGACGGTTTCGGGCGCCGACGCGGTCTTGGCCGGCTGGAGGCCGGCACTCGCTGCCTCACTCTGCAACGGCAGCATCAGCAGGATGGACAGGACACCGGCGATCGCGCCGGCATGCGGAAATCTCATGGTCATCGACATCCCCTCAGAAGCCGCCTGGCGCGGCCCGCAGAAGATACTCCGGCATGCGGGAAACTGTCCTGTGCCCGGGGCGGGTTGAAGCTGCACCGGCCGCCTCTTGCGGCAAGCCTGCCCCGGTGCTGGCAGGCTTGCCCATGTCGGCATACCATCGGCGGTTCTTCGAGCCCACGGTCACGGAGGCTGCGTGCAGCCGATCATCTCAGTCCAGCAACTCAGCAAGACCTATGCATCCGGCTTCGAGGCGCTGAAGCCGATCGATCTGGATATCCGCAAGGGCGAGATCTTCGCCCTGCTGGGGCCGAACGGCGCCGGCAAGACCACGTTGATCAGCATCATCTGCGGCATCGTCAACCCAACCGCCGGCAAGGTGCTGGCGGATGGCCACGACGTGGTGCGCGACTATCGCAGCGCGCGCATGAAGATCGGCCTGGTACCGCAGGAGCTCACCACCGATTCGTTCGAGACGGTATGGAACACGGTGAGTTTCAGCCGCGGCCTGTTCGGTCGACCGCCGGACCCGGCGCACATCGAGAAGGTGCTGAAGGATCTGTCGCTGTGGAACAAGAAGGACAGCAGGCTGATCACCCTGTCCGGCGGGATGAAGCGCCGGGTGATGATCGCCAAGGCCCTGTCGCACGAGCCGCAGATCCTGTTCCTGGATGAGCCCACCGCCGGCGTCGACGTCGAGCTGCGCCGGGACATGTGGGAGATGGTGCGTGCGCTGCGCGCCAGCGGCGTGACCATCATCCTGACCACGCATTACATCGACGAGGCGGAAGAGATGGCCGATCGGATCGGGGTGATCAACAAGGGCGAGCTGATCCTGGTCGAGGGCAAGGCCGAGCTGATGAACAAGCTCGGCCGCAAACAGTTGACCCTGCAGTTGCAGGACCCGATGCAAACCATTCCGGCGGCGCTCGAGGGCTATGCGCTGGAGCTTTCCGACGATGGCCAGCAACTGGTCTACAGCTTCGACACGCAGGGCGAGCACACCGGCATCGACGTGTTGCTGCGACGGCTGGCCGAGGCCGGCATCGACTTCAAGGACCTCAAGACCAGCCAGAGCTCGCTGGAGGACATCTTCGTGGATCTGGTCAAGGAGCGCGCATGAACATCCATGGCATTCGGGCGATCTACGGTTTCGAGATGGCGCGCACCCGGCGCACCCTGCTGCAGAGCATCGTCTCGCCGGTGATTTCCACCTCGCTGTACTTCGTGGTGTTCGGCGCCGCGATCGGCTCGCACATGAACGGCATCGACGGGGTCAGCTATGGCGCCTTCATCGTGCCGGGCCTGGTCATGCTGTCACTGCTCACGCAGAGCATCTCGAACGCGTCGTTCGGCATCTACTTCCCGAAATTCGTGGGCACCATCTACGAGATCCTGTCGGCCCCGGTGTCACCGTTCGAGATCGTGGCCGGCTACGTCGGCGCCGCAGCCAGCAAGTCGATCATCCTCGGCAGCATCATCCTGGTCACGGCGCGGCTGTTCGTCACCTTCGGCATCGCACACCCGTTGTGGATGATCCTGTTCCTGGTGCTTACCGCAGTGACCTTCAGCCTGTTCGGTTTCATCATCGGCATCTGGGCGGACAACTTCGAGAAACTGCAGCTGGTGCCCTTGCTGATCGTGACGCCGCTGACCTTCTTGGGTGGCAGCTTCTACTCGATCCACATGCTGCCGCCGCTGTGGCAGAAGGTGACCCTGTTCAATCCGGTGGTGTACCTGATCAGCGGTTTTCGCTGGAGCTTCTACGGCGTGTCCGATGTCAGCGTGGGAATCAGCCTGGGCATGACCCTGGTATTCCTCGCCATCTGCCTGGCGCTGGTGTGGTGGATCTTCCGCAGCGGCTATCGACTCAAGGCCTGAGGGTCGGTCAGTTCAGGGCGGCATGCGCATCGAAGGGCAGTTGCGTGGCGCCGGTGGCCACGATGGCCGGTTCGGCCACGGCGAGCTGCTCTTCGCTGCCGTCGATGATCACGAGGATGCGACCGGCCTCGATCTCGTCCTTGAACTTGCGGCTGACGGCATCGGGAACGTCGAAGCCGATCATCTGGCCTATCCAGCCGCCAAAGACCGTGCCCGCCGCGGTCGCGGCGACCGCGCCGGCCAGGGTCACGCCCAGCGGCGGCACGGCGACGGCGACGAGGCCGAGCAGCAGCCCGGTGGAGCCGCCATATGCAGCGCCGCGCAAGGCCGCCGGGGTGGCATCATCCTTCGGTTGCTGGCGGTGGTCGGGGATCTTTTCAAGCTCGATGTCCTCGCGGGCAATCAGCGAGATGCAGTCATCGGCAATGCCGTTCGCCTGCGCGGCAATCATCGCGGCGCGGGCGCCAGCCAGGTGGGTCGTGCAGAATACGCGGCGATGGTTCATCAGCACATGCTCCGGTAGCGAATGAGCGTGGATCACACGGAAGAGGTCGGTGAGCATCACGACATGCGATGCCGATCATCGTTGCCGCACCGGCGTCGCCGCTGCGTGACCATGCTGTTATCAAAAGTGCAGCCAACCGTGACGCAGGCGTGCGCGGGGCCATGTCGACGACGTTATGATCTGCGGCAACAGCCCGCAGCCGCCTTCGAGTGAACGATTCGTGCACGGGCAAGTCGTACCCTGTATGGACACGCAACAACGGGAATCTTCATGAGCAAGAAGGTGGCAACAGGCAGCTGGATCGCCGCGATCGTGGTGCTGCTGGCCGTGGTGGTGGCTGGCGTGTTTCTGGCCCGCAAGGCGATCCATCCCGATCAACCCGTTGTGGCCGTGCCGGCGACAACGGCCACGGTCGCGACCAATACAGCGAATGTGCCGGTCCAGCATCCGATCGCGCAGGCGCAGGTGCCTGCGGCCAGTGCCTCGACAGTCGCGCTGCCGGCGCTGGATCAAAGCGACGACGAAGTGGCGTCGGCATTGCAGCAGCTGACGGGTAGCAGCCAGTTGTCCTTGCTGCTGGTGCGTCCGCAGATCATCGCGCGCATCGTGGCCACCATCGACGCCATGCCCGGCCGCAGCCTCGGCGGCCTGATGCTGCCGGCGCGCACGCCGAAGGGCGCCTTCGTCACCCGGGACGCCGATGGCAACACGGTAATCGGCGAAGACAATGCCGCGCGCTATGCGCCGTACATGGCAATCGTCGAGCAGGTCGATCCGCAAGCGCTGGTCGCCTGGTATGTGCATGCTTATCCGCTGTTCCAGCAAGCCTATCGGCAGCTGGGTTACCCGAAGGGTTATTTCAACGACCGCCTGATCGTGGTGATCGACAACCTGCTGGCCGCACCCGAGCCGGTCACGCCACCGGCACTGCGGCGCTCCAACGGCCATTTCATCTATGCCGACCCCGGCCTGGAGGCGCTATCGGCCGGACAGCGGCTGCTGCTGCGCACGGGGCCGGCCAACGAGGCCAGCATCAAGGCGAAGCTGCGCGCAATCCGCACTCTGCTGGCCGGGCAGCATCTGCGTCCGGCGTCGGCCGGCACGGCGAAATAACCCATCGGTCATCCGTGCCGGACCGGATTCGAAGACCCGGCCAGGCAAGCACCTCAGGGGTACGGTGTGCCGTCCTTGTGCGTATAGACGCCATCGGCCGGATTCCAGTGCAGGTCGATGTCCGGGTAGTGGCATACATCGTTTTCCCGGCGACTTCCGATTTCCAGATAGACGGCCATTTGCGTGCCGCGGTTGATCAGATGATGGCCATCGGGCTGGTTCCTGGGAAATGCGGCGCAGTCGTGCGCTGACAGGAGTTGCTCGCCAGCGTCGGTGATCAGGCTCAGTTCGCCGGAAAGCACATAAATGAACTCGTCCTCGTCGACATGCCAGTGACGCTGGCTCGACCAGGCGCCGGGCGGCAGCCGGGTGAGGTTGACGCCGAAATCGGTCAGCCCGCCGGCATCGCCAAGCGCCTGCTTGACGCGGGCGCCGGCAAGCGCGGCAAAGGGCGAGGGATAACCCGAGCCCTTGCGCTCGGGAACCTGGCTGGCATCGATCTTCGGCATGGGACTCTCCATGGTGGGGCGTGCTTGTGGTGCCTGTGAAGGGCGGAGTGGCCGGCGTGCGCCGATTTACCGGTTTCTGCATGTCCTGCGCGGTACAGTGTGGCTGTGTCTCGGAAGTATCGCGGAGGTCGGGATCATGGCGCGTCGGTCGTGGTTGCTGTGGGCGGTGTTGTGCTGCCTGTTGCCGTCGTCCCTGCTGTGCGCCGTGACATCGCCGGTCGCCGGCGGCATCGCGGGCTCGCGCATGGTGGCGCAGATCACCCTGGATGGTCCGATCGGGCCGGCTGCCGCGGAGTATTTTGGCGACGCCTCGCAGCGTGCGGTTGCCGACGGGGCGCAGGCCATCGTGCTTCAGCTGGATACGCCGGGCGGGTTGTCCGGCTCGATGCGCACGATCATCTCACGCATGCTCGCCTGCAAGGTGCCGGTGCTGGTGTATGTCGCGCCCGGCGGTGCACGCGCCGCCTCGGCCGGCACCTACATCCTTTACGCCGGGCAGGTCGCGGCGATGGCGCCGGCCACCCATCTGGGGGCTGCGACGCCGGTGTCGCTCGGTGGGCATACCCCGATGCCCTTGCCCGGAGTGGGCGGCTCACCGGCCAGTGCCGGTTCCAGCGCGGGCACGAACCAGGCAGGTGGCGACGCGGAATCGAACAAGGCATTGAACGATGCGGTGGCGTATATCCGCTCGCTGGCGCAATTGCATGGGCGCAATCCCGCATGGGCGGAGCAGGCGGTGCGCGGCGCGGCGACCTTGACCGCCGGCGAAGCGGCGCAGAAGCATGTGATCGACTTCGTGGCGACCGACGTGGCGGACCTGCTGGCCAAGGCGGACGGACGCACGGTACAGGTGGGTGACGATCGTGTCGTGCTGCAATTGAAGGGTGCCACGGTGCGCCCCTATGCCGCCGGCGAACGCACGCGTTTCCTGGCGGTCATCACCAATCCCACCATCGCCTATCTGTTGCTGCTTGGCGGCATCTTCGGGCTGGCGCTGGAGGCGATGCATCCCGGTGCGATGTTGCCGGGCATCGTTGGCGCGATTGCGCTGCTGGTCGGCATGTATGCCCTGCAATTGTTGCCGGTGAATTATGCCGGGCTGGCGCTGATGGCACTGGGCATCGGCTTGCTGGTGGCCGAAGCGGTCAACCCGACCGTGGGCGCGCTCGGTGTCGGTGGACTGGTTTCCTTCGTGACGGGGTCGATCATGCTGATGAAATCCGATATGCCCGGCTATGCGGTCAATCTCGGCGTGATCGCCGCCCTTGCCGTCTGCGCCGCGACCCTGCTGGGGGTGATCGTGTGGATGGTGTTTCACTCACGCCGGGCCCGTCCGTTCAATCAGGATGCGGCGATGCTGGCCGAGCACGGCCGGTTGCTGGAGCCGGTCGCCGCCGATGGCGAGAGCTGGGTCATGCTGCAAGGCGAACGCTGGCGTGTGCACAGCAACGTGGCCTTGCCGGCCGGTGCGCCGGTGCGTGTGCTGCGCCGGCAGGGGCTGCTACTGTGGGTGGAGCCGGTGTGATCCACGCCGCCGCGATCGCTGGTTTCATCACGCATCGACAATGGTGCCGCACGGGAGAAGGTCATGTTCGGATTCATCGGTGTACTGGTTGTTCTCGGCGTCATGTTGCTGTTTTCCGCAGTCAAGGTCTTGCCGGAATACCAGCGTGGCGTGGTGCTGACCCTGGGACGCTATACCAGCACCAAGGGGCCTGGCCTGGTGCTGCTGATACCCGTGGTGCAAAACATGATCCGGGTCGACCTGCGGGTTACCGTGATGGACGTGCCGCCGCAGGACGTGATCTCGCGTGACAACGTCTCCGTGCGGGTGAACGCGGTGGTCTACTTTCGGGTGGTCGATTCCGACAAGTCCGTGCTGGAGGTGGAGAACTTCCTGCAGGCCACCAGCCAGCTGGCACAGACGCGGCTGCGTTCGGTGCTGGGTCAGCATGAGCTGGACGAGATCCTGTCCCAGCGCGATTCGATCAACCACACCTTGCAGGTGACGCTGGATCAGGCCACCGACCCATGGGGCATCAAGGTGATGAACGTCGAGATCAAGGATGTCGACCTCAACGAGACCATGGTACGCGCGATCGCCCGCCAGGCCGAAGCCGAGCGCGAGCGCCGGGCCAAGGTGATCCACGCCGAGGGCGAGATGCAGGCGGCGGAGAAACTGCGCGACGCTGCCGCGATGCTGTCGCAGCAGCCGCAGGCACTGCAGTTGCGCTACCTGCAGACGCTGGCCGACATGTCCAACAACGGCAAATCCTCGACCATCGTGTTTCCGCTGCCGCTGGACCTGATCAAGCCGCTGATGGATGCGTTCCCCTCGAAATCCTCGTGAACCGTGCCCTGGCATGGGCTGGCACCTCGACCCGCAACGGCGATAATGCGCACCCGCACCGCGATCACACGAAACACCCGCATGGATGAAAACCGTTTGTCAGGCAGCCTGGTCTGTGTCGGCCTGGGCATGACCCTTGGCTCGCATCTCGGCCCGTTGGCGCGCAGCCACATCGAGCAGGCCGAGGTGGTGTTTGCCGGGGTTTCCGATGGCGTGGTCGAGTTGTGGCTGCAACGCATGCACAAGGATGTGCGCAGCCTGCAGCCGTACTACCGCGAAGGCAAGTCGCGCATGCAGACCTATCGGCAAATGGTCGAGGCCATCCTCACCGAGGTGCGTGCGGGCAAGAAGGTTTGCGGGGTGTTCTACGGTCATCCCGGCGTGTTCGCCTGGGCACCGCACAAGTCGATCGCGGTGGCGCGCAGCGAAGGCTACGCCGCGCACATGGAGCCGGGCATCTCCGCCGAGGATTGCCTGTATGCCGATCTGGGCATCGATCCGGGCACCTATGGCTGTCAGCATTACGAAGCCAGCCAGTTGCTGTTCTACCAGCGCCGGATCGACCCGACCGCCTATCTGGTGTTGTGGCAGGTCGGCCTGGTCGGCGATCAGTCGCTCACGCGATTTTCCACCGGCGCGGCTTACCGCCAGGTGCTGGTCGATGTGCTGGCCCGGGACTACCCGCTTGATCACGAGGTGATCGTCTACCGGGCGCCGACCCTGCCGATCCAGTCGGCGCGAATCGAGCGAACCACACTGGGCAGGTTGCCGGAAGCAGAAGTCACCATGGCAGACACTGTCGTGCTTGCACCAGCCCTGCCCATGCAGGCAAACCCCGAGATCCGGGCGCGGCTGGATGCACTGGACATGTCGGCAACCGAAGGCGCCTGATCTGGACGGCATCCCGTTGAAATCGTTTTCATGCGAGACCGGGAGGTTGCAGCTTCGGCCGTTGGCGAAAGGCGACGAAGCCTTGTTCCATGCGCTCTACAGCGATCCGGAAACCATGCGCTTCATCGGTGATCCATGGTCACCGATGAAGGTGGCAAAGCGGTTCCAGAAGCTCGTCAACCATCAGGAGCAGCCGAAGCTTGACGACCGTTACCTGGTCATTGTGAGGAAAAACGGACAGACATCTATGGGTATTTGCGGTACATCGCACTATGATTTGGCAGCCATGCGGCTCGAAGTCGGCATAATGTTGTTGCGCAGGGGGCGCGGGTTGGGCATCGCCAGGGAAGCGCTCACGGCCTTGCTGGGTCGTGCGTTTGAAGATCCGCTGGTGGAGGAGGTGTACGCTCGCTTCACTGCCGAAAATATCGCGATCAGGAATCTGATGATGCGCGTAGGCTTCCACCCATGTGGACTCGCCAAAGGAGGGGGGGCGGCAGTGACGATGCGTGAATGGTCAATTCATCGATCAAGATGGTGTATCAGCAATTCAACAACATCACAGGGGTAAAAAGATGTTCAACGTGATCGATTTTCTTGAGCGAGTGGGTCAGGACGCACGTCTGCGTCAGGACATGCAGGATGAAGTGGCATTGGCGCTTGCGAACGAAGAGATTGATCCTGACGTGCGTGTTGCCATTCTGTCGAAAGATCAGCAGTGGCTGGAGTCGTTCCTGGGTCAGGCTCAGCACTGCTGCCTGATGTTTCCTGCCGAAGAGGAAGAGGACGGCGAAGGCAACGACGACGGCGAAACTCCATCACGGGAAGATGAGGCCAGTTCCTGTCATGTCCTTCGCGTGATGGCGCAGTAGATTTCCGATGTTTCCGGGGCGCCGTCGGCACATGGTGTTCTTTGTTCGATGCTGCTGGCTGGCATTCCTTGTCGTGGGCG
>DATMTH010000248.1:0-62126 GCA_035564915.1 Rhodanobacter sp.
GCTCTACCGCTGAGCTAATCGCCCGCCGAGAACGCGCAATTTTAGGGGTGTTCGTCGGGCGGGTCAATGCCTTCGAGGGTGTGTCGGCTGTCATGCGTCGTCGGCAGTCTGGCTGGTCCTGACGGGCTGGCTCGTGAATCCGGGCGACTGCGTCGACTATGGCAGATTCCCGAACCTGCCGCCTTCATGCAGCGGCCTGTGGTCAGTGGTGGGTTCATGCCGAAGGCGCAGCCTGTCTCGACCATCGAGGCCCGGCAGCCTGCTAGGCTTGCGCTTTTCTTCAGCGTAGCGAGCCGCCATGGACTTTTTCAGCAGCCAGTTGACCCATATCCTCCATGCCTTGCAGGGATTCGAGTTGACGCCGTGGAAGATGGTCGGTTTCGCCGGCACTCTGATGTTCACCAGTCGCTGGTTCGTGCAGTTGTATTACACGCGAAAGTACAAGCGAGTGGTGATGCCGCTGGCTTTCTGGTGGTTGTCGGTGTGCGGCAGCGTGCTGCTGCTGGCCTACTTCATTTTCGGCAAGAATGATTCGGTGGGCATTCTCTCGAATTTCTTCCCGGTATTCGTCTCCGTCTACAACCTGTTCGTACACCTGCGCCATCACAAGAACAGCATCACCGGCGACGCCACGGCCTGACGACTGCATTTGTGAGCCGCACCCTCGCTGACGACGGTGCGGCTCACGTCGGCATCACGGTTTGGCCGGCGAATCCAGTTTGCCGGAATGGCTGATCGCATTGAGTACCAGCGGGTAGCTGCCGATGGTTTCGCCACGCCACATCGGATTGCTGGCGAACAGCAGCACGTGACCCTTGCCGTAGCGGGCGTCGACCACGGCGGCGCGATTGGCCATTTCGCTGCCGCCATCGAGTAGCCCGGCAATCAGCAACTTGTCTGCCGCCGCGAAGCGCAGGATCACGCGTGGCCGCCGGTCTGCCGGAATCAGCCATGGGTTGTTGCGCATCTGCTCGGCGTTGAGTGGCGTGGCCTGCCATGACTTCACGTCCGGCAACGCGGGTGGTTGGGCGAATGGACGGCCTTCGGGCACATCTTCGTCATGCGGGCCACCACGACCCGTCGGGCGCTGGAAATCGGCAGCGGTGGGCAATCCGCGATCGCCGGTGAGCAGGTTGGACACCGTGAACGACTGGCCTGCTGCACTGTAGATGGCCAAATCGTCGCGGGTGTAGCTGGCGGCGATGGGGCTGTCGCGGTCGACAAATTTTGCCTGCAACACGCTCCCGACGACCTTGAGGTTGTCGGTGGGGGTAATGAACACGCCCGGTGCCATGCCTTCGTCGATCGCGAATCTGGCGGTGTCCTCGGCGGTGATCAGCAGGCCACCGTCGTGTACGAAGCGCTTCAGGTTGGTCACGCCGCTTTCGCCCAGGCCGGGGCGGATGTCGTCGGTGCTGTCGATGCGACCGATGTTCGGCGTGAGCCTGGTGGTTTTCCATGGCATGGCATTGCCCCACATCGGCAGGCCGTCGACGATCTGCTGGGCGCGGGCGCCACCGATCGGGCCGAACAGGATCACGTCGTATTTCGCACGCAGGTTGCCGAGCCTGGCCACATCCTGGGTGCTGATGTAGTCGTACTTCACCTGCAGCTGATCCAGCGCCATGCGCCACCAGCCCTCGGTCTGGGTACTCAGCCAGGTATGCATCACGGCGATGCGCGGCAGCTTTGCACGCGGCAGATCGATCGATGCCAGGCCTTGTGGCACCGCCACCGAGCCGTCGAGCTTGCTCATCGGCGCCTTCAGGATGCTGTTGTCGCTGACTCGCATGACCTGTACGTCGAACAGGTCGCCCATCGACCATGCGGTGTCGTCATACGGATGCTGCTGCGGATCCTTGGGCGACCAGTATTGGCGGTCGAGAAGGGCATCCGCGATGCGCGAATACGGCTGATCCATGCGCACGATGTAGCTGCCCGCGGGAAAGCTGCGTGTGGTGGTACCCGTGGATTTGCCGTCGGCATCCTTCGCCTTCGGTACGTTCACCGTGATCGGGGCCGTACTGCGGCTGATCTCCACATGCTGGCGCTGCATCACGCGCAGCAACTGCGCCTGCGAGCCACTGCGCGGGTCGCTTGCGGGGAGCACGTAGGCTGCCGGGCCCGCGTTCTGCGGTTTTTCGATCGAGCGCTTGCTCTTCAGGTAGAAGTTCTTCAGGAACAGCTGGCTGTTGTCGGCGAAGTAGTTCAGCGCGGTGAGCAGGCCGGTCTGCTCGTAATTGTTGTTGTCGCGCTGCGACCAGGTGACCACCGGCAGCGGCGGGTTCGGCTTGTACCAGGTGCGCTGGTAGTCACGTGGGTCGAGGATGCGTTCGACCGTGTCGGCACCATCGTTGCCGAAGGTCTCGTACAGGCGGCTGATGCCGTTGTGCATGGCCGCGATGAACATCAGGTAGCCCGGACTCCAGGTATCGAAGTCGCCGTGGGTGAACACGCCGGGCATGCCGAACTTGGTCATCTGCTGCACGTTGTTCCAGCCCAGCTGCTGCCACTCGCCGGTCAGGATCGGGTCGATCCAGGCGTTGTACGGTCCGTCGCCCACGGTGTTGTCGTAGAAGAACGGCACCGACTCGTGCAAGTCATGCAGTACCTGCGCATGCCAGCCGATATAGGTGTCGGCCACGTTGCGGGTGAGGTTCAAGGTCATCGCCATCGCGTCGCGGTTGTTGTCGTGCGCGACGTAGTGGCCCCAGTACATCAGGTCGGGGTAATTCTCGCCCGGGTGTGCCAGGTGCCAGTTGTAGCGATCGACCTGGCGGTCGCGGCCGTCGACCTCGACGATCGGGGTGATCAGGGTGATCACGTGCGAGCGGATGTGCTTGATGTATGGCGCGTTGTCGACGGCCAGCCGGTAGGCCAGCTCCATCAGCGCGGTCGGTGCGCCGGTCTCGGTGGAGTGGATGGTGCCGGTGATGTAGTAGACCGGTGTCGATTTCGCGATCAGCTGGTCGGCAGTGGCGTCGTTCATGCCGATGCTGCGCGGGTCCCCCAGTTTCGCCAGCCGCGCCTTGTTTGCATCCAGGTCGGCCAGCAGGCTCTCGTCGGCAACGGCCACCGCAATCATCTCGCGGCCTTCCTCGGTCTTGCCGATGCTGAACACCTTGACCCGCGGGCTGGCTGCGGCCAGCGCACGGAAATAGCGGTAGACGTCGGCCGAATAGGGCAGGTAATTCGGCGCACCGGCGATATGGCCGAGGACCTTTTGCGGCGTCGGCACGCTGGTAGAGGCCGGCAGGTAATCGGTCAGCGGTGAATTGAACGTCGGATCGGTGGTGTCCTTCAGGATCTGCGCGGTATATGCCTGATCGATCGGTTGCGCAGGATCGCGCGCATAGGCGATCGACCCGTTGGGATCCGTGGCAGCGATTGAGCAAAAGCTGGTCAGCGCCAGCAGCGCGGTCAGCGCGATTCGACGACGTGCGGACATGGCCATGGTTCCCCCGGGGATTGAGAGCGGATCGCGGCACTTTGCCAGAACGGCGAAATGTTTGCGTGGGCCATCAGTGGGGGGCGATCATCGGCCAGGGCCGTGGTCAGTCGTCATTTCATCATGGAGGACTCGGCTTGCTGCGTCGTGCGCCTTGCGGTGGTGCGGTCGCACAAGCGCGATCATTCGCTCAATGCCTGCTGCCTTGGGCAGCAGCGGTCGTGCCCGGGCCAATGTTTGCGGAGAGAAACCGGATCAGTTGCGTATAGAGTTCGGCGGTGTCTGCCTCGCCCCGAAACCCATGGCCTTCCTTCGCCTTGAACAGCCAGACCGGGTCCATGTGGTGTTTGCGCAGGGCTTTGCGCAGTTCCAGCGCATGCTCCGGCGGAGCCCGTGTATCCGCGCCGCCAACGACCAGCATCACCTTGGCCTTCAATGAGTCGAGTTGATTGACTGGCGAACGCTGCGCCAGCTGCTTCGTGTCGCCGCCCAATATTTCCCTGAGGTCATTCCTGTCGGTCTTGGACTGCGAATAGTCGCCGCGCTTGAACAGCAGTGGCAGGTCGTAGACGCCGGCGTAGCCGATGGCGCATTTGTACAAGTCGGGTTCCTTCACGGCTCCTTCCAGCGCGGCGTAACCGCCATAGCTGGCACCGAAAATGCAGATACGCTGCGGGTTGGCAAAGCCCTGCGCTACGGCCCAACGAGTGGCATCGGTAACGTCATCCTGCATCTTGCCGCCCCATTCGAGCCAGCCGGCATGTTCAAACGCGCGGCCACGGCCGCCGGAACCACGAAAGTTCACTTGCAGCACCAGGTAGCCTCGACTGGCGATGGCCTGCACATCGGGGTCATAGTCCCAGTCGTCACTTATCCCGAACGGGCCGCCGTGCACGAACACCACCATTGGCAGTTTTTTCGCGCTGGGCTGGCCGGGCGGAAAACTCAGGTAACCATACAGTTCCAGACCGTCGCGCGCCGCGAACTTGAACGGCTGCTTGCGCGCCATTTTCAAGGGGTCGATCCACGGTGCGCGCGACAGCAACGAGGTCAGCTTGTGCGCGTTGCGGTCAAACAGGTAGAAGGTCCCCGGGTCGGAGTCGGCTTCGACCAGCACCACGCTGAGCCGACCATCGCGGGTGCCGGAGACGAAGCGCACGATCTCGCCGGGAAACTGGTTCATCAGCAGGACCAAGGCCTTCGCATCGGCAGACTGGTTGTCGAGCAGTGCCACCGCCGGCCTGCCGTCGGTGAAACTGATGCCGATGATGCTGTCGCGCGCCATGCCACGCAGCATGGCGTCGGCCTGCACCGTCGGGTTGCTCCATATCGGCGTCAATTCATGTCTGGCGGAGTCCCAAGTGCAGACGGCCGACGCGCCCGAAGCCTGCGGACAATCAAAGTAGGCGACATGGTCGTCGGCAGTGAACCCCAGCGGGACGGCGCGCTGCGCGCTGAGCTTGGGAAGGAACAGCCAATTCTTGCCGTCGTCCTGCAGCATGTAGACCTGCATTTTCTCATCGTCATCATCGGCATAGGCAAAACGGACCCTTCCCTGGTGGTCGGCGACAAGTTGCGCGTCTTTCACGGGTGCCGCGATCACGGCGACTTTCTTGCCCGTGTGCACATCCATGCGGTAGGCGACGGGAAGCAGGTTGTGCGGAAATTGCTTTTCCCATGGAACGATCTCGACCAGCACATGATCCGGGTCATGCGCAATTCCGCCGATGTACCCAGCCCAGCCTCGCTCGGGCGCTGCCGTGTTGGCCATGCGATAGCCGTAGAGCATTTTCGGGTTGCCGCCATCCGCATCCACGGCATACAACTCGCCCAGACTGTACGGTTGATCGAACTGGCTGTCGCGGATGCCGACCGTGTAAAGCAGGCGGCCGGACGATGCCCACCAGTAATCGACGACATCGTTGCCATCGCGCGGACGCACCGTGCTTTCCATCTTGTCCGACATGCGAATCAAGGCCAGCACGGTCTGTCCGTCCACCAGATTGGTCGTGGCCAGGCAGGCGCCGTCGGGCGAAATTTTCACGGTGCCATGCTCGGCATGTTTCGCCAGGTCGGCGAAGGAAACCGGTTGCGCGCAGAGCACGCCATGGATCAGCAGCAAGCCGAGTGCAGCCATCCAGCGTCGCAGGCACATCGTTTTAATCCCCTGTCTGGAACCATTCCACAGCCGCCACATGGTGTTCAGTGAGAGCCCCATCCATGGCTGCTCTCAGCTTGTTCCCTGGCACGACCGTCGCTGTGCTGCCATCTGCGCGGCGCATCCCGTGACACAGGCGGGATGCGTGATTCAATGCCCGGCAGCAGTCCCCGCTGGAATCTTTACACCCGGCCCGATATTTGCGCCGATGAATTGAAGCATGCGGGTGTACAGCTCGGCGATGTTTGCTTCGACGTAGAAGCCATGCATCTCGTCCGGTTTGAGCATCCACTCGTGCGCGATATGCCGGTCCAGCAGAGCCTGATGCATGTGCAGCCCCTGAATCTCTGGCACGCGCTCGTCCTTGCCACCGACGACCAGCATGACCCTGGCTTTGAGTGAGTCGAGCTGGTTGATCGGGGAGTGGCTGGCCAGCAGTTGCATGTCATCGCCGAGCTGGCGTTTGAGATAGTCCTTGCCATAACTGGACTGCGGGACATCGCCGCGATGGAACATCAGCGGCAAGTCGTAAACACCCACGTAGCCGATCGTGCACTTGTACAGGCCGGGTTCCTTCACCGCCCCCTCGAGCGCCGCATAGCCGCCGTAGCTGGCGCCGTAAATGCAGATGCGTTTTGGATCGGCGATGCCTTGCGCGATCGCCCATCGCGTGCCGTCAGTGAGGTCGTCCTGCATGGTGCCACCCCACTGGCGCCAGCCGGCCTTCTCGAAGTCGTAGCCATAGCCGCCTGAGCCGCGAAAGTTGACCTGCAACACCGCGTAGCCGCGTGTCGCCAGCGCCTGCACGTCGGACTCGTAGTCCCAGCGGTCGCGGATGTCGTACGGACCACCGTGCACCACCACAACCATCGGCAGATGCTTCGCGCTTTCCTGGCCAGGAGGATAAGTGACATAGCCCTGCAACTTCAGCCCATCTCGCGCGGCGAATTCGATCGGCTGCTTGCGAGCCATCTGCGACGGGTCGATCCACGGCATGCGTGAAAGCAACAGAGTCAGCTTGTGCGCCTTGGGGTTGAACAGGTAGAACGCACCGGGATCGGCATCGGCCTGGACCAGCACCAGGCTCAGGCTGCCGTCGGTGGTACCCGAAGTGAAACTGACCTGCTCGCCGGGGAATTGCTTCATCAGCATGATCAGCGCCTGCGCATCGGCCGATGGCGCGTCGAACACGGACAGGCCCGGGCGCCCGTCCATGAAGCTCACGCCGATGATGCTGTTGCTGGCCAGGCCCTGCACCAGATCGTCGGCTTCCACCCTGGGATTGCTCCACACGGTGGCCAGCTTGCGTGTGGCCACGTCCCAGCGACAGACACCGAAGCCGGAGGTGTCTGCCGGGCAGTTGAAATAAACGCTGCGGTCGTCGCGGCTGAACGCCAGCGGGGTGGAGCGGTTGTTGCTGAATTGCGGCAGCAGCGTCCAGCCATCGCCATCCAGCGGATGCTCGTAGACCTTCCAGCTGCCGTCATTGGCCTCGCCGTAGGCGAAGCGGATGCGACCCTCGTGATCGGCCAGGAAACCCGCGCCGCGCATCGGCGCGGTCAACAGCTTGATCTTGTCGCCGCTGCGCACGTCCATCCGGTATGCAACCGGCAGATTGAGTTCGTAGCCGGTGGTATCCCAAAGGCTGACCGAGACCAGGATGTGGTGCGGGTCGTCGGGGATGGCGGCGATCAGGCTGGCGCTGCCCCGTTCGGCAGTAGCGTGCTGGATCAATGAACCGGAGTCAGAGTTCACTCCGGTCTTGCGGTAGCCGTAAAGCAAGTTGGTGCCGCTGCCGTCGCCATTGACTGCAAACAGTTCGCCTGTGCCCTGCGGCTTGTCGTAGCCACCAATACGCTGTCCGACCGAATACACCAGCCGATCCGGTCCCACCCAGTCGAAGTCGGTCACGTCGTCGCCCTCGCGCGGGCGCACGACGATCGGCTTCATGGTTGCCGTGTTGACGAGGGCCAGCACGGTCTGCCCATCCCCAACCAGGGCGGTGGCAGCGACGTACTTGCCATCGGGAGAAATCCTGGCGTCCTTGTACTCGGCGTGTTTCGCCAGGTTGGCAAGTGACACCGGTTGTGCCTGCAATCCCACGCAAAGCAGCAAAAGCAAAGCCGCAACGATCCAATGTCGCCTAGCCATCATCGAGTTCCCCTGTGGTGAAGACGACCCCACGCCATGCGGTCATCTGTATCCGGTATTTATAGCAGCAGGAGTCTGTGTGCGACGAGTCAGCAGGCGACAATCGCAAGAGCTTGCGATCAGGTGTCCGCGGCGCCCCGATGCGCCGGTGGGCGTACTTGTAGTCCCTTGCCGCGTGGCGACTGCGGCATGACAGTGGCGGCGGGTTGCTGATGAGGGTTTGTTGCGACTTCGCGCTCGACGAAGCGGTTCCGTCGACCTGACGACAAGCTCGTCAAGGCGCGTGACAGGCCACGCCGCGGCCCGATGCAATGTGCTCACCCGACTTGAGTTGCGTGAGTCGGGCGTCGTGCATGCCCTTGCTCCACCATTGCCACTGGCCGCCCGTATAGCGCGCGCCGTCGGCTGCGACGGCCAGCTGAAGTCGGTAGGTTTGTCGTTCGATGGTGAGTATGGCGGTGTGCCCGTCGGGATAGGTGGCCAGCACCGTGCGGCCGTCGTCGCAGGCGTAGGTCAGTGTCTTGGTCGCTGCGGTTGAAGTGGGCGTTGCGGTGGGTTGGAATGGCGTCACGGTATAGACGGACGGCTTGCCGCCGGCGCCACACAGTTGGCCCGCGAATGTGGTGGCTATCGTTTCCTTGTTGATGGCCAGAGTCATGAATGCGGGTGACTCGCAATGGCCCGCGTCATACACGTTGCTGGAAACCCAGCGCATGTCGCTATGCACGCTGCTGCCAGGCGCCATCAGGATCGGCGGCAAGGCTGTTGCTGGCTGCTTGTCTGGTCGGGCCCGCGCGGCCAGCTGCAGTGCCTGCCTGTTGGCATCGGTGAAACCTGGCCTGGGCTGTGCCGGCAGGGTGCACGCGGTGGCGCCTTGGTTGCGAAGTACCAGCATGGTGCCGGCATGTGACATGCCGTCGAATCGTCCGTTGCCAGCGTCGAGGTGGAACGCCAGTTGCGATGGCTTGCATGGGGTCGCCTGAGACTGGAACGATTCTGCGACGGTTGGCTGTGATGTGCATGCGGAGACGGCCAGCAGAGGGCCGCCCATGAACAGCAGCATGCGCACGAGCGTCCCTGGCAGGGTGTGTCCTGAGCCGAGTGGATCGCGGGAAACACGGAATGTGGAAATGCTGGCCGTTCGATTGTTCATGCACGCGTCTCCCGCAAAATCAGGCATGACGCTAACACGCCGAACGCGAGCGGCCGTGAAGAGAGTGTCGGTACTTTCTGTCGATTGGGTGTTGCCGCGCGACGCTCGAAAGCGGCGATCAATGCGCCGGTATCGTGCTGGCTGCGGCTGCGCTGGCGGGTGCCGGCAAGGCGGGTTTGAATGGCAGCGCCGGCCCGGGGGTGATGGCTTTTCGCCACTGTGCCAACTGCATACTGATGTCGCTGCCGATGTCGATTTGTGGTTCGGACGGGGTGAGTTTGTCTTGCTGTTCCCAGCGGCTGATGTCGGCTTGGGCCTGCTTGAATGCATCGACAAAGTTGTCGGTGTGATTCAGGCCATCCACCAGCCAGGCATGGCCGAAATAGGTGATGTCCGATTCGCTGCCGCAGCCGAACGAGCTGCGGTCGGCGCGTGCGGCGGTCAGCACCAGTGTGCCGGGACCGCGCAGTGTCGGGATGAAGCCGCCGGAGTAGCAAGCGTTGATCACCAGCACTTTCCATTTGAATGGGTGCGCAGCCAGGATGCCAGCCAGATCCTGCGCATCGATCTGATCCAGCGGCAGCGGATCCATGTCGACCAGCAAGGTGTGATCCTCGCTGCCGTGGCTGGTGACGTACAGTATCAGGATGTCCTGATCGGGTTGCATCACCTGGTGTACGCCAGCGAGCGCGCCTTCCAGGTTGCTCCAGTCGGCCAGCGGATGCGTGGCCAGGCTGGCCGGATTGTTCTCCAGCACCAGGCTGTGCGCGCTGGGGCCGAAGCGCTTGGTGAACAACTGGGCGGCGTATTCGGCCTCGTTGCGAAACACATCCTCGCCACCGTCACCGGCGAAGGTGATCAGATACAGATTCGGTTTGCCGCTGATGCGCGGACCAAGCCTGGCCAAGGCGTCGCGCAACATGCGCGGCTGCGCGTACATCACCTGCTCGGGACTGGGCCCCTGGTTGGGCCAGTCGTCGTCGAGTCCAGACTGATTAGTGCTGGCGTCGCCGACAGCACTTGATGTTGCATCGATGGCTGTTGCCGATGCCGCCACCACGGCACTGCTGGCGACGGCGGGATGCCGAGGGCGACCTGGCATCCAGAGCATCAACAACACGCCGGCGGCAAACGCGAGCAGGATGGTCAAAATGGTGCGCATGGCGTGTTTGGCGTATCAGTTGGCAGGTGTGATCGCGTTGAAATCGGCATATACCCGATGGCGTGGCTGCTCCGGCATCCCCTGCGGGCCGCGGACCAGCCAGCCGGTATGGAAGCCGGCGGCTTCGGCGGCGTCGAGCTCTTCCACGATATCGGACAGGAACAGCAGATGCCGTGGCTGTTCCTCGATCGCCGCGGCGATGCGCCGATACGACTCGGGGTCACGCTTGGGGCCGGTTTCGGTGTCGAAATAACCGGCGAACAGCGGGGTCAGATCACCGGCCTCGCTGTAGCGAAAGAACAGCTGCTGGGCTGGCACCGAACCGGAGGAGTAGACATACAGGCGCAGGCCGTCGGCACGCCAGTCGCGCAGGCGTGCGGCCACTTCCGGATAGACATGGGCGCGATACACGCCGGTTTCGTAGCCCTCCTTCCAGATCATGCCCTGCAGTGCCTTCAAGGCCGTGGATTTGCGATCCTGGTCGATCCACTGCAGCAACAGCTCGATGAGCTCCTGGCGACTGGCTTCCACCAGGCCGGCTTCGCGCGCAGCCTCATGCAGCCAGTGTCGAACTTCGGGGGTATCGCGATGGGTTTCGAGATACGCGGGCAGGCGCTTGCGCGCGTACGGGAACAGCATGTCGCGAACGAAGCTGATCGAGCTGGTGGTGCCCTCGATGTCGGTGACAATGGCGCGGATTTCGATCATGACGGGGCGATCCGGGATGAAAGGTTTGAGCTTAGCGCCGAAAGGGTGAAAACCCGCGTGACGCCTGTTGGAGCGGTCTCAGCCGCGATGCGGGGATTCATGGCAAAAGCATCGCGTACAGGGTGCGCTCCTGCAGGGGTTTATTGCGCCGCGGGGAGCATGCGCGGAAACCGGCCGGCAATATCGTCGCCGGTGAAGTTTGCCACCCAGCCATCCTTGTTGGTGAACAGGCGGATCGCCACGAAGTACGGCGATTCGCTCATGTCGAACCAGTGGCGGGTGCCATCCGGCACGCCGATCAGGTCGCCCTGTTCGCACAGGATGTCGTAGACCTTGCCGTCGATGTGCAGGGTGAACTGGCCCGAGCCGGCGACGAAGAAGCGCACTTCGTCCTCGCTGTGCGTATGTTCGCCGAGGAATTTCTGGCGCAGGGTGGCGCGGTCGGGATGATCGGGAGCAAGGCTGATCACGTCGACGGCCTGATAGCCTGCCTCGCCCATCAGCCGGTCGATGTCGCCGCGGTAGGCGGCGATCACTTCGTCCTGGCTGGCGCCGGGGGCGATCGGCTGGTTCGCTGCCCATTGTTCGAAACGCACGCCGACCCTGCCCAGTTCGGCGGCGATCGCTGTGTGGTCTTCAACCACCACCAGCGGCGATTGCGGGAGAGCTTCGTCGAAGATGCGCAGGCGGCTCATGATGTCCTCAGCTTTTTCAGATCCAGTTCGCAGCCGAGCAGGAATTCCAGCGCTTCAAGATGACGCTGGGTCTCGGCCATGTCACGACCCCAGGTGTAGATGCCGTGGCCATCGATCAGGTAGGCATGGAGCGGCTTGCCTGCGTCCAGCCAGGCGTCCACCCGGGCCACCAGCTCGGGCATGTGCTGGGTGTTCGGGAACACCGGGATTTCCAGCGTGCCTTCATGCGTGTCGTGACCACGGATGGCCTTCTGCAATTCCCAACCCTGCAGGCGAATCGCCCCCTCGCTGGCGAACAGCCGCGAGGCCACGCTCTGCGTGCGCGAATGGGTATGCAGCACCGCGCCCACGGTTGGCCAGCGGCGGTAGAGCTGGGTGTGCAGCGCGGTTTCGGCGCTGGGGCGCGCGTCGGTGCCGACCGGGTTGCCATGCAGGTCGATCAGCATGATGTCGTTGCGTCCGAGCCGCCCCTTGTGTTTCCCGGAGATGGTGATGGCGGCATGATCGGTGTCGACGCGCATCGAGAAATTGCTGCTTGTCGCTGGCGTCCAGCCCAGCGCGGACAGCTCGCGCGCGGTATCCGCAATACTGTCGGCGCAAGCATCGAACAGCTCGGTCGGTATGCCTGGTGGAAAGGTCTGGCTCATGCAGTTTGGACGTCCAAATGGTTTGAAAGCATAGCACGCGACGCCATGGTCGTTTCAGCGGAATGAGAGCCATTCTCGCGAGTCAGGAAAAATTGCATTGGCGGGCGTAGCATGGCCGACAGAGTCGGGTGCAGGGTGCGCCGGACAGAAACGATGGAGGCATGTCCATGTCCAACGAGCAAGATATCGAATCCCGTCGCCGCTTCCTCAAGGTGGCGGCCGGCACCACGATGGCGGCGGTAGTGATGGGTAGCCTGCCACGCCTCGCTCGTGCGGCGGACCTGCCGCCGGTGAGCGAATCCGACCCGACCGCGAAGGCGCTTGGTTATGTCGAGGATGCCAGCAAGTCGGGCAACCCGAAGCACAAGGCCGGCGACGACTGCACCAATTGCCAGTTCTATTCCGGCGGCGCCACGGGCCGCGGTCCGTGTCAGCTGTTTCCGGGCAAATCGGTGAATGCGAAAGGTTGGTGCGTGTCGCACACGCCGAAGAAGGCCTGATCGCATCCGGCGATCACCGAAAGCAGGAACACTGGGAAGGCCGGCCGTCATGCCGGCCTTTTCGTATGCGAAGAACGGGTGGACATCGCCCTGGGCATGTCCAGGCGGCGGACGGGGGAGGGCCTGAAGCGGACAAAGTGCGGCCCGGACACACCAGGTTGAGGAGCTACCCACCTGACGCGCCGGGCCGCGATCCGGGGCCCACTGCCAAGTGATCAACCCGCGGACTGAGGATGATACTCCCGCGATTGGCGAATGGGCGACCTGCCAATGAATTTCTGTTGGAAAATTCTCGTTAAATGCAATTGAAACAATGATTTGCAGTGATATTTTTGAGAATGTTTCGACGTCTGGCTCGTGTCTCTGAAGCGTTGTCACAAAACGAAAAATGGCCGTACATGACGGATATTCGCATGTTTTCAAAGCCATTCAACGAATTTACGGGCTTTTGCCTTCTGCTGCTACCGCCAGTCGCAAGACGCTGTGCCGTCGGCTGTAGAAAAAGTAGATGACGAACCCGAGCAGGGTCCAGATCCCCAGGATGGCCCAGTTGAACCAGTCCAGGCTGAAGAGCAGGGCGAAACAACTTGCCACGCCGGCCAGGCAGGTGAACCAGACCCACGGCACGCGGAACGTGCGCGGAAGATCAGGCAAGGTGTGGCGCAGGATAAGCACGCCGCCGCATACCGCCGAGAAGGCGATCAAGGTGCCCATCGAGGTGAGGTTGGCCAGCAAGTCGAGCGGGAACACGGCGGCCAGCAGGGCGATCATGGCACCGGTGATCAGCGTGTTGATGTGCGGTGTGCGATAGCGCGGGTGCACCTTGGCGAAGACCCGCGGCAACATGCCGTCACGAGCCATGATCATGAAGATGCGCGGCTGCGCGATGATCATCACCAGGATCACCGACGACAGGCCGATCATCGCGCCGATCTCCACGACCAGGCGCAGCCAGCCCAGTTGCGGAATGGCTGCCACCGCGGTAACCACCGGCTCGGCCGTATCCAGGATCGTGTACGGCACCAGGCCGGTGAGCACCGCGGCCATCGCCAGATACAGCACGGTGCAGATCACCAGCGAGACCAGGATGCCGAACGGCAGGTCTCGTTGCGGGTTCTTGCATTCCTGCGCCGCAGTCGAGGTTGCCTCGAAGCCGATGTAGGCAAAGAACACCATCGCTGCGCCGCGCATGATGCCGGACCAGCCGTACTTGCCGTCGCCTTGCGGCTCGGGAATGAACGGGTGCCAGTTCGCCGGGTTCACGTAGCGATAACCGGCGACCACCACGATGATGATCAGGCCCACCTTGACCAGCACCATCAACGCATTCAGTCCGGATGATTCGCGGATGCCGATATAGCAAAGCCAGGTCAGTGCCAGCACGATCGCCACCGCCGGCAGGTTGAACAGGTGCCCGGTGGTGACCAGGTGGCCATTGGTGAAGGCCAGTGGCGCTTCGGTGAGGGCGATCGGCAGGTGCAAACCCATATGGTCGAGCAGGCTGGTGAAATAGCCGGTCCAGCTGGCCGCCACGGCCGAAGCCGAGATGCCGTATTCGGCGACCATGTTCCAGCCGATGAACCACGCCGCCAGCTCGCCCAGCGAGGCATAGGCATACGAGTAGGAACTGCCGGAAATCGGGATCAGGGTGGCGAATTCGGCATAGCAAAGCGCGCTGAAGCCGCTGCAGATCGCCGCAATGATGAACGACAGCAGCACGGCCGGGCCGGCATGCTCGGCCGCAGCGGTGCCGGTGACCACGAAGATGCCGGTGCCGATGACGGCACCGATCCCCAGCGCGGTGATGCCCCACGGGCCAAGGGTGCGACGCAGTCCAGGGCCGTGGCCGTGGTCGTCGTTGCTGAAATCGGTCTTGCGGGCGAGCAACTGATTGAGCATGGGTATTCCGAACAGGGCGCAGGCACGGTGATGACCGTGCCTGCTGATGAATCAGGATGGTGCGGCGGTCAGGTCCTCAATCCGGCTCGGTACCATTGGCCAGATGGCTCTTGCGATGACCATAGGCGAAGTACACCACCAGACCGATGATGGCCCAGACGAAGAACGCCGTGATGGTGAAGCTGGACAGGTTGAGGAACAACAACAGGCAGCCCAGCACCGCCAGCGGACACACGATCCACACCAGCGGGGTGCGGAATGGACGCGGGCGCTCCGGCTGGGTGCGGCGCAGGATCATCACGCCGATGGCCACCATCATGAAGGCGAACAAGGTGCCCGAGTTGGTGATGTCGGCCAGGATGCCCACCGGGAACAGTGCCGCAAAAAGCGAGACGAACGCGCCCGTGATCAGGGTCAGGATGTGCGGTGTATGGAAACGCGGATGGATCGTCGACAGGCGACCGGGAAGCAGGCCGTCACGCGACATCGTGAAGAAGATGCGGGTCTGGCCGTAAATCATCATCAGCACCACCGACGGCAGTGCCAGCGCGGCAGCGATGCCGATCCAGTTGCCCATGCTCTGGAAACCGAGCACGCGCATCACGTGGGCCAGTGCCTCCTTGCTGCATACCAGCGCCTGCGAACCATGGCAGGCTGCGGCCATTTCCGGAGTGCCGGGCTGGAGCGCGATGCCATTCGGCCCCATCATGGGTTGTGAGCCGATGGAGCCCACGGCGCCGTAGCTCACCAGCAGGTAATAGACGGTGCAGATGGCCAGTGAGCCCATCAGTCCGATCGGAATATTGCGATTGGGATTTTTGGTTTCCTCGGCCGCGGTCGAGACGGCGTCAAAGCCGATATAGGCGAAGAAGATCGAGGCGGACGCGCCCAGCACACCGATGCCGCCCATCGGGCTGCCCCAGCCATTGGGCAGGAACGGCGTGAAATTGGCATCTTTCACCGCAGGGAGGGCGACCACGATGAAAGCGGTCAGCGCGATGATCTTGATGGCGACCAGGGCGGCATTGACCTTGGCCGACTTGGAGGTGCCGATCAGCAACAGGAAAGTGATCGTCAAGGCGATCAGGAAGGCCAGCAGGTTGAACGCGCCGCCATCCATCGGGCCACTTTGCAGGAACCTGGGCAGGCCGAGGCCTGCATGGGTCAGCAGTCCGTTCATGTAGCCGGACCAGCCTACCGACACGGCGCCTGCCGCGATGGCGTATTCAAGCACCAATGCCCACCCGACGACCCAGGCCAGGCCTTCGCCAAGCACGCCATAGGTGTAGGTATAGGCAGAGCCGGCCACCGGAATCATCGAGGCCAGTTCGGCGTAGGCCAATGCGGCCAGTCCGCAGACCACCGCGGCGATGATGAAGGCAATCATCATGCCGGGGCCGGCCTTCTGGCCCGCTTCGGCGGTCAGCACGAAAATGCCGGTGCCGATGATCGCGCCCACCCCCATCATGGTCAGCTGGATCGGGCCGAGCTGCCGGGTGAGGGCCTTCTTTTCGGCCGTAGCCATGATTTGATCGAGTGGCTTGATGCGCTTGAACAGCATGGAATGTCTCTCCCCCGAAAATGCTACAAATGCCGCGCTCGCAAGCAAGCTCAACGAGCCATGCGCGACAAGCCACGGTGACGCGCAACCATAACGGAGTGGCGGGGGGTGAACAAGCTGCGGCGCAGCTATGATGTACTGGTTTTTCCGAACCGTGCCACAAGTCATGCGCGCTGATTTTCCGATGTTTCACGATCAACTGGCGAGCTATACCTGCCGTCATCCGGCCGAGGCCGGGCTGGCGGATTGCTTTCAACGCTTTCTCGCCCAGGGCCCTGAGGTCTTTGAGCGCTCACATGCAGCGGGGCATTTCACCGGTTCGGCCTGGGTGGTCAGTGCCGACGGCGCCGAAGCGTTGCTGATGCATCACCGCAAGCTGGGTCGATGGTTGCAGCCGGGCGGTCATGCCGATGGCGATATCGACCTGGCGCGAGTGGCCTTGCGCGAGGCGCAGGAGGAGACCGGTCTGACCGACTTGCGCATCGATGGCGATATTTTCGACATTGACCGGCATGGCATTCCGGCCCGCGCCGGGGAGCCGGAGCACTGGCATTACGACGTGCGTCATGTGGTGCGCGCGGGAACGAACGCGTCGTTCGTCGTCAACAGCGAAGCCCTCGCGCTGGCGTGGCGACCGGTTGACGCGATAGCGAGCGACGAGACGCTGGATCCGTCGCTGCGCCGAATGGCGCGGAAATGGTTGAGCCGTGCGTAGGAGCGCACCTTGGTGCGCGATGGCTCTTCGTGACCTTGCGGAAAAGCCGTCGCGCAGAGGGTGCACTCCTACAGGTATTTTTCCGGTGCGGGATGGACGTGGCCGCAGGCGTTGCAGGTGCGCGCCTCGACCGACCGATAGAAGCGATCGAACACCGGCGGAAAATCGCTTTCGATGCTGTCGAGGGTGAAGTACTCCTCGTACAGCTTGTGGTTGCATCGTTCGCAGAACCACATCAGGCCATCCTTCTCGCCAGCCATGCGGCGGCGCTCGATCACCAGCCCGATCGAGCCGGCGGCGCGGTTCGGCGAATGCGGCACGCGCGGCGGCAGGTAGAAGATCTCGCCGGCTTTCAGCGGGATGTCGCGGGCCACGCCGTCGTCCTGCACTTTCAGCGTGATCTCGCCTTCGAGCTGGTAGAAAAACTCGGGGCCCTCGTCGTAGTGGTAATCGGTGCGCGCGTTCGGGCCGCCGACGATCATGATGATGAAGTCACCATCGACGATGCACTTGTTGCCCACGGGAGGCTTCAGCAGGTGGCGATGCTCGTCGATCCAGCGTTCGAGATTGAGTGGCGGCAGCAGGGCCATGCGGAATGCTCGCGGGTAACCAGCCCGAACCATAGCGCCGCCATCGCCACAAAAAAAGCCACCCGGCACTGGCCGGGTGGCTGCGAACGATCGTGGCGCGATGCTGTTACGGCATCAGCACCTTGTCGATCACGAAGATCTCGCCATTGGACTGCGTGACGTCGGCGATCGTGATGTTGGCGACGTTGCCCTTCGCATCGGTGACGGTCCACTTGCCGTTGCTGCCGGAAACGGTGATCGAGTCACCCTCGACGGTCTTCAGCATGGCCTTGCCACCGTGCGCCTTGGCCAGTTTGGCCAGGTCGTGTGCCGTGTATTTGCCGGGAACAACATGATAGGTGAGGATCTTGGTCAGCGTGGCCTTGTTCTCGGGCTTCAGCAGATTGTCCACCGTGCCGGCCGGCAATGCGGCGAACGCCTCGTTGGTGGGGGCGAACACCGTGAACGGGCCGGCGCCTTCAAGCGTCTCGACCAGGCCGGCAGCCTTCACCGCGGCGACCAGGGTGGTGTGATCCTTCGAGTTCACCGCGTTCTCGATGATGTTCTTCGACGGATACATCGCGGCGCCTCCGACCATCACGGTCTTCTGCATGCTCATCGAATCCATCTGGCCGGCCATCGCCATCGGCACCACGGCCGCGCTGGCCAGCGCCAGCGAAAGGCCGACGGCCACGGCACGCATGCGGGAATGAGTCTTCATGAATGTTCTCCAGGATTTTCCGCTTCGCGGATTGGAAGCACCTGTAGTTACGCAGCGTGCATCGGAACGGATGCATCGCCGCGGGCTCGCATTCAGTGAAGTGAATTGCCGGCAAAGGCGTCGTGCGATCAGACCTCGAGCGTGGCGAGATCGCCTTTCTCTTCCAGCCAGGCCTTGCGATCACCGGCGCGTTTCTTGGCCAGCAGCATGTCCATCAGCTTGCTGGTGCCGTCGTCCTCGTCGCCGATGGTCAGCTGCACCAGCCGGCGCGTATCCGGGTGGATGGTGGACTCGCGCAACTGCGGCGGGTTCATTTCGCCCAAGCCCTTGAAGCGGGTGGTGCTGACCGCGCCCTTCATCTTCTCGCGCTCGATCCGCTGCAGCATCGCTTCCTTCTCGCCTTCGTCGAGGCAGTAGAACACCTGCTTGCCCACGTCGACGCGGAACAGCGGCGGCATCGCCACGAACACATGGCCTTCGCTGACCAGCTTCGGGAAGTGCTTGAGGAACAGTGCCGACAACAAGGTGGCGATATGCAGGCCATCGGAATCCGCGTCGGCCAGGATCACCACCTTGCCGTAGCGCAGACCGGAGAGATCGTCCTTGCCCGGATCGCAACCGATCGCCACGGCAAGGTTGTGCACTTCCTCCGAAGCCAACACCGAGGTGGATTCGACTTCCCAGGTGTTGAGGATCTTGCCGCGCAGCGGCAGGATCGCCTGGAACTCCTTGTCGCGCGCCTGCTTGGCGCTGCCGCCGGCCGAATCGCCCTCGACCAGGAACAGCTCGGTGCGGGTGAGGTCGGTGGCGGTGCAGTCGGCCAGCTTGCCGGGCAATTGCGGGCCCTGGGTGATCTTCTTGCGCACGATCTGCTTGGCGGCTTTCAGGCGTGCACTGGCACGCTCGATCGCCAGCTGGGCGATGCGTTCGCCGGTGCCCACGTTCTGGTTCAGCCACAGGCTGAAGGCATCGTGGATGACGTTCTCGATCATGCCGGCGGCCTGGCGCGACGACAGTCGCTCCTTGGTCTGACCAGCGAACTGCGGGTCCTGCAGTCGCGCGGAAAGCACGAAGGCGATGCGTTCCCACACATCTTCCGGCGCCAGTTTCACGCCGCGCGGCAGCAGGTTGCGGATGTCGCAGAACTCGCGGATCGCCGTGGTCAGGCCGGTACGCAGGCCGTTGACGTGGGTGCCGCCCTGCGCGGTGGGAATCAGGTTGACGTAGCTTTCCTGCACCAGTTCGCCTTCCGGCAGCCACGCCAGCGCGACTTCCATCCCCTCGGCGTCGCGCGCCATCTGGTGCACGAACAACTCGTTCGGCAGCGCCTCGTTGCCTTCGAGCTCGCCGCGCAGGTAGTCGCGCAGACCATCCTCGTAGTGCCATTCGATGACTTCACCGCTGGCTTCGTCGGTGAGCTTCATGTTGAGCCCGGCGCACAGCACCGCCTTGGCGCGCAGCAGGTGCTTGAGCTTGCCCAGCGAGATCTTCGGCGAGTCGAAATATTTCGCCTCGGGCCAGAAGTGCAAGGTGGTGCCGCTGCACTTCTTGCCGACCGTGCCGATCACTTCCAGCGGACTGACCATGTCGCCGTGCTCGAACGCCATCGCATATTCGGAGCCGTCGCGGCGGATGGTGACTTCCACGCGATCGGACAGCGCGTTGACCACCGACACGCCCACGCCGTGCAGGCCGCCGGAAAAACTGTAGTTCTTGCCGCTGAACTTTCCGCCCGCATGCAGCCGGGTCATGATCAGTTCGACGCCCGACACGCCTTCCTCGGGGTGGATGTCCACCGGCATGCCGCGGCCGTCGTCGCTCACCGACACCGAGCCATCGGCGTGCAGCACCACCTCGATCGCACTGGCGTGGCCGGCCAACGCTTCGTCCACCGAGTTGTCCACCACTTCCTGCACCAGATGGTTCGGGCGGCTGGTGTCGGTATACATGCCCGGGCGGCGTTTCACCGGGTCAAGGCCGGACAGGACTTCAATATCGGCGGCGTTGTAGCGACTGCTCATGCGTGTGTTTCGATGGAGACAAGATGCAAAGCATGGGGTGCGCGGGCGGCGATGGTCAAGCTGGAGGGCGGACGCTCGCCATGTTGTCATACTGGCATTCCTTTCGGAGAGGCGTCGCACAGCCCGATAGGGTGGTTGATGTGATCTTGCTGCCTTCGACTGGGTTGGCTGGTGAGGTACGCTGATGCCAATCACGGTGGGCTGACGACAGCCAGCCTTACAGCGTTTCTACCGGTCAAACGAGGCTTACATGGAAGCAGCTCCCGTACACATCATCCAGTATTTTGACGGATCCAAGCAGGGGATCATTCCGCTGTTTCAACGTGCCTACTCCTGGGACTCCAGGGATTGGGCGACGTTCTGGGATGATCTGATGGCGCAGTACGACGAGGAAGGTCGCACCTCTCATTTCATGGGAGCCATTGTCACTGTGCCAGTGAAGTCGGTACCGGTCGGCGTAGGCAAGCATCTAGTCATTGATGGGCAGCAGCGCTTGACGACCCTTTCACTACTGCTTGCTGCTATTCGGGATCAGGCGAACGCTTCGAATGACAAGGTGACCGAAGGCATCATCGGTGACCTGCTACTGAATCGTCATTACCAGGCTCCGGACGATCTGAAGCTCGTGCCTACCCAAGTCGATCGTGCGGCATACAACGCGGTGGTATACCGGCGCAATTTGACCCCCTACGAAGAGTCGGGTGTCGTGCAGTCCTATCGTTACTTCATGAAGAGGCTGGCGGGAGTCGACGACGATGGACAGTCTGTCATTGCCGGTACGACCCTGCAGGCTATTCAGCAATCCCTGCAGGTAGTGATGATCAACCTTGGTGAGTCAGACGATCCCTATTTGATCTTTGAAAGTTTGAACCACAAGGGAAAGCCGCTCAATCAGGCTGATCTGGTTCGCAATTATGTGTTGATGCGTTTTCAGCATTCCACGACTGCTGGCGGCGAGCAGGAAGTTGCGTATGAGGAATTGTGGCGTCCTATGGAAGCGCATCTAGGCTCGTCTATGACAGAGTTCCTTCGACATTACGGCATGCGCCATGGGCGAAATGTCCGCAAGGGAGACATCTACACCGCCGCAAAAGCGGAATTCGAGAAGTCAAAGGGCGTTGATAGCGTTCGCTCCCTGCTCGGTGACATGAAGCAGGCAGCCGTCGGATATGAGAAGTTCATCAGGCCGGACGAAGAGTCTGATGAACGGGTCGCCAAGCGGCTGATGGGCATACAGGAGCTGGACTCGACCGTGTTCTATCCGCTGTTGCTCCGGCTTTATCGCAGTTGGAAGAGCGATGTGTTGAATGGTGACGAATTTGTCCACAGCCTGGACATTCTCGAGTCGTTCTATGTTCGACGCTTGGTTTGCGGCGTCCCGACCAACGCCTTGAACAAGATGACCCTCGAACTATGCTCGAATCTTCCGGAAGACGCACCGCAGATATGGCTGCGCGACAAGCTCACGCAGGGTGCGGGCGGCCGCCGATGGCCGGTCGACGAAGAGTTTGAGGCGGCGCTGGTGTCACAAGACCTCTATCCACGCCGGCGTATCGCACGTTACGTGTTGGTCGCGCTTGAAGAAGCATACGAACACAAGGAAATCGTGGACTCCTCGACGGCAACAATGGAGCACATCATGCCGCAGACGCTTTCGGATCCATGGAAGGCGGAACTTGGCCCGGATTGTCTGGCCATTCATGAAAAGTGGCTAGACACATTGGGGAACTTGACGCTTACCGGATACAACTCTGAGCTAGGCAATCTCCCGTTCGAGGAAAAGAAACGCAAGTTGGAGAACACACATTTCGAACTGAGCCGCGAAGTTCTTCGATGCACCAAATGGGGTGTGATCGAGATTGAGGCGCGAGGGAAGAGGCTCGCCGCGTTGGCACTGAAACGGTGGAACCGAAATTGAAACAGTTCAGCGAGACGATCTGACCAGCAACGCCGCGCAGCTCTGGAGATTGTGGACGGTCGTCAAAGCGACCTTTGCCCTGAGCTTGCATGGCGTCGGGTTCGCATCAGCTATGTTCGTTGGTTGAACTCTCGGAGTCGCCGGCCGAGCCAGCAAGGCGTGTCGCGCGACCTCACCGATACCCCTGCGCCTGCAACAAAAACAAATGCGCGTAATGCCCATCCTCGACCATCAGCTGCTCGTGGTTGCCGCGCTCGATGATGCGGCCGTCCTGGATCACGATGATCTGGTCGGCCATGCGCACGGTGGAGAAGCGGTGCGAGATCAGGATTGCGATGCGGCCGCCGGAGAGTTCGCGGAAGTGTTCAAAGATGGTGGCCTCGGCCTGGGCGTCCATCGCGGCGGTGGGTTCGTCCAGCACCAGGATGTCGGCGCGTGAGCGCATGAAGGCGCGGGCCAGGGCGATCTTCTGCCACTGCCCGCCGGACAGTTCGCGTCCGTCGTTGAACCACTTGCCCAGTTGTGTCTCGAAACCGGCCGGCAGGCTGTCGATGAAATCGCTGGCCATGCCCTTGTCGCTGGCTTCGCGCCAGCGCGCTTCGTCGTCGAAGTGGGTGACGTCGCCGGCGCCGACGTTTTCGCCCACGCGCATCTGGTAGCGGGCGAAGTCCTGGAAGATCACGCCGATGCGTTGCAGCAGCACGGCCTCGTCCCAATCCTGCAGATCGGTGCCGTCGAGCAGGATGCGGCCGCTGTCGGGTCGATACAGGCGCGTCAGCAGCTTGATCAGGGTGGTCTTGCCCGAGCCGTTCTGGCCGACCAGGGCTAGCGACTCGCCGGGGCGGATGTGCAGGTCGATGTCGCGCAGCGCCGGTTCACCGGCGCCGGGGTAGGTGAAGCTGACCTGCTCGAAGCGGACGCCGTCATCGGGCCGTGCGCCTTGCTGTGCGACGCCCACGGCGGCCGGAACCGGCGTTTCCAGATACTCGTACAACGTGGACAGATAGAGGTTGTCCTCGTACATGCCGCCGATTGCCGACAGCATCGCCGACACCGCCGACTGGCCCTGGCGGAACAGCGCCAGGTACATCGTCATCTGGCCCAGGGTGATGCGCGCCATCACCGTGCTGGCGGCGATCCACGCGTAGGCGCCGTACAGCGCCAGCGTACCCAGCAAGCCGAGGCCGAAACCCCAGCTGTCGCGACGCACGGCAAGGTCGCGATCGGCGCGGTACAGGGTGTGGAAGATGTCGCGGTAGCGCTGCAGCAGCAGCGGGCCGAGGCCGAACAGTTTCACTTCCTTGGCGTGGTCCTCGCGCGCCAGCACGGTTTCCAGATACAGCTGCATGCGTGTTTCCGGCGAGCGCCAGCGGAACAGCCGGAACGCGTCGCCGGAGAACTTCGTCTCGGCGAAGAACGAGGGCAGGCCGGCCAGCAGCAGCACCGCCACCGCCCACGGCGAGAACTGGAACAGCAGGCTGCCGTAGCTGAGCAGGGAGATCGCGTTCTGGCCCAGCCCGAACGTGCGCGTCACCAGCGACAGCGGCCGGCTCGATGCCTCGCGGCGGGCGCGTGTGAGCTTGTCGTAGAACTCCGAATCCTCGAAGTGCGCCAGCTCCAGGGTCAGCGCCTTCTCCAGGATCATCACGTTGACGCGCTGGCCGAGCTGGGCACGCAGCAGCGACTGGCACAATGACAGGCCGCGCTGCGCGCCGGCCAGCGCCGCCACCAGCACGCCTTCCAGCACCACCCATTCGAATACCGCGCGCAGCGGTGCCGTTCCGTTGGCGGCCCAGAGCCTGCTGGCGCCGACCACCGCGTCGACGATGTGCGCGCCGACCCAGGCGATGCCGGCCGGCAGCAAGCCGGCGACCAGGGTGAGCGCGGCCAGCGCGACGGTCAGCCCGTGGCTGGTGCTCCAGACCAGTGCCAGCGCGCGCCCGCTGTAGCGGAAAACGCCCAGGAAGCTGCGGGTGAGTTCTTTCGGTGGTGCGGGAGGGGCTGCATGAGGCGGCACGTGGGGAGAGTATCGAAAGGCGCGCGACAAGGCGCGAAGCTTCCGACATGGGGGTCGTGCCGCCTCAGGCAACCCGGGGCGCAAACTTTGTCAGAGCGTCAGTGCAGCGCGCGTCAATGAAGCTGGACCTCCACCAAATGCTGCGGTGCCTGATAAAGCTCGGGGAACAATTTCTGCAGGTGCGCGACCTTGGGCGCGTCGTTGAACACGATGTACGGATTGTCCGGATGCAGATCGTAGTAATGCTGGTGGTATGCCTCGGCCGGGTAGAACGCCTTCAGCGGCACCACCTGGGTCACGATCGGTGCGGTGAACGCCTTGGCGGCGGTCAGCTGGGCGATGTAGCCGCGGGCAAGCTTTTCCTGTTCCGGGGTGGTGTAGAACAGCACCGAACGATATTGCGTGCCGCTGTCCGGCCCCTGCCGATTCAGTTCGGTGGGGTTCAGCGCGACCGAGAAGAACACCTGCAGCAGCTTGCCGTAGCTGACCCGGGATGGGTCGAACTCCACCTTCACCGATTCGGCGTGGCCGGTATCGCCGCCACTGACTTCATCGTAACTGGCAGTGCTTGCCGCGCCGCCGGAATAGCCGGCGGTGGCCTTGCGCACCCCCTTGACGTGTTCGAACACCGCTTCGATCCCCCAGAAACAACCGCCGGCGAACACGGCGACTTCGTTGTGGCCGGAGGCGTCGGCGCCGGCATCCAGCGCGGGAGCGGGCAGGCGGCCCATGTCGCTGGCGGCCGACACCGGCTGGCAGGCGGCAAGCCCGGCGAGCAGCACGGCTCCGGCAAGGGAGAAAAGACGAAACGCACGATAGCGGATCATGGACAACCTCGCTGACGATGGGCATGCACGAGCGCGGCATGCAGGAGTAGTTACGTGGTGCCGACGGCGATGGATGCATGCCGTTTCCACGGGCTCGACAAGTCATTCGTCGGCCGGGCGCCGGGAGTTACATGCGAAGGCGCCACGCGCTGGCTACCATGGGCGCCGAATTCACGGGAGAGCGGCATGTCTGACGGGATCGATCCGGGCGCCTATCTGCGCCGCGTTGGCTGGTCTGGCCCGGTGGCTGCCGACCTGGCGACCCTGCGCGGGTTGGCCATGGCGCATGTGGCGTCGATCCCGTTCGCCAACCTGGATCCGTTGCAGGGCCTGCCGGTGGAGCTGGGGCTGGCCGCGTTGCAACGCAAGCTGGTGGATGAGGGGCGCGGTGGCTACTGTTTCGAGCAGAACCTGCTGTTCGAAGCGGTGCTGCGCGAGATCGGCTTCGACGTGACCGGCCTGATCGCACGCGTGTTGTGGGGACACCCGGAGGATGCGCAAACGCCGCAGACGCACATGCTGCTGCGGGTCGTGCTGGCCGGCGAAAGCTGGCTGGTCGACGTGGGCTTCGGCGGCCATGTGCTCACCGGCGCATTGCGGTTGCAGCCCGATGTCGAGCAGGTTACCGGTCATGAGCCGTTTCGCCTGCTGCAGGACGCCGCCGAGTGGCGCATGCAGTCGCTGGCGCACGGCGAGTGGCGTACTTTGTACCGCTTCGATCTGCGGCCGGTGCCGATGGTCGACTACGTGGTGGCCAACCACTACGTATCGACCCATCCTGCATCACGATTCGTGAGCAACCTCATGCTGGGACGCACGCCGGCGGATCGTCGGCTGAGCCTGTTCAACCACGAGTTCACGGTGCGCCGGATCGGACATGAACCGGAGCGCCGGCGTCTGCATGACGTGGCCGAGCTGCGCGATGTGCTCGAACGCGAGTTCCTGCTGCGCCTTCCTGCCGGCGCGGAGTTCGACCGGCGCTTGCAAGCTCTGCCGCGAGAATGATTCAGTCGGGCCGGCCTGCCTGCGGACGGCCGTCGTCGAGGCCTGCCGGGTCGGCCAGCACATGGATTTCCACGTCGTCGATGGTGGCCACCTGGCCTGCGTGGATCTTGCAGGTCTTGCGCAGTTCGATTTTGCCATCCACCGCCACCGCACCGCTGGCGACGATCGCCTTGCCGGCACCGCCGCTGTCGCACAGGCCGACCAGCTTGAGCAGCATGTTGAGCTCGACGTAGTCGCCTTCCAGTTCAAATTCGATGGTCTGCATGATTTTCCAATGGGGAATGGGTGGCCCGCTTTCAGGCGGATGGCCGAGCGTGCTCAAAAGCGCTGTCGGGCAGGGTCAGGAACGCGAACCACGGCCGGTCGTGTTCTTCGCCGAAGGTGGCGGCATCATCGAGCATGCCGAGCAAAATGTCGTAGTCGGCGCCGGCCGCCTCGCGCAGTTCGTCGACGTGATCGAACAGCAGTACATGCCCCCACGCCGGCATCCAGTCGAGATCGCGCAGGCAATCGGCCAGTGCGTCCCAGTTGTAGCCGAACGTTGTCGGCAACTGCAGCGAGACGGCAAGACGCAAGAGCAGTTCCTCCTTGTCGCGGCAGCCGCTCAGGTCGATGCGGCATACGCACAGCTCATCGCGGTGGGCGTTGCGAGCCAACCGATCGAGATCGTTGCCGCCGACAAAGTAGACGCCGTTCTGGCTGGAGCGGGTCAGGTCGAGATCAAAACGGCGCGTGCTCACCGGTTCACCTCGAAGCGGCGAAAACTGCGGTAGTGGTCGTCGGTGTAGTACCAGATCATCGGCGGCGTACCGCCGGTGATGATGCGTCGGGCACCGCGGGTGCGCGCCCCTGGGGTTTCCACCGTGTACTCGTGGTAATAGCCGCGTGGCTGCTTCGGCAGCAGGCCTTCGTAGTTGCCGAAAACGGCGCCGTCCTGGCTGTGTTCGAACGGACCGCCGCGCTCGATCTGCCGGACCATCTCGCGTGCCTGCGCCGGCAGCGAAGCGGCGCCGTCGTCCGCCGAAGGTGCCGGGTGCGCGAGTTCGCTGCCGGCACCGGTGGCGGGTGCAAGGGGACGGTCCGGATGACCGGCATGGCGGTTCCACATCGCCAGCGCGAGAATGACGATCAGCAGCAGGATCAGTGGCTTGAGTTGGCGCATGGGGTTCGCGGCGGTTGAATGCGTCGCGAGCTTAGCAGGGGCGGACAGGGTGCGCTGCCCCTATCAGGCAGCGCCATCGACGCGTGATTGCAGCGCCATTGCCGCGGCCGGGTTGCGGTGCTTGGCGGCGCTGATGAAGAACACGAAGACGTCGCGCGGCGCCGCATGCGGCTGCACGGCGGCCACATGCGGCATGTCGACGATGTCCTTGCCGGCGGCCCAGTCGCGTGCGTACCCGGCCCAGCGATCCAGCTCGACTGCGGCGTAGCCGGTGGGAGTGGCGTCGGCACTGCGCATGAGCCTGGCGTAGCTGAAGTCGCCGGTGAGGTCGGCCAGTGATGGATAGTCCGGCGAATCGGTGAACACGGTGGGGATGCGATGGTCGCGCGCCAGTTCCACGTAGGTTTCGCTGAGAAAGCTGGCGTGGCGAACCTCCAGCACGTGACGCAGCGGCTTGCCGTTCAACTCGCGTGGCAGCGCCTCGAGAAAGGCCCCAAGATCATCCGCATCGAATGGCCGCGATGGCGGCAATTGCCACAGGATCGGGCCCAGCCGATCGCCCATCTCGGCCAGCCCGCCGTGCACGAAGCCGCTGACGCCCCTGCCGGTGTCGGCCAGTCGTTTGCCCTCGGTGACGTAGCGCGGTGCTTTCAGCGAAAACACGAAACCTTCGGGTGTTTCCGCCGCCCACTTCGCGTAGGTCGCCGGCTTCTGCGCGCCGTAATAGGTGCCGTTGATCTCGATCGCGCGGAGTTGGTGGCTGGCGTATTCCAGTTCGCGCCGCTGCAGCAGTTTCGGGGGATAGAAATTGTCGCGCCACGGCGCATAGGTCCAGCCGCCGATGCCGATGCGGATGGCCGGCCCCTCGTGAGGTCGTGGAGTGAACAGGTCATTCATGATGGTGACTCCGGGATGGATCTTCGCAGGTATTCCGCGCCGGCGATGCACAGCACCAGCCACGCCGCACCCGCGGCATAGCCGGCCAGCACGTCGCTGAGATAATGCACCTGCAACAGGATGCGGCTGATGCCGGCCACGCCGATCAGCATCACGGCGACGGCAATGATGGCGCGATGAAAGCGTGCCGTCAGCCGCAGCAGCACATAGGCAAGCATGCCGTAGAACACCATGGCGCCGAACGCATGGCCGCTGGGGAAGCTCCAGCCCGGCTCGATGATGAAACCGTGGTCGTGCAGCGGACGAGCGCGATGGAACAGCGTCTTGAGGCCACCGTTGATCGGCACGATGCCGAACAGGGCGACGAGCCATGCGGCCGCCAACTGTCCCTGTCGGCGCAGCAGCACCAGCAGAACGAGGGTCGCGACCGATGTCACCCACAGCGCGTCGCCGAGATGGGTCACCGCGGCGATCCCACGCAGCACCGGTAGCGGCAATTGCTCGCGCAGATCCTCGGCCAGGCTGGCATCGAAGCCCGCCAGAGCGGCGCCCTGCCGCCCGAATATGGCCAGCGCGATGGCGGCGAAGAACAAAGCGAGCGCCAGCACGAGGAATATACCCACCTGCCAGCGCAACACCGTCGGAGCACGGCCAAGCTGGACTGCCCGGTGGTGCCAGCGTGCGTTGTGCTTCCATGCGAGGTCGCCTCCCAACAGGGCCAGCACCAGCAGCAGGGCCCACAGCAGCAGGGCGTGGGCAGCGATCCATTCCACCACGAAGTTCATCCCGGCTCCCGCTTCGTTGTCGTGCCGGGATGATCGGTGCTTGCCGGCGCCGCGTCGAGTGATCCGCGCGCATGACTTCCAGCGCTGGCCTTGCCGGCGATTTGCCGCGATAGTTGGGGGACTGCCATCAGGGGGAACATCCGATGTCCCAGCGACTCCTTTCCATGCGCCCGCTTTCCGTGAGGCTGGCAGCTTGCTGCGCCCTGCTGGTGGTCGCCACCTCGAGCCTGGCCCAGGCGCCGCGGCGTTTGCCGCCGCCGGTATCGACCGGCGACAGCGTGCGGCCGCTGCTGCCGGCGCAGTTGCAGGATTTCGATGCCTACATGGCCAGCACGCTGAAAACCTTCAAGGTGCCCGGTATCGCCGTGGCCATCGTCAAGGATGGCCATGTGGTGATGGAGCGGGGCTTCGGTGTGCGCGAGCTGGGCCAGCCGGCCAAGGTCGACGCGCATACCCTGTTCGCGATCGCCTCCAACACCAAGGCGTTCACCGCCGCGGCGCTGCAGCAGCTGGCTGATGCCGGCAAGTTGAAGATGGACGACCGGGTGATCGATCACCTGCCGTGGTTCCGCATGTCCGATCCGTACGTGACGCACGAGATGCGCATCCGCGACCTGCTGGCGCATCGCAGTGGCCTGAGCCTGGGCGCAGGCGACTTGCTGTACTGGCCGCCGACCTCGTACACCACGAAGGACGTGGTCGAGCGGCTGGCGAAGGTGCCGTTGAAGAACGGTTTTCGCAGCCATTACGCCTACGACAATATCCTGTTCGCGGTGGCGACCCTGGTGATCGAGCAGGCGTCCGGGCAGCGTTATGCCGACTACGTGCGCGAGCATCTGTTCAAGCCGGTCGGCATGGACGAGTCGCTGATCGACATGACCGGGCTGAAACCCGGCATGGACGTGGCCACCGGGCATGCGCCGTACGAGTTCAAGGACATCAAGCCGGTGCCGCCGATGGCCTGGCTCAACGACCCCGGTGCCGGCGGCATCTACGCCAGCGTGCATGACCTGGCCAAGTGGATGAACGTGCAACTGGCTGGCGGTGCGCTGCCGGGCGGTGGACGGGTGTTCTCCGAAAAGAGCCACCGCGAGATGTGGTCGATGCTGACGCCGATCCCGATCAGGAGTTCGTCGATCCCCGCAATGGCCCAGTTGACGCCGGACTTCTACGGTTACGGCGAGGGCTGGTTTCTCAGTGACTACATGGGCCAGAAACTGGCCTGGCACACCGGTGGCTGGCCCGGCTTTGTGTCACGCGTGACGATGGTGCCGAAACTGCATCTGGGTGTGGTGGTGCTGACCAACCAGCAGTCGGGTGCCGCGTTCAACGCGGTGACTTATCGCGTGCTGGATGCTTACCTGAACCCCGCGCACAAGACCGACTGGGTCGCGGTCTACCAGCAGGCCGTGCAGCAATCCGAGGCCAAGGCTGACCACAGCGTGGCGGAGCACGAGAAGGCGCGCGACAAGCACGCCAAGCCGTCGCTGCCGTTGGCCGATTACGCGGGCACTTATCGCGATCCCTGGTATGGCGATGTCATCGTCAGCAGCGAACATGGCAAGTTGCGCCTGCGCTTCAGCAAGACGAAGCAGTTGATCGGCACGATGACGCCATGGCAGCACGACAGCTTCACGGTGCGCTGGGATGATCGTTCGCTGGACGCCGACGCCTTCGTCGACTTCTCGCTGGACATGGATGGCCATATTCGCGAAATGCGCATGCAGCCGATCTCGCCATTGACCGATTTCAGCTTCGATTTCCAGGATCTGCGGCTGCTGCCGGTGGCGAAGGAGTCTCCGGTACCGTGATGCATTGAATGGTTCGTCACCAGGCCTGTTGCACCTTTATTCAAGGGGGAAATCATGATTCACCGTCATCATCTGACAGCGATCCTGCTGTCTTTCGGTCTGCTGGCAGGTGTGGCGCAAGCGCGCACCGATCAGGCCGTTGCGCACCGGTTCTTTCATGTCCAGCTTGGCGCAGCCAGCAGCCAGCCGACCTCGGGCCGGTTGCTGCTGTTCGCGACCGACGCGAAGGCCGCCGAGGCGGCAGCCAGGGCCGAGTCGAAGGGCAAGAGCAGTGAAGTCACCGAGGTCGATGCCAACCCGTTCCGCGCCACCGAAACCAGCGTGGCAGCGCGCGAGGTGAGCCACTGGGCGCCAGGGCAGGTGATGGATATCGACGCGGATCGGCTGGCATTTCCTGCTGCCTGGTCGCAACTGCCAGCGGGTGATTACCTGGTGCAGGCGTTGCTCGACGTGAATCATGACTACAACTACAGCGGCCGTGGCGCGGGCGATCTGGTCAGCACGGTGGTGAAGCTGCACCTGCCGGCCAGCAGGATCCCGACCCTGACCCTGAGCAAGGCGTTGCCGGCGGACGGCGATCCCTGGGCGGTGTCGGCATCGGCGCCGCAGGCGGTTCGCGACGGCGTGGCGGCGGCGCGTCCGCATGCACAGCTGGTTGACTTCATCAGCCCGTCGTTGAGTGCGTTCTGGGGTCGCCCGATCCACATGCGCGGCTGGGTGCTGACCCCGCCCGGGTACGATGCCAAGGCTGCCACCCGTTACCCCACGGTCTATTACACGCAGGGTTTCGGCGGCAACAACGATCGCGTGATCGGCCCGATGTTCACGGTGTATGCGGCGATGGCGAAACACGAGATGCCGCCGATGGTCTGGGTGTTCCTGGACGAGTCCAGCCCCACCGGCACCCATGAGTTTGCCGACTCGGTCAACAACGGGCCGTGGGGGCAGGCGCTGACCACCGAACTGATCCCGCATCTGGAAGCGCAATACAGGATGGATGCGGACGTGAATGGTCGCTTCCTCAATGGCCATTCCTCCGGCGGCTGGGCCACGTTGTGGCTGCAGACGCGCTATCCGAAAATCTTTGGCGGCACCTGGTCGACCTCACCCGATCCCAGCGATTTCCATGATTTCACCGGCGTCGACCTGTATGCGCCGAACGCCAACGTCTATCACCGGCCCGATGGCTCGGCCTACCCCTTGGTGCGCGATCACGCCAAGGTACTCGGTACCTTCGAGCAGTTTGCCCGGCTGGAGCGCGTGCTGGGCAGCTACGGCGGTCAGCTGGCCTCGTTCGAGTGGGTGTTCTCGCCGCGCGGCAAGGATGGCAAGCCCGAGCCGATGTTCGATCGCGATACCGGCGACGTCGATCCGGCGGTGGTTGCCTACTGGCGCGACCACTACGACATCGCCTGGCGACTGCAGCACGACTGGGCACAGCTCAAGCCCGATCTGGACGGCAAGATCCACCTCTACGTGGGCACCGCCGATACGTTCTATCTCGACGGCGCCGCGCACAAGCTGAAGGCCGTGCTCGATGGCCTCGGGGCGAAGTCGGACATCCGCTTCCTGCCCGATCGTACCCACTTTGACCTGGGCTTGATCGGCAAGGATCGGCACGGCCTGCTCAAGCAGATCAGCTGGGCGATGTATGCCGTTGCACGGCCGCACTCGACCTTGAAACCCGCCGCCGTGACACCGTGAAATCGTCGTGCCGACAGCCCATCCGGCTGTCGGCACGGCATGCATCGACGAGTCGGGGTCCTATTCGGGCTGCCAGGGATCATAGCTGCCGAAATACCACAGATGGCCTTCCGGATCGTGGCAACTGTAGCCGGCCCCGCCGTAGTCCTTTTCCGCATAATCGTTGACGATGACGGCGCCGGCGGCTTTGGCCCGGTCGTAGTGTGACTTGCAGTCGGTCACGATCACGCAGGCACACTGGGTTTCGCGGCCGCCGATTTCGTCCGGCTGGGCGATGTGCTGGCCGAAGTCGTCATGGCGCACGCCACCCAGCATGATCATGCCGTTGCCATGGACCAGCTGCGCGTGCTCGACGCCGCCCTGATCGTTTTCGTAGACCGCGTTCTTGCTGAAGCCGAATGCCTTGCACAACCACGCGATGGCCGCGTGCGGGTCGCGATAGCGCAGGCAGGGGATGATGGTGCTGCCGCTGGTTTGTGACATGGAACCTCCGTGGTGATGACTGGCGCCAGACTACGTTCGGCCGCATGCAGGGTCTTGTAGATTTCTGTCGCTCAATCCAGCGCCAGATGGTTCGCGTACGGCCCGCGCGCCGCCATGAACGCCGTGGGCGTGATGCCGGAAAACTGGCGAAACTCATGGCTCAGGTGGGCCTGGTCGCTGTAGCCGCAGTCGGCAGCCACGCGACTCCAGTTCACGCTCGCCCGGTCTTGTGCCTGGCTCAGCACGGCACGAAAACGCAGCAGCCGGGCGTAGTGCTTGGGGCGCATGCCCACCTGGTGCTGGAACAGCATGCCGAGACGACGCTCGGACAGCCCTGCATCGCGCGCCAGCAGTGAAATACGGTGCACCTGCGGCTGCCGTGCCAGCATGGCCAATGCGTGATCCACCGCGGGATGCAGGGCGGTGACGTGCATGCGCTGCCGCAACCATTGCGCCAGGGTGCGCACGCGTTCGCATGGCGTGTCGATCGCCAGCAACCGCTCGCGCAGCAGGGCGGCGGCGGCGTTGCCGAACAAATCGCCCAGGTCGATGTCGTGTCCGGTCAGCGCGCGTGCGTCTTCGCCGGTCAGTGCATGGGCGCCGCCGGGATGAAACACCACGCCCATCACCCGGATCTGTTCGGCGGTGTCGATGATTTCGCTGCGCAGCATCGGACCGCCGAGCACGCTGGCGGAAGAGCGGATGCAGCGGCGGGCAGCGTCGTCGGTGTAGACCCGCGTCTCGTCCTCGTGCAGGTTGATGATCAGTTGCGCGCCGGGTTGCGGCAGTACCCGTTCATGGTGATGGGCGGCCGGCGGCATGTCCCAGTCCCACACCTTCGCGATCAGTGCGTCGAGTGGTGGTTCGGGCAGGTATTGCAGAAATCCCATCGGCTTTGCTCCGTGGATCGCCGGCAGTCTATCGCGCCGGCTCAGCCCGTGCGTTCGCCGTCTTCGGCCAGCGGCGGCAGGGTGCGGATCAGCTGCGCGCGGATCAACGGCAGGCGCGCCGCGCGCAGGCGCTCGAGCAGGTCGAACAGCAGCTCGCTCTTCACGCCGCCGGCATCGCGCGGACTGTTTACATAGGCCACGCAGTTGAATGTCATCGCGCCGTCGTCGAGGTTCTCCAGCCGCACATACGGAGCCGGCGCAGCCAGCGTGCCCGGGTGGGCGTTCAACACGTCCAGTACCAGCGTGCGCACCTTGCCGGCATCGGTGTCCAGAGGCATTGGCAGCTTGACCTGCACACGACCCAGCGCGTTGGGCTGGGTCACGTTGCGCACGTTCTCGGTGATCAGCTGCGAGTTCGGCACGATCACGGTGGAGCGATCCCACAGCTGGATTTCGGTGGCACGCACGTTGATCCGGCGGATGTCACCCTCGACCGTGCCCAGGCTGACCCAGTCACCGACTTTCACCGGCCGCTCGACCAGCAGGATCAGGCCGGAGATGAAGTTCTGCACGATCGCCTGCAAGCCGAAGCCGATACCCACCGAGAGCGCGCTGACGATCCAGGTGATGCTGGTGAGGTTGACGTTGAGCGTGGCCAGGGTCAGCACCAGCACCAGCAGCCCGCCGAGGTAGCCGAGCAGGGTGACGATGGAGTCCTGCATGCCCGGTTCCATCGTGGATTTCGGCAGCAGCTGGTCGCGCAGCCAGCGCTTGAGTATGCGCAGCAGCAGGATGCCGATCACCAGTACCAGCGCGGCCCGGAAGATGCTGCCGGGGTCGATCGACAGCGTGCCGAGCTTGAGGTTGCTCAGGGTGCGGCCGGCGCTGGCCAGCAGGTCGCCGGGGCCTGCACCGAACGGGGTCAGCACGGTGGCCAGTACCAGCAGGGTCAGCAGCACCCGACTCAGGCCGGCGAGCAGGGTCGCGGCCTGATCGAGCGTGTGCGGCGCCAGCTGGAAAGTGGCCTGCAGGCGCTGACCGCCACGTCCACGTGGTGACAGCACGGTATGGATCAGGTCATTCAGCAGGTGAAACAGCAGGTAGGTGCTGGCCACGATCACGCCGATCCACAGCATCTGCACCGCCACGAAAAATGCCAGCGCGATATAGCCCAGCGCCACGCCCAGCCAGCTCGTCAGCACGCCGAGCACCGCCGCCGCGCCGAGCAGGCCGATCCACAGCGGGTGATGCTCCACTTCGCCGTCGTCGGCCTGTTGCTGTCGCGCCTTGCGCAGGCGCAGCCAGGCGGAGCCGATCAGGCCACTGATCACCAGCGCCATCAGTCCGCGGGTGGCGACCGTGGCCGGCAGGCTCGAACCGATGGTGCGACTGATCCGCTCGATCAGGCCGAACAGCAGCGCAGCTGCGCCGAGCAGCCAGGGAATCCGGCGCAGACGCCGGGCGGCCAGATCGGACAGCGCCGGCAGACGCCATGACGGTCGCTCTGCCGACAGCAGGGCACGACCAAGGCCGGTGACAAAGGCGGCAAAACACACCAGGCGCACCGCCGAACCGGCCAGTGCGTCAAGATCCGGGTCGAGGATGTCGTTCCAGTTCAGCCCCAGATAGACCAACTCCGCGGCCAGTCCGGTGGTGAGCACCGCGGTCAGTGCCACCGCCGTCGCCATCGCGCTGCGACGCAGATGGCCGTCCGGTACGCGCCGCGTCGCCAGTTGCAGCAACAGCCGTTCGAGCAGCCAGCGACCGACGCCGAGCAGGAGTGCCGCGCCGAGCAGGCACAGCACCAGCGGTTGCCGATTCGATGGTTGCCAGGCTTCGCGCCACGCTGCCGCACCACGTCCGGCGAGTCGAGCCAGGCGGGCCTTGTCGTCCGGGAATGCGCGTGCCGGATCGGCCCAGAATGTGCGACTGAATGGCGTGGCCGTGCGCGAGGCCAGTCGCGCCTGGAACTCGTCGTTGCGCAGACCGGTGAGTTGTGCGGCCAGTTGCAGCGCGTTCTGGTCGAGCAACTGCGCCTGCTTGATCTGCGCGTCGAGGTTGGCCTGCGCCTTGTCTAGCTGTCGCCGTTTCGTGGCGACCTCGGGTGCCTCCGGTGGGGCTCCCTTGCCCGGCGGCGGTCCGAGCACGGCCAGTTGTGCCTGCAGGGCAGCCATCTGCGGAGTGAGGCTGCCGGCCAGTTGACGGGCTTGATCCTGCACTCCCAGAGCCGCATTGCGCAGGTCGGCCAGCGGCGTGTCCGCATGCTTGTCTTTCAGCGTGGCCCGGAGCGTGTCGAGGCGATCACCCAGTTGATCCAGTGCCTGTGCCGGGGTCGCGGCGGACACGGCGGATGCGGGCACGGCATCGCTGTTCTGTGCATGTGCGGCAAGGCTGCCGAGGCTGAACAGTGCGAGCAGGAGGATGCGGAGCGAGATGGGCATCCGGGCATGATCGGAGCGATGCGACAGGCGGTCAATCGCGTTGGCCGCGGTGGCGTCATGTGGCATGGCAGCCGTTCAGATTGGCCGCGGGCCGGCAGTCACGCCGAGAGTGCCTTGCGCCGCGCCAGACTGGCCGCTGGCCAGCATGTCTCGCGGTCGTAGTATTCCTCCACTGCGGGAATGTTCGACGGCAGCACCACCCACGGCTGTTTCGTCGAGGTGAAGATGTGGATGTCCGGCGGCAGCCGGTACGGTTCGTTCAACGTGCCTACACGCACGAAGGACACCGCCTTGCCGGCACCGGCGTAGTGGCTCCACAACGCCACACGGCAGCGCGGGCAGCGCGCGATGAGTTGGCCCTTGCCGCTGTTCGATGGCGTGTCCACCAGTTCCGGTTCGCCCTGCAGCAACTCCAGCCGGTCGCTCTCGATCATCGCGTTCAATGCAAATGCTGCACCGGATTCGCGCTGGCACCAGCTGCAGTGGCAGCAGTGCACGAACAGTGGCGAGCTGGTCATCCGGTAGCGGATCGCGCCGCAGGTGCAGGCGCCTTCGAATGTGCTGTTGGCGGACATCGTGGGTTCTCCCGTGTGTCGATCCGGCCGAGCCATGCGCAAGCCGGCGTTCGCCCGCAACGGTCTGCGGATTCTGCCACGGCCGGATTGCCGCCGCAGGTGCTGAGGGCATGTCTCGGCAGGTACTTGACGCAACAAGGTTTGCGATGCAAACTAATTTGCAATTTAACAAACCGGGACATGCCCATGTCGCCCCACGTCGAAAACCGTCTGCACGAACTGGAGTTGCTGACCCGCAGCTACGCGCGCTATTCGCGCAGCGCCGGCGGCATGTCATCGGTGCTCGGCGGCGTGCTGTGCCTCGTCGCCTATCTTGGTGGCCCGTTGCTGCCGGAAGCACCGCCTATGCGGGCGTTGTTGATTGCCATCCCGGCGCTGTGGCTGCTGGCCAAGAGCTGGATGGTTCGCAGCTATTACCAGCGGATGGGTCACGTTGAACAGCAGGAGACGCCGCAGGAGCGACGCATGCACCGGGGCTGCGTCGCGGTGGCCTTGCTGGTGGCGGTGATCGTCACGACCTCGATCGGGATCGGCGCGCATCCGCATGTGTGGTCGCTGTCCGCCGGCATGCTCGGCTATCTGGCGCTGGTATGGCTGCTGGTGCTGGCGACGTGGCGCTGGCTGCGCAGCCCGCTCGATTTCATCGTCGGCACCTTTCTCTTCTGCCAGGCGGCGATGATCAGTGCCGGTGCCTTCTATCCGCTGATCGGCACCACCCATACGCGCGAGGCGACGCTGATGTCGCTGGTGGCGTTGATGTTCCCGCTGGCCGCGTTGGCGATGATCGCCAGGGGCATCGCCGAGCATCGCCAGTTCCGGGAATTGCGCCAGCGTCTCGAACAACTGCGCGGCGCACTGGCCGGTGAAGCATGAGCACGTCGAGTCGTCTCGGCGAGGTGATGTCGCTGGACCGGCTGGTGCACGAGCCGGCGCGGTTGCTGATCCTGGCAGTGCTGTCCGGTGCGAAGGAAGTCGAGTTCGGTTTTCTGGAGCAGATGAGCGGTTTGAGCAAGGGCAACTTGTCCAGCCACATGAGCAAGCTGGAAGCGGGAGGACTGATCGAGGTGAAGAAGAGTTTTCGCGGCAAGCGCCCGCTGACCGAGTTGTGCATCACGCCTGCCGGTCGCCGTGCGCTGGCTGCCTATCGGCAACAGCTGGCGATGGTCATGCAGGAACTGCCTGACCCGGTGGCCAGCCCGAAACGGAGATGACGTGATGAGGCATTCCCTGAAATTGATGCTGGCCGCGGCGTTGTCGGTGGCTTTGACCACGGTTGCCGCTGCCGGTCCCGCGGTGCTGCCGGCGCGCATCGCGAAGGTGGCGCAGCAATACGCCGACGCCGGGGTCTACCCGGCGATGGTGGTGGTGATGGTCGACGATGGCCATGCGCAAGTCGCCGGCTTCGGCAAGCTGGCTGATGGTCGCGCACCGGACGGCAACACCGTGTTCGAGATCGGCTCGGTGACCAAGACCTTCACCGCGCTGCTGCTGGCGCGCGAGGTCGAGGCGAAGAAGCTGCGCCTGGACACTCCGGTGGGCACGCTGCTGCCGGATTTCAGGATACCCGCGCGCCACGGCAAGCCGATCACGCTGGGCCTGCTGGCCGAGCAGTTTTCCGGCCTGCCGCGGTTGCCGGGCAACCTGCAGCCGGCGGATCTGGGCAATCCGTATGCGGATTACGGGCGCGAGAGGCTCAAGGCGTTCCTGGCCGGTTACACGTTGCCGCGCGATCCCGGCGCGGCCTACGAATATTCCAACCTCGGTTTCGGCCTGCTCGGCGAAGCGCTGGCCCAGCACGCGAAACTGCCCTACGGCGAACTGCTGCAACGCGAAGTGCTGGTGCCGCTGGGCATGCACTCCACCGCCGTCGAGTTGACGTCCGCCATGCGCGCGCGACTCGCACCCGGGCACGACGAGGAAGGTAAGGCCGCCAGGCATTGGCAGTGGGATGTGCTGGCCGGTGCCGGTACCTTGTTGAGCACGGGCGACGACATGTCGCGTTATCTGCAGGCCAACATGGGCCTGCTGAAAACGCCGCTGAGCAACGCGATCACGCTGGCGCACACGCCGCGGCGCGATATCGGCGGTGGCGATCGCATCGGCCTGGCCTGGATGACGCACCACACGCCCCATGGCGACGTGATCTGGCACAACGGCGAAACCGGCGGCTACAGCAGCTTCATCGGTTTCACCAGCGATGGCCGCCGCGGCGTGGTGATCCTGACCAATGCCACCGGTGCACCGCAGGATCTGGGCTTCGCGGCCTTGTTGCCGTCCGCGCCGCTGCCGGTGGTGCACAAGGCGACCGCCGTGTCGCCTGCGCAACTCGATGCCTACGTTGGCCAATACACCTTGGCGCCGGGCGTTGCGCTGAACGTGTTCCGCCGCGCCGGCCAGTTGTTCGCGCAGGCCACCGGGCAGGGCGCGTTTCCGTTGTTCGCCAGTGCGCCGGATGCGTTCTTCGCCAGGGTCGCGCCGATCACCATCGACTTCGAACGCGCCGCCGACGGCAAGGTCGGCGCGCTGACCCTGCACCAGAATGGACACGACTCGCACGCGCCCCGCAGGGACAGCGTCACCGCGACCGACGGCACGCCAGGCGTCAAGCTCGCCTCCGCCTTGCTGCACGACTACGTCGGGCGGTACGCGCTGGGTGCGGGGGCGGAATTCGCCATCACCGTGCAGCACGACCAGCTCTACGCCCAGCTGACCGGCCAGGCCGCGTTCCCGGTATACGCGAGGGCGAAGGACCACTTTTTCTACATCGTGGTCGACGCACAGCTGGATTTCGAACGCGATGCCGCCGGCAAGGTCGTGGCGCTGGTGCTGCACCAGAACGGCCGGGATCTGCGCGCATCGCGCCAACCCTGATTGTCGTTCCACCATCTTGCGAGGAGTGTTCCCATGTTCGCAGCCATCATCGCCATTTTCATCGTCTTGTTTCTTGCGCAGTCGGGTCGCGATCGCACCTGCGGGAGGCGTGAGCGGAAAAACCGGTAGCCTGCCTGCCGGGTTCGATGGTGCAGCCACTGGCATCGGCGCTTGCGTCGAAGCCGGGCAGCCTCCACGCTATCCGCTCCCCCCGCTGCTTGCGCGCGCCGATGATCTTCCGCTGGTTCGAATCCCTGATCGACGCGTTCAAGGAGCCGGTCGACGGCATGCCGCCGCAGTCGGTGCTGCGCTTCTACGGCTTCTATCTGCGCCAGGTGTGGCCGGTGTTTGCCGCGGCGCTGGTGGTCGGCTTCGGCGTGGCCGTGGTGGAGGTGTCGCTGTTCGGTTTCATCGGCCGCATCGTCGACATGGCCAGCGGCACGCCATCGGATCTGTTCCGCCTGCACGGGCATGCATTGATCGGGATGGCGCTGGTCGCGCTGGTGGCGCGGCCGGTTCTCGGCAGCCTGCACGACCTGCTGGTGAACCAGGCGATCCAGCCCAGCCTGACCAACCGCATCCGCTGGCAGAACCATCGCTACGTGATTCGCCAGAGCCTGGGTTTCTTCCAGAACGACTACGCCGGGCGCATCGCCAACCGCATCATCCAGACCGGCGCCAGCCTGCGCGATTCGGCGGTGCAGGTGGTCGACGCGATCTGGTACATCCTCATCTACACCGGCAGCGCGATCGCGCTGTTCGTGCATGCCGATGTGCGGCTGGCGCTGCCGCTGGTGGCGTGGGTCTTCTGCTACATCGGCTTGCTGGCCTTTTTCATCCCGCGGGTGAAGCAGCGCTCGTGGAAGTCGTCGGAGGCGAAGTCGAAACTGATGGGGCGCATCGTCGACGGCTACAGCAATGTGCTGACCCTGAAACTGTTCGCGCATACCCGCCGCGAGGAGGCTTACGTCGCCGACGCGATGGGCGAGTTGATCGGCAAGCATCGCCTGATGACCCGCATCACCACCTTGATGGACGCCAGCATCACCACCCTCAACGGCTTCCTGATCACCGGCACCTCGGCGCTGGCGATCTGGCTGTGGAGCGAGGGCCGGGTGACCGTGGGCGCGATCGCGCTGTCGATCGGGCTGGTGATCCGCATCAACAACATGTCCGGCTGGATCATGTGGGTGGTCAACGGCATCTTCGAGAACATCGGCACCGTGCAGGACGGCATGACCACGATCTCGCAGCCACGCACGGTGCAGGATCGCGAGGGCGCGATGCCGCTGGAGGTGGTCAGCGGCGCGGTGCGCTTCGAGCGGATCCATTTCCACTACGGCAAGCAGGGCGGGGTGATCGCGGGGCTGGATCTGGCGGTGCGCGCGGGCGAGAAGATCGGGCTGGTCGGACCTTCGGGGGCAGGCAAGTCGACCCTGGTCAACGTGCTGTTGCGACTGTATGACCTGGAGGCGGGACGCATCCTGATCGACGGCCACGACATCGCCAGCGTCACCCAGGAAAGCCTGCGCTCGCAGATCGGCGTGGTCACCCAGGACACCTCGCTGCTGCATCGTTCGATCCGCGACAACATCCTGTATGGCCGTCCGGATGCCAGTGAGGCGCAGATCACGGACGCCGTGCGCAAGGCGCGCGCCGACGAGTTCATCCCGGCACTGACCGATGGCCAGGGACGCAGCGGCTACGACGCGCTGGTCGGCGAGCGTGGCGTGAAACTCTCCGGTGGCCAGCGCCAGCGCATCGCGATCGCCCGCGTGCTGCTGAAGGATGCGCCGATCCTGGTGCTGGACGAGGCTACGTCGGCGCTGGATTCCGAAGCCGAGGCGGCGATCCAGGACAGCCTCGACATCCTGATGCAGGGCAAGACGGTGATCGCGATTGCCCATCGGCTTTCCACCATCGCGCGGATGGATCGGCTGGTGGTACTGGACAAGGGCGAGATCGTGGAGGCGGGTACGCACACCGAGCTGATTGCGCACGACGGTTTGTACGCGAGGTTGTGGCGGCGGCAGACCGGTGGCTTCGTGGCGGCGGAAGACGCGTTGGCCTGAGTCGGCCCAGGCGTGCCTGCCACTGGCTCATGCCCGGGATGTCGACAGCTGAAGTGGCGGTCGTCGCAGCGCCCAGGGCTGCGCCTGTTCCAGTTGCGCGGCCAGTTGCAACAAGGTCGCCTCGTCGCCGAAACGTGCCACGAACTGCACCCCGAACGGCAACTCGGCAGCGCCCGGTTCCGCAGGCGCCCAATGCAACGGCACCGACATGCTCGGCGTGCCGGTGAGGTTGGAAAGCTGGGTGAACGGCACACGCTGCAGGCTGGTGGTCACCAGCTCGTCGACCATGCCGCTCTTCAGCAGCAGGCGGCCGGCATGCAGTGCCAGTACCACGCTGGCGGCAATGCGTTGTGCCGGCGGCGTGGCCAGTTCGCCGATGCGGTTCGGCGGTTGCGCGGTGGTCGGGGTGAGATAGAGATCGTAGCTCTGGTGGAACTGCCCCAGGGCGCGGGCGTAGTCGTTCCAGCGCAGTCGTTCGGCCACGTAGTCGCCGGCACTGAGGGTGCGGCCGAGCAGGGCGAGAACGCGCGTCTCCAGCTCGAACGCCCGCTCGCCGGCACCGCTGAGCAGGCGTGCGCGTGCCATGCTGGCCGCGGTCTGGCCGAAGTACATGCTGATGTAGCTGCGCGCCAGCGCATGGCCATCGATCGGCGGTGCCGCCGGCTCCACCGCATGGCCGAGATCGGCCAGCAACCTGGCCGCATGCAATACGGCCTGCGCGCATTCGGCATGCACGGGTGTGCCCAGCGGCGAGTCGATGCAATAGCCGATGCGCAGGGATCGGGGAGGTCGGGCGATGACGTCGGCGAACGCTTGTTCGGGAGCCGAGATCGAAAACGGATCACCGTTGGCCGGCCCGGCGATGGCATCAAGCAGGCGCGCCGAATCGCGCACGCTGCGGCTCAGCACATGCTGGCTGGAGGCACCGTCCCACACCTCGCCCTGATCCGGCCCGCTGGGCACGCGGCCACGCGATGGACGCAGTCCGAACAGGCCGCAATACGCCGCGGGAATGCGGATCGAACCGCCGCCGTCGGAGGCGCCTGCGGCCGGCACGATGCCAGCCGCCACCGCCGCGGCGGAACCGCCGGACGAGCCACCTGGCGTGCGGCTCGGATCCCACGGGTTGCGCGTGGGTCGATCCCAGATCAACGGCGCGGTCTCGGCGCGCAAGGCGAACTCGGGGGTGGCGGTCTTGCCGAAGATCACCAGGCCGGCATCGAGAAAGCGTTGCACGATTTCCGCGTGCTGCTGCGGCAGCCAGTGACGCAGCGCACGGCTGCCCGACGTGCTCGGCACGCCAGCGTAATCCTGGCCGATGTCCTTGAGCAGGAACGGCACGCCGGCAAACGGGCCGTGCAATTCAGCCCGTGCCCGTTGCCGCGCGATCGCCTCCATCGGAATGCAGATCGACGCCAGTTGCGGATCGACCGCGGCCGCCCGGTCCAGCGCCGCCTGCAGCACTTCGCCGGCCGACAGCTCGCCGCGGGCAATCAATTCGGCCAGACCGGTGGCATCGTGCTGAAGGTATTCCTTGAACATGTTCGAGCTCGTGTCCGTGCGTGCTACAGGTCGACGAGGATCTTGAAGCCGCCGAAGAACATCCGCTTGCCGTCGAACGGCATCGATGCCGGATCCATCATCGAGGCCAGCCGCGGGTCGGCCATCACCAGCTTGTTGATGCGGTTGCGCTCGCGTTTGGAGGGAAAGATGATCCACGAGAACACCACTACTTCATCTTCCTTGAGCTTCACCGCCTGCGGGAACGAGGTGAGCTTGCCCGGCTTGACGTCGTCGGCAACGCACTCGATGTATTCCAGTGCACCGTGTTCGCGCCAGACGGTACCGGCACGACGGGCCATGCGGCGATAGCCGGCAAGGTTCTTGCGCGGGACGGGGACGACGAAACCATCGACATAGCTCATGCACTTTCTCCCATGCTTGACAAGATGCGACGCACATCGACCTGACGGCGTCGACTCATCCAGTCTAGCGAGCTTGCCAATATAGGCGCGTGATGGCGCAAACCGCGGCAGGACGATACTGTGCATGGCATGCATTCAAGGAAATGATCCCATGTCGCTTCGCCTGATCTTGCCCGCCTTGCTCGTCGGCCTTGGCTTGCCCGTGTTGGCCCATGCCGACGCCGTGGCTGATTTGAAAGCCGCGCTGGGGCGCATGCAAGCCACGCAGCCGCTGATGGCGACATTGAAAGTCAGCAGTACGGTCAGGGGCGAGGACGACAAGACCACGCATGCGCAATTGCAGGTCAGCGTGGCCAGCGGCGGCGATGGCTTGCACATCGGCTTTTCGCCGGCGTTGCTGCAGCGCGCATCGACCGAGGCGGCGGCGAATGCAAGGAACAAGGACGCACCGACGCCGATCGAGGACCTGCTCGGCAAGCTCAGCCCCGTGAGCGTGCAGCCGATGGTCGATTTCGCCCCGGTGCTGCTGCGCCAGATCGATGGCGCCACGCTGTCCGGCCAGCGCGACGAAATGCATGAGGGCAAGCCCGCGCATCTGCTCGTGTTCGACGTGCCGCTGCCGCCTTCGGCCAGCAAGCAGATGACGATCAAGCAGTACACCGGCCAGGTCATGGTATGGCTGGGCGCCGACGGCGTGCCGGTGGCGGTACGCAACGTGGCGCAAGTGAAAGGTCGAAAATTCCTGATCAGCATCGAAGTCGGCAATACCACCGACTATGCGTTGAAGATGGCCGGCACGCGACTAATCGTGCTGTCACGTCGCAGTGACGAAACCCATTCGGTGTTCGGCAAGGCCGGCAGCAGCGTCACCGAAGCGGTGCTGTCACTCTCGCCGGCATCGGTGCCGGCCGCCGGCTGAGTTCGCATTCCTGCTGCGTGTTGGCGCGTGCCTGGCGGTTGCCATCGATACGCCTTTCCGTTCCACCTGACAGGCAGGCAATGTTCATCGCAGGCTGCTCCGATCCGGTCAGCGAACTGCCTGCCCGGTGCGGTCAGTACGACTTCGGCTTGCACAGTTCCGTGTACAGCGGGCTGTGCAGGCAGCCGTTGGCTTCGATCTGGAAGATCGCCACGGTGCCGCCGCTGCTGCTGACCGTCACCTTGTCACCCTTGATGGCGTAATTGTCCTGTTCGCTGCGACCATGGCGCTGCAGGGTGACCTCGCTGCCGGACTGGAACGTCAGCTGCACGTCGCCCGTCATGTCGACATACGTGCCGGACAGGCTCTGGCCGCAAGCGGCGAGCAGCAACGTGGTGGCCAGGGCGGCAAGTGTCGATGTCTTGCGGGAGTGACGGATAGTCATGGGATGGCTCCTTCGGGGTGGCTGGCGGCGGGTGGATTCACGGGTGATCGTGCCAACGCATGGCACCTCTCGCACGGGTATCACGGACTGGTTGTTCGCACCCGCGCGATGGTGGTGCCGCTGCGGCTGTCGCGCAGGTTCCACGCGACGATGTGGGTGACGAGGGTGCCGCCAGCGGGGCTGGGCAGCACCTTGACGATCTTCAGCGTGGTGTCCACGGTGAGCCCGTCGTTGCCGATCCTGTCGACAATGGCCTGGGCCTGGTCTTTCGGTACGCTCCAGCTTTGCGCGGTCAGGCCGTTGTCGAATTTCAGCTCCACTTTCTGGCCCAGTGCCTGGAACGTGAAAACCGAGCCGGGCGACAGCGCGCCCACGGTGAATTCGCCGTAGGTGGGGTCGTAGTCGCTGAGGCTGGCGTTGGCCGTGAGGTGGATCACGCCCACGTCGCGCACGCCGGCCAGGCCAGCCTCGAAAGCGGCCTTGACGCTCGCGCGCTGGGCGGCCTTGTCGGCACCGCGCGCGTAGTTCACCCGGTTGTCCTGTTCCACCCACTGATCAATCGGTGGCGCGATGCCGGCCAGGTCGTAGTAGAGGAAGACCACGGTCTGGTTGTCGGGATTGGTCAGTTCGCCGCTGCGCGCGGCCAGACCTGATGCGTGCGGGTTGTCGACGCCCTTGGTGGCTGGCGCAGCGGTGTCGATCGCTGCTTGTTCACCGGTTGCGGCAGCGTGGGTGTCGGTGCCTGCCTGGGTGGTCGGGGATTTGCCGCAGCCAGGGAGCAGCAGGAGCGAGCTGGCGAGGCTGCCGGCAAGGACGACGACCGGAAGGCGCCGCGCGAACGGGATGATCGGTTTCATGCGCATGACGCGGCCCTCACAACTGTGGTGCCTGGGCGTTCTTGCTGGCGTCCTGCACCTGCCGGGCGCGGCGCGCGGCGTCCATGGCCTGCAATCCTTGCTGGGTATCGGTCAGTGCCCGGTAACCGCCGGCCTCGTCGACCACGCCGGCCTGCAGGTATTGCGCCAGTGCCGGGTTGCTGCGCAGCGACTGGATCATGGCTTCGACGATGACGCCGCAGTCGGCCGACAGGTTCATGCCGCCATCGGGATCGGCAACACCGCTGCAGTTGTTGTACAGCGGCGAGGTTTCGGTGATCAGGCGGCCGCGCGGGTCGTAGGCCCAGCGCAACTGGCGGTAACTGCCGTGATCCATTTTCTGGGTGGGCGTGCCGTATTTGGCGATCAAGGCCTGTTCGACGCTGTCCATGGTCGGGTTGTGGGCCTCGGCAAACCATTGCTCGCGCGCCGCTCCGATCACCCTTTCCTGACCGGGCATGCCCATCGTGCTGACGAACCATTTCGACTGCCCGGGCTTCATGTCCTGGCGTACGGCATTCATCCCGCGAGCGGTCGCCTCACGCTCCATTTCCTGCACGATCTGGCGCCCGGTCTTGTGCACCCGCGGTTCGGCGAAACGTGCATCGAAACCCTGACGTATGGTCTGGCCATAGGTATGCATCTGGAAGCCGCGACCGGTTTCAGCGGTTACCACCAGCAACGGGTTGCTGCACATCACCGCGTTGGCGGCTTGCTCGTAAGTCATGCCCGGACGCACCCCGACGATGTCGCTCACCGGAGTCCCCGGCGGGTTTGCCGGCACCGCGGCCGGACAGTGGACATCACCGCGTGCTTCTGCCGCGACCTGTTCGGCGCTGGCATTGTCCGTGGCCGGTACCGCATGGCTGGGATGTGCCCGATTCGATCCTTGTCCGGCGTGCTTGTCGCCGCTGCAGGCCACGAGTGCCCCGCCGGCAAGCGCGATGATCAGTAGATGTCTGGTGTGCATGATCGCATTCCTCGTTTGATGACATGGGCAAACATGGATGGCATGTCGCTTCGGCTTTTCTTCTTCAACGCACCGCGTGGCGTATCGAGTGGGCCGTCGTGGAGGCGTGTGACCATCCGCGTGCCCTGCGGCGATTCCAGGATGATCTTGTCGCCGCCGGTACTGCAGCTGGCGGGCTTGTTCGTCAGGCTGCGGCCAGCGCCCGCTTCGTGCCGAGCACGGCCAGTGCCAGCGCGGCGATCAGCGACAGATAGAAGCCGAAGCTGATGCTGAAGAAATCGGACATGCCATCGGCGACGCCGCTGCCGAGCGAACTGAGCGCATGCAGGGCGGAGAAGATTGCCCACAGCAGGGCCAGTAGCGGCAACGTCAGCGCAAACCAGGCGCGACGGTCCTGCCACAGCAGCGGCGTGGCGATACTGGCGTAGGCCACCAGCAGCAAGGCCTTGATGCTGCCGCCGCCACTGCCGCCGAGCTGGCTCATCAGGCCGGCGATGTCGAACATGGACTTGCCCATGCCTTGCCCGAACGCCGACACCGAGACGGCGTTGAAGGCCAGGGTGCCGATCAGGAACAGCAGGTAGGCGACCAGGATCGTCTTGCCATAACGATCGACGATCGAGCCGGCCATCATCGCGCCGCCGGGTGCGGCGGCGGGGGTGGCGACACCTTCCGCCGTGGTGCCGGACGCGCGGGATGGCATCGAGGCGGGAATCTTGTGCAGCAGGGTGCCGAGCTTGCCGCCGAGTTCGGCCGCCTTTTCCTTAAGCAGCACGTCGTCGCCCACGGCAGTCACCGTGCTGACCAGATCATTGTCGAGCGTGACCTCGACCACCTTGTTGACGGTCGGTGCGCTGTCCGCGCGCCAGGCCTCCAGGGCGAAGCGGTGCTGCCTGCCATCGACCACCAGCGTGCCACTGCCGTCGGCGCCGTTGTACTGGATGATTTTTCCGCGCATGGTCGGTTCCTCGTCTTGGTGATGGAAGCTTCTGCTGGTGGTCTGGCGATCATTCCCGGCACGCCACCTGCAACGTGTTGCCGTGGCAGCGCAACCGGTCGGCGGAGGCGGCCTTGCCGTTCACCGCGCAGACGGCGCCCATCTGGTGCACGAGCGCGGCGTCCTGATTCATGGCGCTGATGCGGGCGTCGTTGCAGCCGCTGGCATCGACGTCGACCCAGCTGACACGGCTTTCGCAGCCGACAAGCACGGCCAGTGCAAGCAGGGTGCAGAGGCTGATCGGAAGATGGGCACGCGACATGGCTTGCTCCGGGTCGCTCGATGACTGGGTGGAGGCCGCAGGATTTCCGCACGGCCACGCCGTACAAGTCGTCACGACGCTCTAACGGAGGGCTAACGGCGGGCCGCGCGACGCGGCGAACTCGCCGCACGCGCGCAACTGCGGCATAGTTGGACTTGGGGGTGGCCATGCAACCAGGCGAACAAGGCGACGAACAACCGCTGTATCGCTACGTCTTCGGCAGCGTCGAGTTCGACGAGGCGCGCGGCGAGCTGCGCGTCGGCGGGCTGGCGGTGGAGCTGGAGCCGCGTCCGCTGCAGGTGCTTGCCTGCCTGCTTCACCATGCCGACGAGGTGGTGTCGCGCGAAACGCTGTTCGATACCGTGTGGGCGGGTCGCCCCACCGTGGACAATGTGCTGGCCAATGCCATGGCCAAGCTGCGCAAGGCGTTCGGTGCCGCCGAGCACGGCCGCATCGTCAACCTGCCGCGGGTCGGTTATCGATTGTGCGGACCGGTCGAGCGCACGGTAACCGGTCGCAGCCTGCGCAGCCGGCTCGAGCTGGCGATCGGGCAGCCCGTGCCCGGGCGCGAACACTTTCGGCTGCGTGAACAGCTTGGTCCCTCGCGCGGCAACGAGGTATGGCTGGCGCGACACGACAAGACCGGCGAATTTCGGGTGTACAAGTTCAGCGCCGATGGCGAACGTCTTGCCGCGCTCAAGCGCGAGGCCACGATCCACCGCTTCCTGCATGAGAGTCTCGGTGATCGCGATGATTTCGTGCGGGTGATCGACTGGAATTTCGCGCTGGCGCCGTTCTATCTGGAATGCGAGTACGGCGGCCTTGATCTGGCCCGCTGGGCCGAGAGCGAACCGGGCTTGGCCGGCATGGATCGGTCGCAGCGACTGGGTCTGTTTTTGCAGATCGCCGACAGCATCGCCGCGGCGCACGATGTCGGCGTGCTGCACAAGGACATCAAGCCTGCCAACGTGTTGGTGCAGCCGCGCGGCGATGGCTGGCAGCCGCGGCTGGCCGATTTCGGCAGCAGCCGGCTGCTGGAGCCGGAACGACTGGCCCAACTGGGCATCACCGCGCTCGGCCTGACCCTGACCCAGGCCAGCGCCGATTCCAGCGCCACGCCGTTGTATGTCGCGCCGGAATTGCTGGCCGGAAATGCGCCGACCGTGCAGAGTGACGTGTACGCGTTGGGCCTGATGCTGTACCAGCTGCTGGTCGGTGACCTGCGTCGCCCGTTGGCGCCGGGCTGGGAGGCTGACATCGACGACGAGTTGCTGCGCGAGGATATCGCGGCGGCCACCGATGGTGCGCCGGCACGTCGGCTCGGCAGCGTGTCGGAATTGTGCGAACGGCTGCGCGGACGGGAAGCCAGGGCCAGTACGCGGCAACGCCTGCGCGAGGCCGAGGCACGGGCGCAGCGCGCCGAGCAGCGGCTTGAGCGCAGCCGTGCGCGGCGACCGTGGGTCGTGGCGGCCTTGCTGCTGTTGCTGCTCGGGCTGGGCATGAGCCTGTGGCAGTTCCATCGCGCGGGTGTGGCCCGCGATGAGGCGCAGCGCCAGGCGGCGATTGCCAACGCCACCAACCATTTCCTCAACGAGGATCTGCTCGGCGCGGGCATCGGCGGTGATTCGCCTGCGTGGTATGAGAAGAACCCGCGGCTGAGCGAGATTCTGGATGCCGCGGCCTTGCGCCTGGATCAACGCTTCGGCAAGGCGCCGCTGCTGGCCGCCGGACTGCATCAGACCCTGGGGCGTGCATATCGCAGCACCGGTGATTACGGCAAGGCGCTGGCCCAGTTGCAGACGGCGGCCGATCTGCTGCAGCAGAAGCTGGGTGGGGGCGACGAGCACAGCCTGTTGGCCGAATACGAGCTGGCGGTGATGCAGGCGCACATGTCGCAGTTCAAGCAGGCCGGTGCCCGGCTTGATCGCGCCGATGCCGCCGCCGGCGTGCGTCGACAGGCGGTCTCCGAGGTCAGCCTGCGTTCGCATCTGGCGCGGGGCGACCTGGCCTATCAGCAGATGCACGTGCAAGTGGCGCTGGACAACTACAAGGCGGCACAGACCATGCAGAAGATCCTGCACCCGGACGATGCGTTGATGTCGGCGCACCTGCTGTTGGGAATCGCTGGCTGCGAGCTGCGGCTCGATCACGCGCCGGCAGCGGAGAAACTTGCCCGGCAGGTGCTGGCCGGATCGCCGTACACGCCGCAGCGCGTGGGCATCGGAGTGCTCGCATTGGCGCATTCGCGGCTCGGCGACGCGCTGCGTGCGCGGGGCAATTATGCCGGGGCGATCACCGCCACCCGGCAGGCTGTGGCCGATTACGAGGCAGCGCAAGGGGCCAGCGGACAGGGCACGATCAGCAGCCTGAGCTCGCTCGGTTATCTGTATTCACTCAGCGGAGATGCGGCGAAGGCACTGGACACCCAGCGCGACGTCTACCAACGTGCGCTGGCACGCTGGGGCAGCCGCAACCAGTACACCCTGGTCGAGCAGCTCAACCTGGGTTCGCAGCAGCAGGAGGCGGGTCAGCTCAAGGCTGCGCTGGTCAATTTTCAGGCTGCCGAAGACGGGCTTCTGGCGGTATCCGGCGAACACAGTCCCACGGTGCAGGCCGCCCGTGCGGCGCGGGCCGACGTGCTCAGCGCACTCGGTCGCAATGCCGAGGCACTGGTGCTGGCAGAGCAGATCGATCCGAAGGCCTACCAGGCCAGTACCTCCGATCCGGGACGTGCCGCGGTGCTGAAAGCGCTGCGTGCACAGATCCTGCTGCGCATGGGGCGGCGTGGCGAGGGCCTGCCGTTGATGCGCCAGGCAGTGCAGGAGATGACGGCTGCCGGAGTGGCTTCCGAGGAAATTGCACTCTATCGCAAGAGCCTGTCGGGCAGCGTGGCGGTGGCCCGATGATCGTCGCGTCGACCATCATGGACGGAGCCGCCGGAGTGACGCGTTCGCCTGCATGACCGATTATCGGGTGATGCAGATTGCGACATGGTATTCAAATTTTCCCATCCCGTAGCGGCAGGCTGGCGATGGCGTTGCGGGTGACAGACATGGCAGATTGCCACACGGATCGGTCGGGGTACGGACTGGTTCGAACGCTTGGCCAGTTGGAATTTCCGGCATCGCATGGCGGTGCCGGATCACGACCGTCGGCGATACGCGACGGTCATCATGCAGAGCAACCAACCGAAGCATCCATTCACGCAGGAGATTGAGCTGATGAATACCTCGTTCGAGCGTACCGGGCCTTTGACCGAACTGACCAGTTATCCGCAGTGGGCTCAGGACATGGTGGCCGATTGTGAGAGCGCCAAGCAGGGCGTGGTGAATCATGAGATGTGGGATCTGATGGGATCGGCAAGCCTGGGTGAAGCATCCACGGCCAATTTCATGAAGGGCATCTGGCCGGTCATTGAGCGTTTTCCGGCCTATATGGCCTTGAGTCTGCTCAAGACCCGATTTGGCCGCAGTGCCGGTGACAATCTCGCCCGGCGCTGGCTGGTGCGCAACATCCGGGTCGAGCAGAACCATGCCGAATACTGGCTCAACTGGGCTGAAGGGGCGGGGGTGTCGCGTGAGGAAGTGTTGCATGGGCGGATACCCCATGGTGCGGGGACGCTGGCCGGCTGGTGCGAGCAAATCTGCAGCAATGGCACGCTGGCAGCCAGCATTGCCGCCACCAACTACGCGGTGGAGGGTGCCACTGGCGAATGGTCGCAGCGCATTTACGAGAGTGCGGCCTATGTCGAGAGCTTTCCGAAGGAAATTCGCGCCGGCAGCCTGCGTTGGCTGCAATTGCACGCGGCCTACGACGATACCCATCCATGGGAGGCACTGGAAATTGTCTGCACTTTGATGGGAACGGCTCCCGCTGCGGTAGATGTGGCCCATGTCGCCGATTGCATCAAGCGGAGCTATGTAAGTATGTGTATCAGCATGGATTGCTGCCTGGAGTCACGCCGTGAACAGTGGGAAATGAGCGTGGCTGCGGCCTGAGCAGGCGGTTGCTGCAGGAAAGCTGGAGGTTTCATCGTGCCCCAGTCATGGTACAAAAGGCACAATGCGTAACGACTCAGCCACCTTGCAGCAACCGTTGTCGCGGCGTTTGATGCCGCTGGCCTATGTGCTGGTGGCCATCGTGGGGCTGATTCTGGCCCTGACCTGGGGCGCCTTGCAGGTACAGGTGACTCTCGCCGGCTTTCTCAACGGCGAGAGCATCTGGTCCAAATCGCAGAAGCAGGCGGTGATCGAGCTCGAGCAGTACGCGGTCAGTGGCGACCAGGCGAATCTCGATGCCTTTCGCAGAAACTACGCCGTTCTTGCGGCTGATCGGTCGGCGCGCGATGCCATTGCCTCAGGTCATTTCGACAATGCGAAGGTTACCCAGGCATTCGCCAGTGCCGACGTGATCCCCCGGGCCATTCCCGGCATGATTTTCATCCTCGATCATCTTCCTTCCGCGCCCTATATCAGCCAGGCGCTGGAGGCATGGCGCTCGACCGACGCATCGATCGACAAATTGGTCCAGATTTCCGGGGAACTGCAGCAAGCCCATGCCCGGGGCGGGTTGACTGCTGCGGAACTGGCGCGACAGCGTGGGCGCATCCTGGCGTTGAACAGTTTTGTCGAGCCGCGAACCAAGGTGTTTTCGCTGGAAGTTGCGCGCGGCGCATCCTGGATAGGCCAGATCCTGTTCATCAGCGTGCTGGTGGCCGCGACTCTGGCCATCCTCCTGTGGCTGGGCATGGCACGTCGTGTCCTGGCCAGTGTGCGTGGCAGCGAGGAGCGTTATCGGCTGCTGTTTGACAGCGCTGCCGATGCGATCGTGATGGTCGATGAAGGCAGTGGGCGGATTCTTGACGTCAACCGTACCGCGTCGACGTGGATTGGACGCACCCTGCATGACCTGATCGGTGACCGGTTCGTGCACCTGTTCGTGCAATCGCTGTCTGGCCAGCAAACCGGGCGGGCCAGTACCAATACCCTGCTCGGTGCCAATGGCAGCACCCGACCGGTCGAAACGCAGACCAGCATCGCCAGTTGGGGCGACATGCCGGTGCGGCAGGCGATCATCCGTGATATCTCCGAGCGCGTCGCGCTGGAGCAGGAGCGTCGGGTCGCCGCCGAGGCGCTGGCCAGTATCGCCGAAGGCGTGCTCATTGCCGATGCCGGGCGACAGATAATATCGACCAACTCCGCGCATGCCGATTTGACCGGTTTCACCAGCCAGATGCTGCAGGGGCGCCGGCTGGACGACACGCGTCGGTTGGCAAACGGCCAACCTTTGCCGAAGACGATATGGGATGGCGTTGCCGCCGGCCACAACTGGATCGGCGAAGTGCACAGCACACGCAGCGACGGCAGCGTGTACCCCGAGCATTTGAGCATCAGCGCGATCCGCGATGCGGATAACCAGGTGTTGTATTACGTGGCGGTGTGTACCGATATCCACGAGGCCAAGGCCAATCAACACCGGCTGGAACACCTTGCGCGACATGATCCGTTGACCGGTCTGGTCAATCGTGCCGAGTTCGAGCGGCAGTGCAGCGAGTCGATTGCGCTGGCCGAGCGTGAGCGGTTGGCCACGGTGGTGATGTTCATCGATCTGGACGCGTTCAAGATCGTCAACGACAGCTACAGCCATGCGATCGGTGACCGTTTGCTGGTCAAGGTGGGCGAACGCATTCGCAAGCAGCTGTCCGATGGTGATGTGGCCGGTCGCATCGGTGGTGACGAGTTCACCGTGCTGGTTTCGCGACTGAGCCTGCGCGAGGATGCCCGTGCCGTTGCCAAGCGCCTGCTGGTGGCCCTGTCGGAACCGCTGATGCTGGACGATTACGAGATCGTGCTCAGCGCCAGCATCGGCATCGCCGGTTACCCGCTGGATGGCAACAACGCGGCCACGCTGATTGCGAATGCCGACGCGGCGATGTATGCGGCCAAGACCGAGGAGCGCAACGCCTTCCGTTTCTATACGCCGATGATGCATGCCGACAATCGGCGACGCCTGCAAATGGCCACCGAGTTGCGTCAGGCGCTGGTGCGCAACGAATTCCAGTTGGTGTTCCAGCCCAGTATCGAACTCAGCACCAGTCGCATCGTTGCCGTCGAGGCGCTGCTGCGCTGGCAGCATCCCGAGCGTGGTGAAGTCATGCCGGGCGAGTTCATCCCGGTGGCGGAAAGCCTGGGGCTGATTCGCAGCATCGACGAGTGGGTGCTGCAGGAGACCTGTGCCCAGATCCAGGCCTGGGACATGGCCGGGTTGCCGCAGATTCGTGTCGCGGTCAATGTGTCGGCCCGCTGGTTCGGCCACCCATCGTTTGTCGAGGGTCTCAGCCGTACCCTGCATTCACGTCGGCTGTCGGCGCATCGCCTGCTGCTGGAGATCACCGAAAGCGCGATGCTGCGGCTCGGCGACGAAACCCAGCGCACCATGCAGACCCTGCACACGCTGGGCATCGATGTGGCCATCGACGATTTCGGTACCGGCTACTCGTCGATGGCCTATCTGAAGTTGCCTGCGGTGGCTTACCTGAAGATAGATCGCTCCTTCATCACCGGCTTGCCGGGCAGTGGCAATGATGCGGCGATCACCGAGGCGATGCTGGCCATGTCCAAGAGCCTGGGCCTTACCACGATTGCCGAGGGCATCGAGACCGAGGCGCAACACGATTTCCTGCTTCGCGCAGGTTGTCACGAAGGGCAAGGCTATCTGTATTCGTATCCGCTGAAGGCGCAGGAAATCCAATACCTGCTTGCGCAGAACCCATCGAGTTTTCCGGTCAGGCTCAGATTGGTGCCGCCGCGGCACAACTGACGAGTACATCGCCGCACAAACCGGTGTGCGCCATGACATGCATCAATGCATGCGCAAGGGACTGGCGGGACACTCCCGGCAGTCCCCCTCGAGCCCTGCAGATGATGTCCGGCAACACCCCGATTCCCGATGGCAGCAAATTCGTCAGCCCTCAGGGCACCCGTGCGGTCAAGGGCGGTATTCGTCCGAATGCCGCCAGCAACGTGCCGGATGCGGCTCGCAAGCCACCATGGCTGCGGGTGAAATTGCCTTCCGGGACGCGTTACGAATCGGTGCACGAGATCGTGCGCAGCCACAGGCTGAATACGGTCTGCGCCGAGTCGAAGTGTCCCAATATTGCCGAATGCTGGGGTCGGGGCACCGCCACGCTGATGCTGATGGGTTCGGTATGCACGCGTGCGTGCAAGTTCTGTTCGGTCAGTACCGGCAACCCACAGGGCTGGCTCGATCCGCTGGAGCCCCTGCAGGTTGCCGATGCAGTCGCCCTGATGGGATTGAAATACGTGGTGCTGACGTCGGTGGATCGCGATGACCTCGCCGATGGTGGTGCTGCCCACTATGCGGCCTGCATCAGGGCCATCCACGAGCGATCAGCGCAGACGGCGGTGGAGGCACTGACGCCGGATTTTGCCGGCAACCTCGATGCGGTGGCTACCGTACTCGACGCTGGCCTGGTCACCTATGCGCAAAATCTGGAGACGGTCGAGCGGCTGACTCATTCGGTACGCGACCCGCGGGCCGGCTATCGGCAGACGCTCGACGTACTCGCCTTCGCCAAGCTGCACGCATCGAAAACCCTGACCAAGACCAGCCTGATGCTCGGCTTGGGTGAAACCGATGCGGAAGTCGGGCGCACGCTCGACGATATACGCAAAGCCAACGTCGACGTTGTTACGCTGGGACAGTACATGCGACCCGGTCCGCATCACCTGCCGGTACAACGCTTCGTCAGCCCCGACGAATTTCGCCGTTATCGCGAACTGGCACTGGAAAAAGGATTCCTGGAGGCGGTCGCCGGGCCGTTGGTACGGTCGAGTTACCGCGCCGAGCGCGTGCTGGAGCACAACAACCTGGGCTTGTGAGCCCGGGTGTACTCGACGCGGCAGGTACCGCACGGTGTGCGGATGTGTTCCTCCGCTTGACGATGGGAATCACGATCATGCCAAGCCGTTTGCGACATTCTCCCAAAATCGTTCCCAGCCACGCCGGATCCGTCGATCCCGAAGATGGCGTGGACTCCGGCAATCAGCAAGAGACCACTGCAGCGGTGGTGGCTCGTGAGCGCGGTATCGACGAGCAACTGGCACAGAGCTTCCCCGCCAGCGATCCGCCGGGCTGGGTGCAGGGTACGACGCCACTGCCGCGTTGAAGATCTGGCAACGGCTCGCAAGACCGATTCATCTTGCTGATCGAGGAAAATGGAATGGACACATCAATGTACCCACCGTCCACGGCGCAAGCCGCACGCAAACGCCGGGAACTGGCGCCCGAACCGCTGAAGGCTTTCAAGGCCTTCAGTGCCGCCGTGTTCGCCGACGGCGCCTTGCCCGACGTGACCAAGCAATTGATCGCCGTGGCGGTGGCCCATGTGACCCAATGTCCTTATTGCATCAAGGGACATACCGCCGAAGCGTTGAAGCAGGGCGCCAGCGAACAGCAGATCATGGAGGCGATCTGGGTTGCCGCCGAGATGCGTGCCGGTGGTGCGTATGCGCATTCGATCCTTGCGCTGGACGTGATGTCGCATGCACACGAGGCCGGCTGACATGGCGACGCGTTTCAGTTCGGTTTCCGCCAATATCCTCGATGCCGTGGGCGACACGCCGCTGCTGCAGATCGAGGGTGTCTACGCCAAGCTCGAATTCCTCAACCCGTCCGGCTCGATCAAGGCGCGCATCGCCAAATACATGATCGAGCGGGCCGAGCAGGAAGGCCTGCTCAAACCCGGCGACACCATCGTCGAGGCGACCAGCGGCAATACCGGCAATGCGTTGTCGATGGTGGCGGCGGTCAAGGGCTATCGCATGCTGGTGGTGATGCCCGAGGGCCTGTCCAGCGAGCGCGTGGCGATCTCGCGGGCATTCGGTGCCGAGGTGCTGTTCTGCGGCAATTTTCACGTCAACGAGGCCTTGAAGCGCGCTCGTGAACTGGGGCAACAGCCACGCTACTTCGCACCTGCGCAGTTCGAGTCGGAGTGGAACGTCGAGGAAAACCGGCTGGTGCTGGGGCCCGAGATACTGTCCCAGTTGCCGCCCGGCCAGTTGCCCGATGCGCTGGTGCTCGGTGTCGGTACCGGTGGCACCCTGATCGGCGTGGGACAGGCCTTTCGCGAGGTCAATCCGAGCGTGCGCCTGTTCGCGATGGAACCGTCCGAGTCATGCACGATTCTCTGCGGCGAAATCGCCATGCACACCATCGAAGGCATTTCAGATGGTTTCGTGCCGGGTATTTTTCAGCGACATTCAAGCCTGGTGAATGAAGTGCTCAGCGTGTCCAGCGACGACGCGGTGGCCGAGATGAAGCGGCTGGCGCGCACGCATGGCCTGTTTTGCGGCCCGAGCTCGGGCGCGCACCTGCTGGCTGCCAAGCGGATACGGCAGCACTTCCCGCAGCTGAAAACGGTGGTGACGGCGTTCTGTGACGAGGGCGAAAAATATCTGCACGAGTATTTCATGCAGGCCGCGGCGGTCGAGGTGGATGCGACGCACTTCCGTTGAACGACACCCCCGGTGGTGCGGCTCCTGCAAGAGGAGAGCGTCGTCGAGGCTCCCTACAGCGGCGCGCAGTTCCGATTCAGCCATTCCAGGTCGACGCCATCCAGCAGCGGGCTGAGCGCGGCGCGCACCCGGGCGTGGTAGTCGTCCAGCCACGCGCGCTCGTCGGGATTGAGCAGGCTGGGCTCCAGGGCGCGGCGGTCGAACGGGCACATGGTCAGCGTCTCGAAGGCGAGGAAATCACCGAATTCGGTTTGTTCGGCCTCGATCACCATGGCCAGATTTTCATGCCGGATGCCGTGCCGGCCGGGCTTGTACAGACCCGGTTCGATCGAACTGATCATGCCCGGCTGAAGTGCCACCAGTGCGCCGCCGGCGCTCGGTGGGCGGATGCCGTGCGGACCCTCATGCACGTTGAGAAAATAACCGACGCCATGGCCGGTACCGTGGCCGTAGTCCATTCCCGCGGCCCATAGCGGGGCGCGCGCCAGTGCATCCAGTTGCGGACCGCTGGCTCCTTTCGGAAACCGCGCGCGGGACAGGCCGATCATCCCTTTCATGACCAGGCTGGCATCGCGTCGCTGTTCGGCCGTGGTCTCGCCCAGGGCCAGTACGCGCGTGATGTCGGTGGTGCCACCCAGGTACTGTCCGCCCGAATCGATCAGCAGCAGGCCTCTGGCCTGCAGCGTGCTGTGCGAGGCGCCGGTGGCGCGATAATGCGGCAGGGCGCCATTGGCCTGGTAGCCGGCAATGGTGGCGAAGCTTTCGCCAACCCAGCCCGGTTGGGCGGAGCGCTCCTCGTGCACCAGTGCATCCACGTCCAGCTCGGTGACGGTCATGCCGGCGGCAAGGCGCTGTTCGAGCCGGCGGAAGCTGCGTACCAGGGCAACGCCGTCGCGGCGCATCACGTCGCGAATGTGCTCGAGCTCGTCGGCGTTCTTGACGGCCTTGAACGCCGTACTCGGGTTGGCTGCCTCGATGCGGACCACCGCTGGCGCGATCGCGGATGCGATGGAGCTGACCACCCGGCTGCTGTCCAGCAACAGGCGACTGTTTGCGCCCAGTTCGTGCAAGGTCGAGGTGACCGAGGCGTAATCGGCGATGTTGACACCATCGGCGGCGAGTGCGGCGACCAGCGTATCGCCGAGCTTGCCGCGATTGACGAACAGGGTGGCGCTTTTTTCCGCCTGTACCAGCAGGTGGGCGAGAAACACCGGATTGCATTCGACATCGCTGCCCCGCAAGTTGGTCAGCCAGGCGATGTCGTCGAGGCTGGACAACAGGTGGTGGGTGGCCCCGTGCTTGTGCATGGCCTTGCGCAAACGGGCCAGCTTGTCGGCGCGCGACACGCTGGCGAAAGCCGGATCGTGCGCGATCACGGCAGCCATGGGCAGGGCAGGTCGATCGGGCCAGATCTCGCCGGGCAGGTCCAGGTCGGTACGCAGGCTGGCGCCGGTATCGGCCAGCAGCCGCTCGATCTGCCGCTGGGTGGTCAGCGCCACGCTGTCACCGGCCACCGCCAGCACGTCGCCGTCATGCAATTGTTGCCGAAGCCATTCAAGATGTTCGGGCGTATGCGGCACGCGCAGTTTCATCAGCGTCACGCCGGTGCCGGCCAGCTCGTGCTCGGCCTGCGAGAAGTAGCGCGAATCGGTCCACAGCCCAGCCTGGTCGAGGGTGACGATCAGGGTGCCGGCCGAGCCGGTGAAGCCGGACAACCACGTTCGTGCCTGCCAGTGTTCGGGCAGATATTCGGACAGGTGCGGGTCGGCCGTGGGCACGAGCACGGCGGTGACACCGTGTTGCCGCATGGCCGCGCGCAGGGCGGCAAGACGGGTCGGGATAGGGTTGGTCATGCCCGAAATGCTAACAGAGCGGGGACGATTTCATGGTGATGGTTGCGGACACGAGCGACTTGAGCGCTCCTGCCCGCAACCGTCCGGCAGCCAGGGCATGGCGGCTGAAGCTCACGCAGGCGCCGCAGGCAATCACGCGGAAATGAACCAAACCGGAAAATTTTCGCCTGCCATCTCGCAGCGAGGCGCATCTCCAGCTAAAATGACAATTTCCAGCACGGCTGCTTTCCATGACCCCCCTGATTTTCGTCACCGGCGGTGTGGTGTCCTCGCTTGGCAAGGGCATTGCTGCGGCGTCGCTTGCTTCCATCCTCGAAGCGCGCGGCCTTTCGGTCACCATGATGAAGCTCGATCCCTACATCAATGTGGATCCGGGCACGATGAGTCCCTTCCAGCACGGCGAGGTCTACGTCACCGACGACGGCGCCGAAACCGACCTCGACCTGGGCCATTACGAGCGTTTCGTGCATACCCGCCTGGCCGGCAAGAATTCGATCACCACCGGCAAGATCTACGAGGCGGTGATCCGCAAGGAGCGCCGGGGCGACTACCTTGGTGCCACCGTGCAGGTGATCCCGCACATCACCGACGAGATCAAGCATTGCATCCACGAGGCCACGCGCGGCTTCGACGTGGCGCTGGTCGAGATCGGCGGCACCGTGGGCGACATCGAGTCGCTGCCGTTCCTTGAGGCGATCCGCCAGTTGCGCATCGAGCACGGGCCGGAGAAGGTGGTGTTCATGCATCTCACGCTGGTGCCGTATATCAAGGCCGCCGGCGAGATCAAGACCAAGCCGACCCAGCATTCGGTGAAGGAATTGCGCTCGATCGGCATCCAGCCGGACATCCTGCTGTGCCGTTGCGAGGAACCGTTGCCGGAAGGCGAGCGCCGCAAGATCGCGCTGTTCACCAATGTGCCGGAAAACGCCGTGATCAGTGCGGCCGATGTCGATGTCATCTACAAGCAGCCCCTGTGGCTGCACCAGCAGGGTCTGGACGACATCGTGGTGAAAAAGCTCGGCCTCGACGCCAAGCCGGCGGACCTGTCCGCATGGCAGCGGACCGTGGACGCGGTGGAAAACCCGAAAGACGAAATCACGGTGGCGATCGTCGGCAAGTACGTCGAGCACAAGGATGCCTACAAATCCCTGGGCGAAGCCTTGCGCCATGGCGGCATCAAGCAGCGCACGCGGGTGAATCTGGACTGGATCGATTCCGAGCAGGTCGAGGCAGACGGTGCGGCCAAGGTGCTTGGTCGCGCCGACGCGATCCTGGTGCCGGGCGGCTTCGGCAAGCGCGGTTTCGAAGGCAAGGTGCTGGCGGCGAAATATGCGCGCGAGCACGGCGTGCCATATTTCGGCATCTGCTACGGCATGCATGCGGCGGTGGTGGATTTCGCCCGCCACGTAGCCGGCCTGACCGACGCCGACTCCAGCGAGAACGACCGCAATACGCCAAACCCGGTGATCGGCCTGATCACCGAGTGGACCACGGCCAGTGGCGACGTGGAAAAGCGCAGCGATCGCTCCGACCTGGGCGGCACCATGCGCCTGGGGTCGCAGGAATGCCGGCTCAAGGCTGGCACGCTGGCGCGCGAGCTGTACGGCCAGGACGTGGTGCGTGAGCGCCATCGTCATCGCTACGAGTTCAACAACCGTTACCGGCAATCGTTCGAGGATCAGGGCCTGGTGATTTCCGGCAAGTCGATGGACGACCTGCTGGTGGAGATCGTCGAGTTGCCGCAACAGCAGCATCCCTGGTTCCTCGGTTGCCAGGCGCATCCCGAGTTCACCTCGACCCCGCGTGACGGCCACCCGCTGTTCATCGGTTTCGTGCATGCCGCCCGCGAGTACAAGGCGGTGCGCGAGGGGCAGCCGCTGGCTGACAAGCAGGCCATGGCATGATCGCAAGAAGGCTCCTGCACACGCGAGGTAAACACCCATGAAATTGTGCGGATTCGAGGTTGGGCTGGACCAGCCGTTGTTCCTGATCGCCGGCCCCTGCGTGGTCGAGTCCGAGCAGTTGCAGGTCGACACGGCGGCCACGCTGAAGGAAGTCACCGACCGGCTCGGCATTCATTTCATCTTCAAGTCGAGCTTCGACAAGGCCAATCGCTCCTCGGGCGAGAGCTTTCGCGGGCCGGGGCTTGAGGAAGGCCTGCGCATACTTGCCGAAGTGAAGCGGCAGGTGGGCGTGCCATTGCTCACCGATGTGCATGAATACACGCCGATGGACGAAGTCGCTTCCGTCGTCGACGTGCTGCAGACGCCGGCGTTCCTGTGCCGGCAGACCGACTTCATCCAGAACGTCGCGCGCGCCGGCAAGCCGGTCAACATCAAGAAAGGCCAGTTCCTCTCCCCCTGGGAGATGCAGAACGTGGTGGACAAGGCCCAGGCCACCGGCAACCAGCACATCCTGGTCTGCGAGCGCGGCTTCAGCTTCGGCTACAACAACCTGGTGGTGGACATGCGCGGCCTGGCGGTGATGCGCGCCACCGGCTGCCCGGTGGTGTTCGACGCCACCCATTCCGTGCAGCTGCCCGGCGGGCAGGGCGGCAGCTCCGGCGGCCAGCGCGAGCACATCTCGGTCTTGGCGCGCGCCGCCGTCGGCGCCGGCGTCGCCGGCGTGTTCATGGAGACCCACCCGGATCCGGATGGGTCTCGGCAAACAAGCCGGACACGCCGGCCGCCACCGCCGCCCGCGCCAGTACCGGCACGAACTCGCGCTGTCCACCTGAGCGCGCGCCCTGGCCGCCGGGCAATTGCACAGAATGGGTGG
>DATMTH010000249.1:0-16913 GCA_035564915.1 Rhodanobacter sp.
CGCCCACCGTGTAGCCTGATCGCGTTCCAGCCGACAGACACCCCGAGCGGAACACGATTGCGCCATCCACACCACCGATCCAGAGGAGAGTGCCTGCATGCCAGCCGCATCCGACATCGCGAAACCCGCCCGGAAGTTCCACTTCATCTCGGGGCTGCCACGCTCAGGCAGCACGCTGCTGGCCGCGATCCTCAACCAGAACCCGCGTTTTCGCGCCGGCATGACCAGCCCGCTGGCCGACATCATGGGCGTGGTGATTGCCGAGGCGAGCAGCAAGAACGATTTTTCGTTCGACGTCTCCGACGCGCAGCGTGCCGCGATGTTGCGTGGCCTGGTCGAGAACTTCTACGAAGGGCAGGCGGATGCCGCGGTGGTGTTCGACACCAGTCGGCTGTGGTGCAGCCGGATGCCGATGCTCGACACGCTGTTTCCGGAAGGGAAGGTGATCGCCTGCGTGCGTCAGCTGTCATGGGTGCTGGACAGCATGGAACGCCTGGTGCGCAAACAGCCGGTCGGCGTCAGTAAGGTATTCCGCTTCGACACCAATACCACGGTGTACTCGCGCGTCGAGGCACTGACGGATCCTCGCGGCATGGTCGGCTTCGCCTTCCAGGCCACCAAGGATGCGTTCTATGGCCAATACGCGCCAGGCCACTTGCTGTTGCTGACCTACGAAAGCCTGGTGCGCAATCCCGCCGCCGCCATGCGCGCGGTCTACCAGTTCCTCGGCGAACCCTGGTTCGAACACGACTTCGACCACATCGCCTATGCCGCGGACGAATTCGACGCCCGCGTCGGCATGCCGGGTTTGCACGCCGTACGCCCGAAAGTGGAGCCGGTCGAACGCACCTCGATCCTGCCACGCGAAATCTTCGGCCGCTTCGTCAACGAGTCGTTCTGGATGGACCCGAAGAACAACGTCAGCCAGGTGCCGATCATCTAGGGACTACTGGCTGGAGAATTCCTGGATACGTTCGTGTCGAATGAAGTCCAGGATATTCGTAGCGATTTCACCGGCGGTGGCTCGGTTGGTGACCAGGCTGATGTGGTTGTCCCGCACGCTCATCCAGCGACTGGAGTCGTTCAGTGAAGCCTGCCGCAAGTGCAACCCGTGGATGGCTTCCCAGTATTTCCTGGCCTTTTCATCGTTCACCAGCAGCTTGCGCAACCAGGAATCGACCGGCTGCTTGGGGTCGCAGCTGATCACCAGTCGCGGACATTGCCTGGCAGCGTCGGATGCCAGGATCACCCGACGCATGCCTTTGATCAGGCGGATCTCTTCAATGGAGCCGTTCAGGGAACGCGCCAGCCACCCTGGCGTGCGCTTGATGCGCGCGAAGATCTCCGGCGGCAGTTCCTTGGCCGTATGAAAAAATATGGGGCCGTCAATCTTCAGCAACGCGCACAGCTGCATGAAGCGGCCGACCCAGGGCAAGATCCGGAACGACGGATCGATCAGCTTGTCATCGAATTCGGAGGTCGGATCGATCTGCACGATGGCGCGGACCACGGTGGGGGCCTGGGCCGCGTGCAGCGCCGCGATCAGTCCGCCGTACGAATGCCCGACCACTACCACTGGTTGCTGGATGCCAAGGGTTGAAAGCAGTGCAGTCAGTTGTTGCGTCAGGCCTTCAGGCGTCAACGGTGCATTGCTGCGGCTGTCGCCCATACCGGCGCGGTCGTAGGAAAGCACGCGCACATGGGGTGCCAGCGCCGCCTCCAGCCATACGGCATACGCCAACGAAGCACTCCAGCCGTTCTCGAAAACCACGACGCTTTCCGAGTCGGCCGGACCGGCCAACCGATAATGCAGCACGCCACCGGGGACGACGACGTCGCCTTCCTGCCCGGAGGATTGGTAGCTGTCTGCCATCTGCGGCATGTCGGTCATGGCGTTGAATCTCCGGTGCCCCAGCAGAAACCCGGGAAGACGGCCACTTGCCCGGACTGGTAGTTGAGCCCGTCCATGCGGTCATTCCTGAGCAGAAGTGGGCTGTCCAGGTCCACGAAATCGCAGAATTGCGCCAATACGTGTGCCGGTGCCATCGATAGTGAGGTACCGCCCATGCAGCCCACCATCAGTCCAAGGTTCTTCGCGCGCGCCGCTTTGGCCAGTGCCAACCCCTCGGTCAGGCCGCCGCACTTGTCGAGTTTGATATTGATCATCTGGTAGCGACGTGCGGTTTCCTCCAGTTCCCCAAGGTGCAGGCAGGATTCGTCGGCGCACAGGGGCAACGGTGCCTTGTAGCCTTCGAGTGCAGCATCATCGCCGCGTGGCAGCGGTTGCTCAATGAAGATGACACCCAATTTCTGCATGGGTGCGGCGACTTCCTTCAGTTGCTCGAAGTTCCAGCCCTGGTTGGCGTCCACTGTCAGCCGGGCATCGGGACGGCGTTTGCGGATGGCCTCGATCCGCTCCACCGGCCGGTCGCCATCGAGCTTGACCTTCAGAAGAGGGTGCGGTGCCGCGGCCGCTTTTTCGGCCATGGCTTCCGGCTCACGCTCGATGCCGATGGTGTAAACGGTTTCCACCGGTGCGGCGGTCGTACCCGCCAGAGCCCAGACCGACCTGCCTGAAAGCCCGGATTCCAGGTCCCACAAGGCCATGTCGAGGCAATGACGGGCACCACAGGGTTTCAACAGAACCTGCAAGTCGTCCCGACTGATTCCGCCCTCGAGCGCTGCCCGCACGCTTTCCAGCTGCGCGAGGACTGCCGGAAGCTGGTCATCGGTGTAGTAAACGCCAAGCGCCTCGCCGCGACCCACCTTGCGGTCTTGGGCCAACTCGGCCACGACGCAGTCGAATGCATCGAAGGTGTGTCCGGTAATACGGAACGGCTGGAGCGTGGCCCACCGTTCGACATGGAAGCTGAGAACTCTTTTCATGAGGTTGGGTCACCGTCGCGGTTGGTTTTCGGGGCAGGCCACTGCCGTTGATTGAGGGATTTCGCGGATCACTCCATCGACTGCTTGATTTTACGATCGATGTTCGTATAACGTACACGAACGTTGTTCGTATATCAACGCAGCCAGCAGGAGTGCAGTACATGAAGAAGGCCCCGGTTGCCCTTGCAGACAAATCCGACGCAACGGCTGCAGCGCCCGGCAGAAAGCCCATGTTCCAGAAGGAGCAGGTGGTCAGGGCTGCGCTCGACCTCGTGGAGCGTGACGGCCACGCTGCCTTGTCGATGCGGGCCATTGCTGCGGAGCTGGGCACGGGCGTGGCAACGCTTTACAACTATTTCGGCTCGCTGGCCGAACTCAATGACGCCCTGGCAATCACTCTGTTGGACGAAATTCCGCTGGTGGATGCGAAAGGTCCGGAGGAAACCCGCAGCCAGCTCAAGGCGCTGGTAATTGCCTACGCGAACGTGGTGGAGCGCCATCCGAACTTCGTGCAGATGGTGGGCGCGCTGGCCGACCAGAAGATCATGCGCATCTTCGATTCGACACTGCAGGCCATGCTCGAGGCAGGCGTGGACATCGAGCGTGCCACCGTCACCTGGTCCGTTCTGAGTGGGCTGGCGATGTCCCACACGGCTTCGGGGCGCAGGGTCGATCGTGTCAGGCAAAGCGACCTCCGCACGAAATTCAAAGACCTCGGCGCACTGCAAATGGCAGTCAAGACCGGGGCCTTCAAGCTCAGCCACGACGAGTGGTTCGCCCAGATCCTGGATTTGACGATCGATCGGATGTTGCCGGAACTCAACCCCGGGACCCGCAAAACCACAAAGGGCAAACCCGCAAAGGGGAAGACCCCTTGAAACTCAGCGAATACGCGGCGCACGACGCAACTGGCTTGATGGAACTGGTCAGGCGCGGCGAAACGTCGCCTGTCGAGTTGCAGCAATGCGCGATGCAGGCCATTGCGCAGCTGAACCCGTCGCTGAACTTCATGTCGGGCCCGGCCGCGGTGGGCGAATACGGCAGTGGTCCCTTTGCCGGATTGCCATTCCTGTTCAAGGAAAGCCATGGCTGCGTGGGGCAGCCCGTGATGCAGGGGTCGCGGCTCACCGCCGGACTCAACGCGTCTGCCGATTCCGAGTTTGTGGCCCGGCTCAAGCGCGCCGGCGTGGCGCCCCTGGGTGCGACGACGGCTCCCGAGTTCGGGCTTTATTGCACCACTGAATCCACATTGCACGGTGCCACGCGCAACCCATGGAATCCGGACCACTCGGCAGGCGGCTCCAGTGGAGGATCTTCCGCAGCCGTTGCTGCAGGGGTGCTGCCCGTCGCGAGTTCCAGCGACAGCGGCGGGTCGATCCGTGGTCCCGCGCACTGTACCGGCACCTTCGGGCTCAAGCCCAGCCGTGCGCGCAATCCCCTCGATGGCAAAACCGATGGTGGCTTGTTTCCGTTCACCTGCTACCACGTAACCACGCGAAGCGTCCGCGACTCTGCCGCTTTCCTGGATGTCCTGCAGGGCGCTTCGCCGGGATCGCGTTACTCGGTGGCTCGCCCCGATCGACCCTTTGCGCTTGAGGCTGGCGCTGATCCGGGCAAGCTTCGCATCGGCATCCTTCGCGCCTCTCCGTTGCATACAAGCCTTCACCCGGACTGCCAGACCGCCATTGATGTTGCCGGCAAGCTTTGCGTGGATCTCGGGCATTCGGTCGAGGAGGTTTCTCCCGACCTGGACTGGAAGGCACTCATGCAAGCGTTTCTCCCGGCGATGATGTCGGTGCTGCCGCACAGCATTGCCGTCCTGGAGTCGCTTACGGGCCGTAGCGCGGGAGTCGACACGCTCGAGCCGATGACGCTGCGCGCACTCGATTACGCAAGAACCCTGACCATCCCGGACCTGTTCAAGGCCGATGCGGTTTTCCAGCTTGCACGGCAAGCCGTGGATCGTTTTTTCCTGGATTTCGATGCATGGATCACGCCCGCCGGCGTTTCGCCTGCGCCGCGGATCGGCGAGTTCGATCCGGCAGTGAGTAAGGAGGGTGTTATCGACTACGCCCGTCGCACCTTTGCGGATTACGCCGCATTCACTCCCTTGCTGAATGTTACCGGCCACCCGGCGGCTTCCGTGCCGCTGTATCACGGTGCGGTGAGCGATCTTCCCGTGGGGGTACAGATCGTCACGCGTCTCGGTGATGAGGCAACGCTGCTACGCCTGGCATCGCAGTGGGAAGCGGCGATGCCCTGGTGCAACAGGCGTCCGCGCCATTTTGTTCGCGACAATTGATCGGGCCGCATCCATGAAACCCTTCGCCTCCCGTTTGGACGACATCTTTGACACGCTCGATTCCGCCAGTGCTCCCGGCGGCTCCGTAGCCGTGGAAATCGATGGCAGCGTCATCTATGGCCGTGGTTTTGGCCTGGCCTCCATCGAGTCCGGCTTGGCCAATACCCCGCGAACCCGCGGTCGCATCGGATCGATCACCAAGCAATTCACCTGCCTGTCGGCGATGTTGCTGGCCGAAGACGGCCTTCTCGACGTGGATGCACCGCTGCAGCGGTGGATTCCGGAACTGCATCCGGAACTGCCGCCGATCACCGTGCGACAGGCCATGAACCATACCGCCGGCCTGCGCTGCTGGGTCGATCTGGTGATGATCACCAGCGGCATGCTGGCGAATTTTCCGGAGTCGGAACTGCTGCCGCTGATCGCGCGACAGCGCGGGGTGCAATTCGAGCCGGGCAGTCGCTTCCTTTACAGCAATACCGGCGCACGGCTGCTGACGTTGCTGATCGAACGGATCAGCGGCAAATCTTATGAAGCATTCTTGCGCGAGCGCATCTTTGCTCCTTTGGGAATGTGGGATACCTGCCTGCCGCACAGCGAATACGCGATGCTTCCGGCGCTGGCCTGTCCGCACATCGCAACCGGACAGGGCTTTCGCCGCGGCATGATGCCAAGCACCGTGCGCGGCGAGGGTGGACTCGTTTCCACTGCACATGACCTGATGCGCTGGACGACCTTTCTGCGCAATCCGCACATCGGCAGCGCCGCGACCTGGCGCGAGATGCTCAAGTCGGTGCACTTTCCGCATGGCGGGGACGGCACCTACGGGCTCGGTCTCGTGGACGAATCGCATCGTGGCACGCGGGTGCTGCACCACGCCGGGGCGGTTCTTGGTGCCAATGCGCAAATGCTGGTGGCTCCGGAACACAAGTTGGGCGTGGCCATTCTGGTCAACCGCTCGGACATCAGCGCCACTGAACTGGGCTGGAAGGTGCTTGACACCTTGCTGGGCGAAAAGCTGATGCCAGTCGCTCCACCAGCCGCCGGAACGGCCGATATCGCCGGGTTTTATGTCCACGCCGAGAGCGGCCGCACGCTTGCGCTGGACGTCATCAACGAGCGCTTGTGTTTCGACCACCAAAGCCAATATACGCCGCTCACCACCGACGGCGATGCCTTCGTGCTGAACCAGATCGGCTTCGCGGCGACCCGCCTGAAAGTGATGGGTGAGGGGAGTGATGCAGTCGTGTTGCTTGAGCAACCTGACAGTGCCTTGCAATTTGATCGAATGACCCCGTTGGACAATCTGCCTTACCTGCAGCGCATGAGCGGGCGTTATTTCAACGCCGAGACGGACACCGAAGTCCGGATTCATGCCGATGGTCCGGCGCAATTCGAAATACGCGGCCCTTATGGCCGCAGCTTGTGGCGGCTGGAAGCGCTGGATATCGATTCGCGTAGTGAAGGTGATTTTCCCGAATTCTGGCTGATGCGACCGCTTGATCTGGCGCCGGTGCGCTGGGTGGCCATGCGCCTGGTCGTTCGCGACGGAACGGTCCAGGCCGTTGAAATCAACACGCCCCGTACATGGGCATTGCACTTTGAGCGGATGTGATCGCATGCCCATTCAAGCTATCAGAAGTCTGTTTGGACAAACCATGCGGTCGGGGCCGTTTTCCATCGCGCCGGAGTGGAAGGTGCTTGGAGGCTTCGGCGTCATCATGGTGCTCAGCGGCGGGGCGCTGTGGGGTTCGACGCTAGGGATTTTCCTGGCGCCGCTCGAGCACGCATTGGGCTGGAGCCAGACGCAAATCTATCTCGGCGTATCCATCACCTTCCTGATGACGCCGGTCTTCGCCCTGCTCGTGGGCTGGCTGCTGGATCATGGGCATGCGCGACGCATCATTATCGGATCGATCCTGCTGGAGGCATTGGTCTTCTTCGGCATGAGCCGGATGGGGCAGAGCATCGGCGCCTACTACGTGCTGTGCATTCTCATGTTCGGTACCGTGCTGGGCGTGACGCCGGTACCACTGACCGCAGTGATCAACAGCTGGTTCGTCGACAAACGGGGATTGGCCCTCGGCATTCTTTTCTCGCTCAACTACGCCGGGTCCATGGTGGCGCCCCTTGCTGCGCTGGCTCTCATCGAGCATCTCGGCTGGCGCAACGCCTATGCGGCATTCGGCGTGACGGTGCTCTTGCTTGCGACGTTCGCGGCGTTGTTCTGGGTCCGCGTCAACCCGGAACAAAAACTGCCTGCGGTGGAGATCGCGAATCCGGAAAACAGGGTGGCCACGGTGGATGTCGCGCCACCCAAGGCAGCAGGCGGACAGCGCAGTGCACTTCTGGCTGCGATCCGCCAGAAGGAATTCCTGATCATCGCCATCTGGCTGGTGCTTTATGGCTATTCCTTCAACAGCATCAGTTTTCATTTGGTGCCGATGCTGGAGGAATACGGCCTGTCCACGACCAAGGCGGCCCTGGCACAAGGCCTTGTCGGCTTCGGTGGGCTGACAGGCAATTTGCTGGCGGGCGTCCTGCTCGACCGCGTCCGGGCTTCGCGATTGGCGACGCTGTTTGCCCTGTTTCCGCTGGTCGGAATCGTCATGCTCGCGGTTTGGCCGAGCCAGGCCAGCGGCTACATCATGGCGGTCAGCCTCGGGCTGGCGGTTGGCAGTGAAGGCACGATTCTCATGTACCTGGGCGGGCGTCTGTTCGCTCCGGCGATCCTTGGCACCGTCATGGCACTGCTGGTCATCGTCGTGACCATCGGCGCTGCGTCGGGACCTGCGATCGCTTCGCTGCTGCATGGCCATTTCGGCAGTTATCACCAACTTCTCGTACTGAATGCACTGACATTCCTTGTCAGCGCACTGCTGCCGCTTGGCCTCAAGGCCTATCGATATTGAGCCACGCATCGATGGGTGAGGGGAGGTCGCGACGGTCGACTTGTCCGATGTAACGGGTTTTTCATTTCAAGAGGTTTCGTCGTGTCGATTGAAATTTCCAAGCCCCTTGCACCCGGCGCCAGGCTTGGCCAGCTGGCAGCCGCGAAGCCGGACGAGCTCGCGCTTATGGTCCGGCAGGTTGATGGAACCACGTCCACCCTGACACGCAGGCAGCTCGACGCGTGGTCGAACCGACTGGCGCATCGATTGGCACACGACGGCGTGGGCGCACAGTCTTTCGTTGCCATCCATGTTCCTACCAGTCTCGAGCATGTCGTCGCGACCCTGGCGGCCTACAAACTCGGCGCGTGCCCGATGCCGATCAGTCATCGCATGCCGGAGGCCGAGCGCGATGCACTGCTTGCGCTTGCGGCACCTTCAGCCATCATCAGTGATGCCAGCAAACTCGGTGGCATCAGTCGTCGTGCCATGCATGCCCTCGACGACTATCCGGACGAGCCGCTGCCGGATGTCGTGCCGAAACCCTACAAGGCCATTGCGTCGGGCGGCTCCACCGGCAAACCCAAGCTCATCGTCTCGCCTGGTGCGTTCTGCTATCCGGCGGATCAACACCCTTTCGCCGTGGCGCTGGGTCTCAACGCCAGGGATCGCCTGTATTTGCCCGGGCCGCTTTATCACAACCAGGCCTTCCTCTTCACCCAGGTCGGCTTGTTCGCCGGTGGCAGCGTGATCCTCAACGAAAGGTTCGATGCCGACCAGGCACTGGCCACCATCCATCATTACCGACCCACGGTGCTCAGCCTGGTGCCAACGATGATGTCGCGCATGCTGCGCGCACCGGGTCTGGCGAACACCGATCTCGGCAGTGTCCGATCGATGTGGCATCTGGCCGCGCCCTGTGCGGAGTGGGTGAAGCGGGGCTGGATCAACCTGCTGGGCGCAAGCAGGGTCAATGAACTGTGGGCCGCCACCGAACTTTCCGGCGTCACCCTCATCAATGGCGAGCAATGGCTTGAGCACCCCGGCAGCGTGGGCCGCGGCTGGAATACCGAGATCCGGATCCTCGATGCCGAACGCAATCCCTTGCCACCAGGCGAAGTGGGCGAAGTGTTCAGCCGATTCGCGGGCGGCCCGGCGCAATACCGATATCTCGGTGCCACGCCGCTGGAAGTTGTCGAGGGTGATTTCACCAGCGTCGGCGATCTGGGTTATCTCGACGCCGAAGGCTATCTGTATCTCGCCGATCGCCGGGTCGACCTGATCATCACCGGTGGCGCCAACGTGATTCCCGCAGAAGTGGAGTCGGTGCTGACGCGGCATCCCGCCGTGCGCGACGCCGCCGTGATCGGCCTCAAGGACGACGACCTGGGCCGGCGCGTGCACGCCATTGTCGAACTCGCCGCCGGTATCGACGAGGCCGTCCTGCCGGAACTGGACCGGCATATGCGTGAGTCGCTGGCTGGCTACAAGGTCCCGCGCAGCTACGAAGTCACCACTGCACTGCCGCGCGACGAGGCCGGGAAAATTCGCAAAAGCGCACTGCGCGACGAGCGTGGCGGCTGATGCTTTTCAACGTAAACGGATACGCGAACGACAGGTTTGATCGGAGGTTCCAGTGATCGACAAAAAATGGATGGGTTATGAACTGCCGGTGTCCACGCTGCAATTGGAGCGCGGACGTCTGCGCGCCTTCGCGAGGGCCATTGGAGAAATTGACCCTGTTTACGTCGACGTGCAGGCGGCCCGCACCGCAGGTTATCCGGACCTTCCCGCGCCGCCCACGTTCCTGTTCGCCGCGGAACAGGACAGTGGCACCCAGATGGCCATGGCCAAGGCGATGGGGATCTCCCTGGACAAACTCCTGCATGGCGAGCAGGGCTTCACTTATCACCGCCCCACCTGCGCCGGAGACACCGTCACCGTGCGCACGCGGGTATCGGAGATTTACGACAGGAAGGGCGGCGCGCTGGAGTTCGTGGTGACGCTTTCCGACGTACGCAATCAGCACGATGAGCTGGTCGCCGAATTGCGTGGCGTACTCGTGTGTCGGCACTGAACAGCATGAATGAGGAGCATGTCATGACGTCTTTTGACCCCGTTGGCATCACGGTCGGAAAACGGCTGCCGGAACTCACGCTCGAGCCGGTGAACCGGACCATGCTGGCGCTGTTCGGATGCGCGTCGGGCGACCTCAACCCGGTCCACATCGACCTCGATGTCGCCCGCAAGCTGGGCCTGCCCGATGTATTCGCGCAAGGCATGTTGGGCATGGCATGGCTTGGTCGCTTGCTGACGAACTGGGTGCCGCAGTCCCGTTTGCGTCGCATCGACGTGCGCTTCCAGGGCATCACTCACCTGGGCAACGCCATCACGTGCCGCGGTGAAGTCGTGGAGATCTGCGAGGTTGGCGGAGAGCATTGCGCACGCGTGCGGATCAGCCATTCCAACCAGTTCGGACAGCTGAAGATCGTGGGCGAGGCGGTGGTCTCGCTCGCCTGAAACATATTCACTCAGAGGTGGAACAAGCACATGTCGAAGAAGCTGGAAGGGAAGGTCGCATTGGTCACTGGATCGGGGCGTGGCATCGGTCGCTCGATCGCACTCAAGCTCGCCAGCGAGGGCGCGCGGGTGGTGATCAACGATCTGGACGCGGCACCCGCGGAGGAAGTGCTGGCGGAAATTCATGCCGCGGGCGGCGAGGCTGAAGCATGCCTTGGCAGCGTCAGCGCACCGGATTTCGCCGAGCGGTTCATCGGTACGGCCATCGACAAGTTCAAGGGCCTGGACATCATCGTCAACAACGCTGGTTATACCTGGGACACGGTGATCCAGAAGATGACCGATGAACAGTGGTTCGCCATGCTCGACGTTCATCTCACGGCACCGTTCCGCATCTTGCGCGCGGCGCAACCGGTCATCCGGGCACTCTCCAAGGCGGACGGCGAGGCCGGGCGATGCTGCATGCGCAAGATCGTGAACATCTCTTCGGTCGCGGGTCTTTTCGGCAACGCCGGCCAGACCAATTACTCCACCGCCAAGGCCGGCATCGTCGGCATGACCATGACGCTGGCCAAGGAATGGGGGCGCCTCAACACCACGGTGAACTGCGTCGCCTATGGCGTCATCAAGACACGCCTGACCGTCGCCACGTCCGACGCCGATGCCACCGCAAACATTGACGGGCGCGAGATCAAGGTCGGCATCAATCCGGACCTCGTGGCGATGATGGAACGCAGCATCCCATTGGGTCGCGCCGGTACTCCGGAGGAGGCGGCCGGTGCGGTGTACCTGCTGTGCATTCCAGAGAGCGATTACATCAGCGGCCAGACGCTGATGTGTACCGGCGGACTGACCGGAATCTGACGTGAATGGCATTTGCCAAGGTCGCCTGACACCCCACCGTTGCGCCGAGCGTAGCGGGCCGAGCCGAAGCACCGCCGCGACCCTACACCGAATCAGGAACAGACGATGAGCCAGAACGTGATGGTTGCAGGCATTGGAATGATCCCTTTCACCAAGCCGGGGGCGAGCCTGGCTTATGACGAAATGGGGGCGCTGGCTACGAGTCTGGCACTGCGTGATGCGGGCCTCGACTATGCGGACATCCAGCAAGCCGCCGTGGGGTATGTCTACGGCGATTCCACCTGCGGACAGGCGGCGCTGTACCGGGTTGGCATGAGCGGCATTCCCGTGTTCAACGTCAACAACAACTGTGCGACCGGATCAACCGCGCTGTTCCTGGCGCGGCAACTGGTGAGCTCCGGTGCAGTCGATTGCGTGCTGGCCCTTGGTTTCGAGCAGATGCAGCCAGGCGCGCTGAAGTCGCATTGGGATGATCGGGTATCGGCGTTCCGTCGTTTCGACGCATTGTGCGACGAGATCAATCCCTATCCCGAGGTTCCGCTGGCGTTACGTTATTTCGGTGGCGCGGGCAAGGAGTACATGGATACCTATGGCACCGGTCCGGAGCTATTCGCCAAGGTACGCGCCAAGGCCAGCCGCCACGCCGAGCACAACCCGCTGGCCATCTTCCGCAAGGTGATGACCGAAGAGGAAGTGCTGCAATCGCCGATGGTGTTTCCGGCTGCGAAGCTGACCCGCCTGATGGCCTGCGCGCCCACCTGCGGTGCCGCGGCGGCCGTGCTTGTGTCGGAAAGCTTCGCCCGCAAGCGAGGGCTCGACACGCGCGTGTCGATCGCGGGCCAGGTCATGACCACCGACACACCCGGCAACTTTGACGAGCACAGCATGATGAAGCTGGTGGGAACAGACATGGCCCGTGCCGCCGCCGACCGGGTTTATGCCGAGGCCGGCATTGGCCCTGAAGATGTGGATGTGGTGGAACTGCATGACTGCTTCGCACAGAACGAAGTTCTGAGCTACGAGGCACTGCGGCTGTGCCCTGCCGGGGGAGCCGAGAAGTTCGTCGCCGACGGTGACAACACCTATGGCGGCAAGTATGTCACCAACCCATCAGGTGGCCTGTTATCCAAAGGACATCCTCTGGGGGCTACCGGGTTGGCGCAATGCGCCGAACTCGTCACCCAGTTGCGTGGCAGTGCCGGTGTGCGGCAGGTCGAAGGTGCCCGCGTGGGGTTACAGCACAACCTCGGTCTGGGCGGAGCCTGCGTGGTGACGATGTACCGGAGAGCGTAATAGCCAGGAATGCCGCATCGCGACCACAGCATGGCTTGCTGATGACGATGCACCCATCAATTTCAGCGCGGGGAGCGTACTCGAAATGAATACACGTGAGAGGGGATTCAGCATGACAAGTCACAAGGTAGCGGGCGCACTCGGTTCGTCACATGCGCGTAGTCGTATCGGCATTGCCGTTGCCTTGGCATTGGCGTATCCGCTGTGCGCCAGCGCGCAACCGCAAGACAACAACGGCAACCAATCCGCGCCCGCCAGTACCCATGCCGGCGCGCTACAACAAAAGCACGCTTCCGACACGGGTCATGCCCGGAGAGCGGCAACGTCCCATTCACCCACCCAGCTTCCCGCCATCATTGTCACTGCGGACAAGCGCAGCGAATCGTTGCAGGATGTTCCCATGGCCGTATCGGTGCTGAGCAGTACGCAGCTCGATCGGGAGAATGCCGTCAGCTTCGCCGACTATGCATCCCAGGTACCAGGGCTCAACATTATCTCGACTGGCGAAGGGCAGACCCAATTGGTGATGCGCGGCATCACTTCCGGCACCAGCCAGAACAATGCAACGGTAGGTACGTATATCGACGACGCGCCGTTTGGTTCGAGCACCATCTACGCCTTTGGCAGCTTGCTCACCCCAGACATCGATCCCAGCGACCTGCAGCACATCGAGGTACTGCACGGCCCGCAAGGTACGCTGTACGGGTCGAATACCCTCGGCGGCCTGATCAAGTTCGTCACCACTCCGCCGGATACGACGCAGGCCAGCGGCAGTGCAAGTGTCAACAGCAGCCATGTCGCGGGCGGTGATACCGGGTTCGGTACACGGGCCATGGTCAATATTCCGCTGGTCGCCGATGCGTTGGCACTACGCGCCAACGTGTATGACCGCACTGATCCCGGCTATATCAGCAATGTCACGACCGGGCAGAAGCAGGTGAACGAGACCAAGGTGAGCGGAGCGCGCGCGCAGTTGCTGTGGACACCTGGTAACAAAGTGTCGGTGCGCCTCTCGGCCTTGGCCCAGAATCTCCGCGGCGATGGTCTTGGAAACGGTGGGGTGGATGTTGATCCGACGACACTGCAGCCCATTTACGGTGCCAACAAACAGGCGCGGGCGGCGGGCACAGGCATGTACAAGCTCAAGTATCGGCTGTACGACTTGTCGGTGAATGCGGATTTTGGCTGGGCCAAGCTTGTCTCGACCACCAGCTACAGCACGCAACGGGCAACGTTGAACAGGGATGACTCGGCGCTTTACGGGCCCGTGCTGAATCCACTCTTTGGACTGGCCAATGGGGGCTATCCGTTATCGGTTCCCCTCGCACTGAACAAGGTGTCGCAGGAAGTTCGCCTGCAATCACCCGAAGATCAAACCTGGGAATGGCGTGTCGGCCTGTTCTACACGCGCGAGCACAGCACGAGCACGCAGGACCTCTTGACGACCGATTACGATACTGGCGCTCCGATCGCCTTGCCGCCGCTACTCGATGCAACCATCGGGCCGGCGATTTTCAGAGAATGGGCGGGATACGGTGATCTCACCTGGCACGCCACTTCCAAGCTGAGCGTCCTGGTGGGAGCCCGCTACAGCAACGACAGCACCAGCTATACGCAAACGGGAACCGGCTTGCTCCTTGGTGGTTCGAGCAGCTTCACCACGCATGGCAGTGATCATCCGGTCACCTACCTGTTCAGCCCCAGCTACAAGTTCAACGATGACCTGATGGCCTATGTGCGCGTTGCCTCGGGCTTTCGTCCGGGCGGTCCGAACATCGGTGTACCGCCGGGCCTGGGGGCCCCGCTGACTTTCGGTCCGGACAAATTGGTGAACTACGAATTCGGATTGAAGTCGCTGATGCTCGACAAGCGCATGAGCATCGATGCCGATGTGTTCTATATCAACTGGACATCGATGCAGTTGACCACCACGAGCAACGGTCTCAGCTTCATGGGCAATGGCGGCAGGGCGACCAGCAAAGGCGCCGAGATCAGCTGGCGTTACACCCCGCTGGCCGGCCTCGTGCTATGGGCGAACGGTACGTACACGGATGCCCAACTGGCTGCGGATACCCCGCCGGGCAGCATTGTCGGTCACAGAGGTGATCCATTGCCCTATGTGCCGAAGCGTAGCGCGAACTTCGGCGCGGATTACGACTTCCCGCTCGGCATGGGGGGCTGGTCCGGCTTCGTAGGCGGCAGCATCAGTTACATCGGCGCACGCGAAGCCGACTTCAACACAGTGCCTGCTCCACGTATCCGTCTCCGCGGTTACAACAGCATCGATCTGCATGCCGGCGCCAATTACGGCGACTGGACCATCAATGTCTTCGTCAAGAATCTGGCGAACAAGCATGGCATCAGTTCGATCAGTCCTGAGACCATCAACCCCATAGGCAGCCCTTTCGAGGCCTCGTACCAGACGCCACGCACGTTTGGTGTGTCTGCCAGCGTCTTTTTCTGAGAGCTGTTCAAAACCTTGTTGCCAGGCAACGCATTTCCCTCCGGCAGGAGCGGCTTTGGTCGTGAAGTTTTCCAGATTCCGGATACCACACTCAAAGCATCGCGTCTGAAGTCGCGCCTGCCCGATGGCTTGTTCTTCATAGAGACATCGCATGATTCCTCGCACCCTGTTTACCCCTGAGCACGAAACCTTCCGGACACAGGTCCGCCGCTTCATGGCGGAAGAAGTGACACCCAACCGCGAGCGTTGGGAAGAGCAGCAACATGTGGACCGCTCCATCTGGACCCGCGCCGGCGAGCTGGGCTTCCTGTGTACGGCGATTCCCGCGGAGTACGGCGGCATGGGTGGTGACCGCCTGTATTCGACCATCATAATCGAGGAGACGGCCTATGCCGCCGACAGCAGCCTCGGCTTTGCGCTGCACTCGGACATCGTATCGTCCTATATCCTCAACTTCGGCACCGAAGCGCAGAAGCACCACTGGCTACCGAAACTGGCGATCGGCGAAACCATTGGCGCCATCGCGATGACCGAGCCCGGCACGGGTTCGGACTTGCAGGCCGTGAAAACCACGGCCGTCGTCGACGGCGACGACTACATCATCAATGGCAGCAAGATCTTCATCACCAACGGGTATCTCTGCGACCTGGCGATCGTGGTCGCAAAAACCGGCAGCAGCGGCAACGGTTCACAGGACATCTCGCTGATCCTGGTCGAGGCGGCCCGTGCCGGCTTCAGCAAAGGCAGGCCGCTCAAGAAGATCGGCATGAAGGGACAGGACACCTGCGAGCTGTTCTTCGAGAATGTGCGTGTGCCGCGCGAGAATCTGCTGGGCAAAGTCGAAGGGCAGGGCTTCAAGATGTTGATGAAGGAGCTGGCCTGGGAGCGGATGATCGTGGCCGTTCTCTCTCAATCGTCCGCCGAGTTGAGCTGGCAACTGGCCAGGGACTACACGGTCCAGCGCAAGGTCTTCGGGCACCCGATAGGCAGCTACCAATACAACCGCTTCAGGCTCGCTGAAATGCGCACCGAGATCACGATCGGCCGTGTATTTGTCGACCGTTGTCTTGAACTCGTACTCAAGAATCAGCTTGGACAGGACGCCGCCGCTGCCGCAAAACTTTGGGTCACTGAAATGCAGGGACGCATCACCGACCAGTGCCTGCAACTGCACGGAGGTTACGGATACATGCTCGAATATCCAATTGCCCGTATCTACACAGACACGCGCGCGCAACGTATCTATGCCGGCACCAACGAGATCATGCGCGAAGTCGTGGCTCGATCCATGTAACAGGGCCATATGTTATTTTACATAATATACAGTTTCTACCGGATTATGACCTGAAGAAAGCGGGGTGCTGCGCGCGGGGCTGAGTCCTACTGTCAGCGCGACTGCCGCGGCCATTTGCGCAAGTCTAAGCCACACCTTTCGCGCTTCCGGGCTTCGCGCTCGGTCTGCCTCGATCAGTGGCAACCAGTGTGCTACCGGTTCTCCAGTCGTTTCGCACATTCGCGCTACGCTCTCGGCGTCTGGGTGCGAGTTTCCTTTTCGCCAGTTGCTGACTGCTTGCTTTGTGACGCGCAGTTTCGCTGCTAGATCCTTGTCTAGAGCTGTGGAGCATGCTTCCGCGTATTTGTCAAGCAATTTATTTGTTGCGTTCATGGTCCAAGACCTCTTGACTGGATAGTC
>DATMTH010000250.1:0-27581 GCA_035564915.1 Rhodanobacter sp.
ATCGTTGTCCAGCTCGATGCCGATCGAGGCGGAGGTGATGTCGGTGATCGTGCCCCAGTGGCCGCCGCCGCCGTGCCAGGCGCGCAACTGGTCGGACACCAGCTGGTAGATGTGGCCGTCGCTGCCCACCAGGTAGTGCGAGCTCACCGGGCCGCCGCTGTTCTTCGTGCGCAGCGTGTCCAGGCTTTCCTGCGCCGAGTGCTGGTTGGTGAAGTGCACCACGATCAGCACCGGCCGGCGGATGTCGTGGTTGGGCGAGGGCACCCAGGTCGCCAGCGGGTTGCGCGGCGGCGCGTGGGCGCAGGCGGCGAGCAGGGCGACCAGCGCCAGGACGGCGACGCTGCGCGACAAACGGAGCGGACGGGACATCACGGTTCCTGCAGGTAAGGCTGCGCGACTGCCAGCGCGGTGCGGTACGGCTCCGGCTCGTTGCGGTTGCTGAGCAGGACCACCGTGAGGTGCCGCTTCGGCCAGCGCACGATCACGTTGCGGAAGCCGATGCTCTCGCCCGAATGCCACAGTGTGTCCCCGGTGATGCGCCAGCCGAAACCGTAGTACGCCTGGTAGGGTTCGCCGGTGACCTTGATGTGCGGGCTGAACGCCAGTTTGCGCGATGCGTCGTCGAGCAGGCGCCCGTCATACAGCGCGGCATCCCACTTTGCCAGGTCTGCGATGCACGAATAGATGCCGCCATCGCCACGGGTGGCGCTGGTCGGGCCCTGATCGGTCAGTGTCCACTTGCCGTCCAGCTCGCTGTAGCCGTAAGCGCGGTGGGGTACCTGCGGGCCGCGCTGGTGTTCGTACAGCAACGTGTGCGTCATGCCCAGTGGATCGAAGATGCGCTGTTTGAGGAAGGCCGGCAGAGTCATGTGCGAGGCGCGTTCAATGATCAGTCCCAGCAGCACGTAGCCGGTGTTGCTGTAGCGATAGCCCTTGCCCGGTGCAAAGTAGTGGCCCGTATCAGCGGACAGCCAGCGCAGCACGTCGGCGTCGCTGACCTGTCTCTTGAGATTGGCCGGAACCAGATCTTCGTAATCGGTGAGGCCGCCGCTGTGGTCAAGCAGGTTCTCGATGCTGACCCCGGCATCGCCAGCAGGCAGCGTGGGCAGCCATTGGCGCACGGAATCATGCAGGTGCAGCTTGCCGTCCTGGCGCAGCAGCAGAATCGCGGCGGCAATGAATTGCTTGGTCACCGAGGCCAGGCGGTAATCGGTGGTCGGTGTGGCGGGCGCGCGAGCTTCCAGGTTGGCCATGCCATAGCCGCGGCTGACCAACGGCTTGCCGTTTTTGAGGATCAGCAGGGACGCGCCGGGCACGTCGCCGCTGTATTTGTGCATGATCGCATCGACTTTCGCCGCATTCGCGTCGCCGGCGTGCGCGTTCCCGCAGGCAATCAACAGTACTGCCAGCAGCATGATCGGCTTGATTGGCATGTCGCAGTTCCTCTGGATCGTGTTCGGGGACAGTCACTCGATCGGCACGTCATAGATGGTGTGTGGCGTGGGCTCGGGCGCCAGCGTGTAGTGCCACCATTCCATGGGATAGTTGACGAAGCCTTCGCGTTGCATCGCCGCACGCAGGCGCAGGCGATTGGCGTGCTGGCTGGGCGAGGCTGCCGCCGCATCGGTATGCGCCAGCGTGCCGAAGTAATCGAAGTGCGTGCCCATGTCCAGCGGCCGGCAATGATCGTCGCGGGCATCGCATTGCATCAGGGTGAGGTCGGTCGTGGCGCCGCGGCTGTGGCCGGAGACCGAGGCAATGTACACGCCGAGCAATCGACTCTTGTCGATCAGTGGATAGTGTGCGGCCTTGGTGCGCTGGTCGGAAAGATCGTGTGCCCAGCGCACGAAATCGGCCACGGCACGCGCGGGGCGGTAGCAGTCAAACAGCTTCAGGCGCAGGTGCTGGTGACGCAGGTCGTTTTCGACGCGTGCGAGTGCCTTGGCGACAGGCTTGAGCAGGTAGCATTTCGCGGCACCGTAGCCTTCGACCGGCCGGCCGACGAAATTGTCGCGGCCGGCGTACTTGATGTCCTCGGCCATGTCCGGCACCAGGCTGCGGATGTCGACCAGGCCGGCCTGGGCCGGGGTGGTTGCTGGCGACAGGGCGGGCTGCGTGTCGGCGCGCACGCCGGGCACGGTCAGCAGGCACACGATCGTCGCAAGCAACGCATGCAGAAGGGCAGCGCGGTGATGACTCATGTGTCGCTCCGGCTTGCTGGTGGATGAAGTGCGTGAGGCCCCGCGCACGGGTTCACCGGCAGCCGTCGGTGCGCTTGAAGGCGAGGTCTTCATAGTCGTAGCTGAAATCCGCGTCGGGGTCGACCTTCGCCATGTGCAGGACGCCGTCCGCGGTGGCGGGAAAGCGCAGCCATGCCTCGGCATCATCGTGGTCCCAGTGCACCAGGTAGCGATCGCCCACGCGCATGACCTGGCCGCTCAGCATCGGCGATTTGGCGGAAGCGAAACGCACGGCGTGATCGCGTGCGCAAATGGACACTTCGCCGAACCATGGGTCACGCCAGACCCCGAGGTTGGCGCCAAGATCGCTTGCGGCAGCCGGTTTGCGCGACGACGTGTCGGGTACTCGCGATGCGTGACGCACGCTTTCGTCGTGTGCCAGTTCGTCGGCGTAGCTTGTCACGCTGCGTGCGCTGCCCGGCGCGGTGAAGTGCTTCAGCAGTACTTCGTTCAATACCGTGCGGGCATCCTCGGCTTCAGCATTGATGAGGATGACGAAACCGCTGCGCCGATCCGGCAACAGGGTCATCGCCGAATACATGCCGGACAGCGTGCCGGTGTGCGAGACGGTCAGCTCGCCGTCGACATCGGCGATGCGCCAGCCGTAGCCGTAGGCGTAGATACGGGTGCCATCCCATTCGTGGCGGCGTGCCGATATCGGCATGGGGGTGTAAGGAGTCCACTCCTTGAGCCGCTGCGCCGGCGACAACCACTCGAGTTGCCGTGCTGTCGGTGCCAGCCAGTTGCGCGCCCAGGTGAGCATGTCGCGCAGGCTGCAGCGGACGCCGCCGGCGGCGTCCATGGTGGTGGGATGGATGATCGTGCCATCGGCATCGATGATCACGTTGCGACCATCACGGCGCGCATGCGGTTGCGCCACGTTGCCGATCACATCGCGGTTCCACCTGCCGATCTGGCAGCGTGCCATCCCGAGCGGCTTGAATACCTCGCGTCGCAGCAGTTCGGCATACGGCGCAGCGCCGGCCGTCGCGGCCACTTCGCCGGCGACCACGTACAGCAGGTTGTCATAGGCATAGCCAGCGCGGAAGCTGTAGGCCGGCTTGATGTACTTCAGGCCGGCGACGATGTCCTCACGCGTGAAATGATTCGGCTGTGGCCACAGCATCAGATCGCCGCCCCCTTCGGGCAGGCCGCTGTGGTGCACCAGCAGGTCGCCGACCTGCATGTTGCGGCTGACCCATGGGTCGTACATGGCGAACGCGGGCAGGTATCTGCTTACCGGATCGTCCCAGCGCAGCTTGCCTTGCTGCACCAGCCGCGCCAGCACGGTGGAAGTCATGGCCTTGCTGTTGGAGGCGATCTTGAACAACGTGTCGGCATTGATCGGCTGACCCTTGCCGGCCAGCTCGCCGACAGCGCGCATATAGGCAACCTTGCCGTCTTCAATGACGCCAACCGCGATGCCAGGCAGGTGGTAGCGCGCCACCACGGCATCAACCAGCCGGTCGTAGTCAGCGTGCTGCCTCGCCGTCGTCGACGTCGTCGCTTGCACGCCGCCGCAAGCGATCCATGCCAAAGCCAGCAAGCCGGATATCGTGATCTTGTTCATGGGGTCAACCAGTTCTGCGCGGCCTGCTCGTTGATGATCATTTCCTCGATCGTCTGGCGCCGCCGCACCACGGCGTAACGACCGTGGTCGAGCAATGCCTCGGCGGCGAGCGGTCGCGAGTTGTAGGTGGAAGCCATCGAAGCGCCGTACGCCCCGCTGGTCTTGATCATCAGCAGGTCGCCCGCCGCGCATTCGGGCAGTTCGCGCGCACGCGCAAAGGTGTCGCCGGTTTCACACACCGGGCCGACGATGTCGTACATCGTCATGGCTCGCGAAGGGGCGCCACCCACGGGCACGATGTCATGCCAGGCGTCGTACAGGCTGGGCCGTGCCAGATCGTTCATGGCCGCATCCAGCACCAGAAAATCGTGGGTCGTGCCGTGCTTGACGCGAATGACACGGGTCAGCAGCAGGCCTGCCTCGGCCACCAGCCAACGTCCCGGTTCAAGCAGCACTTTGCCGTGATAGCCATTCAGTGCCGCGCGAATGGCGGCGACATAGTCGGTTGCGGCAACCGGGTGATCGATGCCGGCGCGATAACACACGCCGAGTCCGCCGCCGACATCGATGCTGTTGACCGCATGCCCGGCCTTCATCAGTTCACGCCAGAAGGCAGCAACCCTGGCAAGTGCCAGGCGGTAGGGTTCCAGCGACAGGATCTGCGACCCGATGTGCACATGCAGGCCATCCAGCCGGACGTGCGAAAGGTGCGCGCTCGCGGTGAACCAGCGACGTGCCTCGTCGATGCTTACGCCGAATTTGTTCTCCGATCTGCCGGTGGAAATCTTGGCGTGCGTTTGTGCGTCGACGTCCGGGTTGATGCGTACGGCGGCGTTCGCGATCCGTTGTTGCGTGCAGGCGATCCGTTGCAGCATTTGCAACTCGTCGTACGATTCGACGTTGAACCGGGATACGCCCGCCCGCAGGGCCGTCGCGATTTCGTCTTCGCTCTTGCCCACGCCGGAAAACACGATGCGTGTCGCCGGAATGCCTGCCTTCAGGCTGCGCTGCAGTTCGCCGGCCGACACGATGTCCGCGCCGACACCGGCTTCGTTCATCAATTGCAGGATCGCAAGATTGCTGTTCGCCTTGACCGCAAAGCACAGTTCCGCGTCCAGTCCGTGCAGGGCCGTGTGCAGCTGGTCGATGCGACGACGTATCGCCGTCGCCGAATAGACATGACTGGGTGTGCCGATTGCACACGCCAGCGCACGCAGGTCAACGCCATCGAAGTGCGTGTTGTCATCGTTGCTGTTGTCCACGGCTTCTTGATCGGGAATCTTGGCGTTCATTGTCGGTGCATGGATCTCGGGTTCAGCGGGGACGGGAGCCTGTCGGTGCATGCCGAGACCGATGTCGGTGTCAGCGCGTCTGGCGATGTGCGCTTGCGGTCTGACTCGGAAGCACGTTTGCGGTGAACGTGTAATTCCATTGGTTGTAGTAAAGATTGCCACCATGCCACTCGACCTCGCCACGCTGGTTGTCCACCGTGTCGGAGCGGAAATGCTGTTTGGCCGGCACCAGCGGTTGCGCATAGTCGCTGTTGAAGGCCACCCGGTAGGCATCCAGGCCACCGAGGTAGAACCATTGCAGGGCGGCGTCATCGCGCTGCGCCTGCGCACCGGGATGCAGTTGCCCGAAGGTGACGTCGATCGGCACCCAGCCGTAGGGCGCCAGATAGACCTGGCCCCAGTCGTGGATGTCGGTGTAGCCGCCGTCCGCGAAGATTGCCCCGGATTGCCAGCGTGCCGGGATGCCATTCATGCGCAGCAAGGTGATCAGCAACAGGGTCTGTTCACCGCAATCGCCGTGGCCGGCATGCAGGGTATAGTCACTGATGTTGGCGATGGTCGAATATTCGCGTGCACCGGCCCAGGGAATCTGGTCGACCGCGGCGAACAATTTCTGTGCAATGCGGTAGGGGTCCTTCTCGTCGCCGACGATCTGTCGGGAGAATACGCGCAGGGCTTCACTGAACACCACGTGCGGTGGGCGTTCGGCCACGTACGGCGCCAGTTCGGGAGTGATGGTGGCCGGCACGACCTTGTCGGCGTCGATGGCATGGTACTGCGCATACAGGGTCAACTCGTAAGTGACCGAGAATTTGGTTGCTTGTCCTGCCTGGGCGACTTTTTCAAGATATACCGTGCGTTGCATGGTCGAGGGGGGAGCGATGCGGTGCGCTGCCGGGATGCTGCTGACGTAGCGGATGTCTTCCTGCTGGCCAGGCAGCATGCGCGGGTACGGAATCCATGCGCGCACGGTCTGGCCGGCCGGCACTGCATCTGCGTCCACGCTCAAGGACTGGGTGATGCGCACGCGGCGCGGCAGCACATTGCTGCGATCGGTGGCCAGGGCCGCATGACGTATGTCGCGATGGTGCTGGTTGAGCTCTCCCATCGGGTCGTCGTCGAACGGTGTCTGTGCCTTGCGTCGAGCTAGCGCCTCGGGGCTGAGGCGAAACAGATTGGACGGTGCGCGCTTGAAGTAGCGAAGGTGGCCGTCGATGAACATGTGCTCGAACAATCCATGCGCGTCCCAGGCGGCGAATTCGGCATCGCTCAGGTCGGGAATCTGTTCGCGCACGCGTGCCTTGACCTGGTTCGCGTCAAGGCTGAAATCCAGCGCGATGCGGCGCATCCGCTCGCGCTGAAATTCCAGCGCGGTGAGTGCGCCGGGAGACAGACCGGCCCTGTTGAGCGCCGCGCGGATAGCGGCGTCGGCGGCTTGGAACTGACCGGCATCGACGAGCGCGACGATCCTGCCCAGGGAAAGGTCAGGCGACGCCATGGCAGGGGCGACGGCCATGAGCGTGCCGATCGGAAGCATCAGCAACAGCAGCATCAGCCCGGCAGCGAGCCAGCTGTGCCTGGTCTGCACGCTTGCTGCAGTCGCGAATGATGCAGTGGTGTCCCGTGGCACAGCGTTCCCCGCGATTGGTGTCCGGCGCCAGCTGTGTACCATGCCCACAGGACTGCGTCAATAATTTATTCTTTCCACTTGTGTTATAAGAATCACTATTCCATGCTGTGCAGGAGAAGCTGCCAAGTCGAATGACGCAGGGTCGTTTCATGATTCATCCAGCTGCCAGGATTGTGACGTGGCTTCCGGCATCTGCTCTGAGCGTTTGACTGCACCGTACGCATCCATCTGCAGAAATAGCGAAACACCGGGGAACTGCCGAGCATGAAAATCACAGACATCCGGTTCGGCATGTTGCGCGTGCCGTTGAAGACGCCATTCAAGACGGCGCTGCGCACAGTCAACACGGTTGAAGACATCGTGGTGATGGTGCATGCCGACAGCGGCCAGGTGGGCTATGGGGAAGCGCCGGCCACCGCCGTGATCACCGGCGATACGCACGGCTCGATCATCGATGCAATCCGTCATTACATCTCGCCGCGCCTGATTGGACAGGACCTTGCCGACCTCAACCGGATCACCCGGCTGATCCAGTCGTCGATGGAGAAGAACACCAGTGCCAAGGCAGCGGTGGAAATCGCAATCTACGATCTGTGGGGCCAACTTTACGATGCGCCACTGTACAAGCTGCTTGGCGGAGGCGACCCGGCGATCACCACCGACATCACCATCAGCGTCGACTACATCGACAAGATGGTGGCCGACTCGATCGCGGCGGTGGAGCGCGGTTTCGAATCGCTGAAAATCAAGGTGGGCAAGGACATCGGCGTCGACATCGAGCGCGTACGCGCGATCTACGCCGCGGTCGAAGGTCGTGCGTTGCTGCGCCTGGACGCCAATCAGGGATGGACGGCCAAACAAGCCGTGTACGCGTTGCAGACGCTGGAGGATGCGGGGATCAAGCTCGAGCTGATCGAGCAACCGGTGAAGGCGCGCGACCTGGAAGGCATGCGTTATGTCACCGAGCGCGTGCACACGCCGGTGATGGCGGACGAGAGCGTGTTCGGCCCGATGGAGGTGATGGAGCTGATCCGGCTGCGCGCCGCCGACATCATCAACATCAAGCTGATGAAGACCGGCGGCATCTCCAACGCGATCCGCATCGCCGACATCGCCGCCATGCACGGCATCGAGTGCATGATTGGCTGCATGCTGGAAACCAGCATCAGCGTGGCTGCCGCCGTGCATGTGGCAGTGGCCAAGTCGGATGTGATCACCAAGGTCGACCTGGACGGCCCATCGCTGTGCCAGTTCAACCCCGTCGATGGCGGGGTCATTTTCAACGAGTCGGAAATTTCGATCACGGATGCGCCCGGCCTGGGCATTCGCGAGATCCGCGGGCTGGAAGAGATCACGGGCTGATGTCGCCCCTGGTCAAAATCCGTGCGGAGCGCGACTGCATGTCGGCAGTGGAGCGTCGCATTGCGGATTTCATCCTCGACAATGCGCAGCTGCTGCGCGACTACTCCTCACAGCAACTGGCGAACGCACTGGGCATCAGCCAGTCCAGCGTGGTCAAGTTCACCCAGAAGCTTGGTTTCAAGGGTTATCCCGATCTGAAATATTCGGTCGGCGAGGCGATTGCCCGTGCCGACCGCAGTGACACTCCGGAGGTGGCTGCCACCACGGCAGGTGGCCCCGACGGATCGCCGGCCGAGCATCTCTGGCGGCGAAAAGCGGAGGCGGAAGAGGCTACCCGCCTGATCAACCCCGTGGACACGATTCGTGCGGTGGCGAGGGCGATCGAGCATGCGGGCCGGGATGGCAAGGTCTTCATCATCGGTTTGGGCGAGGACGACATCTACGCGCGCAATTTTGCCTTGCGCCTGTCGTTGCTGGGCATCCTCACTGTGCACAACTTCGATATCGCGCGCATGACCGCGAATGTTTCGGCGGCACGCGCAGGAGATGCGTTGCTGGTTTTCTCCGAGCACGGCAACCACCCGGCGCTGTGCAAGATCAGCCGCCACTTCCGGGAGCGTCGCGGCAAGGTGATCTCGGTGACGCGGCACACGCCCAATCCGCTGCGCACGCTGGCCGACCTCGATCTGGTGGTGTCGGCGCACGACGAGCTGCCGTACATTCAACCGCTGCTCTATCAATCGGCATTGCAGCATCTGCTCGATGGCGTGTTCGTGCTGTTGTGCGAGGGGCGCGATGATCGTTGCGCCACCTTGCTGGCAAATCTCGAACGCATCCAGCTGATGCTCGAACCATGACCCTCACCCATCCGACACCCGGGCAACCCGCATGACTTTTCCACGCATCTTTCATTCGTGCCTCGCCGGCAGTGCTGTCTTGTTGACCCTGTGCGCGGCCACGGCGGCGGCCGATGCGCCTGTCACGGAGGCCGGTCGCTGGCAGCAGTCGGGCCAGCTGGTGCTGGTGACGGTGGCCGACTGGAATGCCGATCATGGAACCATGCGCACCTTCACGCGTGGCCGCCACGGTTGGGTCGAGGCAGGAATCCCCGCGCCCGTGACGATCGGTCGCCACGGCGCTGGCTGGGGGCTTGGGTTGAACGCCCCGCGACGCGACGGGCCGCTCAAACACGAGGGTGACAGTCGGAGTCCGGCTGGGGTATTCCGCATCGGTCAGGTGTTCGGTTATGCCGCCCGCGCCGATACGACGATGCCATATCGCGCACTTTCCGCGACGGACTATTGCGTCGATGTGGTTGGCGCGAGCCACTACAACCGCATTGTCGACGCGAACGTTGTGGGCGCCGATGCGGTGAAGGGCTCCACCGAGCCGATGCGTCGCGACATCCATCTCGACGGCGATCAGCATTACCGCCTCGGCTTCGAGATCGAGCAGAACTGGCAATCCAGGCCAGGTGCAGGAAGTTGCATCTTTGGCCATCTGTGGTCATCGCCGACCGATGCCACCGTCGGCTGTACCGCAATGGCGCCGGCCGTGATGCAGTCACTGGTGGCGTGGCTGCGGCCGCAGCGGAAGCCGATCTTCGTATTGCTGCCGCAAAGCGCGTATCTGAAGGTTCGCGACGCGTGGAAATTGCCGATGATCGCTGCACAAGGCGCGCGGCAATGAGCGCCACGCGTCGTGTACTGACCGGGTTGGCCAGCGGTGCCGCGATCGGTCTGCTGCTGGCCGCCTGGCGTCCGTCCGCAGCCCTCGATGTCGCGAACGTGGCGCAGCCGATCGGCAAACTGTGGCTGAACGCCCTGCAGATGACCGTGGTGCCGCTGGTGCTGGCACTGGTGGTCGTGGGCGTGAATACGGCCAGCGACGCGGCTGCGTCCGGTCGCATCGCACGGCGGGCGATAGTGGTGTTCATCGTGCTGCTGACCCTGGGTGCCTTGTTCACCGCGCTGGCCGCGCCGTTCGTGTTCACCCTGTTTCCGCACAATCCGACGCTGGCCGTGGCGCTCGATCACGCGGTTGTCCTGCCGGCGACGCGGGTGGCGCCGGTTGGCTGGATCGACGCCCTGGTGGCGATCGTGCCCAGCAACGCCATCGCGGCGGCGGCGCAGAGCGCGATGTTGCCGTTGGTGGTATTCGCGCTGTTCCTCGGTTTCGCCCTGACCCGGTTGCAAGCTGCGCAACGCACGTTGCTGGTGGGATTCTTCCAGGCGATTGCCGACGCGATGATCGTGATCGTGCGCTGGGTGCTGTGGGCGGCGCCGCTGGGTGTATTCGCGCTGATCCTGTCGGTGTGCGCACGGGCCGGGCTGGGCATGCTCAGCGCGCTTGGCGTGTACGTGCTGGTCGAGTGCGTGCTGTATCTGGCGGTGGCGCTGATGATGCTGCCGGTGGCGGTGTTCGTGGGCGGTGAGCGCATCGGCCGCTTCATCGTCGCGCTGGTACCGGCGCAAGTGGTGGCGCTCAGCACGCAATCCTCACTGGCATCGTTGCCCGCGATGCTCGAAAGCGCCGATCGCAAGCTCGGATATCCCGAACCAGTCACCGCGTTGACCCTGCCCATGGCAGTCTCGCTGTTCCGCCTCACCAGCCCGGTGCAGTACATCACTTCGGCGGCATTCATCGCCTGGGCTTACGGCATCGATCTCTCCGCGGCACAACTGCTGACCGGTGCGCTGCTGGCCGTGGTGATCAGCCTGGGTTCGGTCGGGTTGCCGGGGCAGGTCACGTTCATCGCGACCAACCTGCCGGTGGCGCAGGCGATGGGGGTGCCGCTGGGACCGTTGGGCCTGATGCTGGCGGTCGATACGCTGCCCGACACGCTGGCCACGTTCGGCAACGTCACCGCCGACATGACGGCCACCAGCGTGGTGGCCAGGCAGTCGCGGAGTGACACCGCAGGAGTACGCAAATGATCGAAGTGGATGTCATCGTGATCGGCGCTGGCATGGCCGGGGCATCGGTTGCCTATTTTCTTGCGCCGCATGCACGGGTGCTGGTGCTGGAACGTGAGGCGTACGCCGGCATGCACTCGACCGGGCGCTCGGCGGCGTTGTTCAGCGAAACCTACGGCTCGCAGCAGGTACGTGCATTGACGCGCGCCACGCGGCCATTCCTGGCGGCGCCGCCGGCGGGTTTCGCGGCGCAGCCCATCCTTGCTCCGCTGGGTGCCACCATCATCGGCAGCGCGGAGCAGATCGACGGCGTGCGCGCGCTGTACGAGGCGATACTGCCGTTCACCCGCGACATCGAGCTGCATGATGCGGCTCAATTGCGTGCTGCCGTGCCCGTGCTGAAACCCGGGTTCGCGCAGATCGGGTTGCACGAGCCCGGTGCAGCCAGCATTGACGTCAACGAATTGCACCAGGGCTTCCTGCGCGGGCTGCGCGCCCGGGGTGGCCAGTTGCGTCTGGGCGTGGCGATCCGCGCGATCTCGCGGACCACGGCTGGCTGGGAGGTCGATGACGGCGAGCAGGTATTCCGCGCGCCGCTGTTGCTGAATGCCGCAGGTGCGTGGGTCGACCAGGTGGCTGCATTGGCCGGCGTGACGCCGCTGGGCATCACGCCGAAGCGGCGCTCCGCTTTCGTGTTCGACCCGCCCGAAGGATTGGCTACGGCGCGCTGGCCGTTTGTCACCGACTTCGCCGAGAGCTTCTACTTCAAACCCGACGCCAGCCTGTTGCTGGGTTCGTGCGCGAACGCCGACCCGGTCGACCCGCATGACGTGCAGCCGGAGGAGTACGACATCGCGCTGGGTATCCACCGCATCGAGGAAGCTACCAGCATGACCATCCGTCGACCCCGGCGGACTTGGGCCGGCCTGCGTTCATTCGTCGCCGACGGCGATCTGGTCGGCGGCTTCGCTTCGGATGCTGCGGGGTTCTTCTGGGTTGCGGCGCAAGGCGGCTACGGCATCCAGACCAGTGCCGCGATGGGTGAGATCTGTGCGCACCTGGCGCTGGGTTTGCCGTTGCCTGCGCCGCTGGTCGATGCCGGGTTGTCCGCGGCGTTGCTGGCGCCGCGTCGTTAGTGGCGCATCCAGGGCGCCGGGTGCGGGTTCTCATGCGGGAAAGTTGGCGCGCTTCAACTCGACCTGCAATTGCGTCATCGAATGCTTCGGAGGGTGTATGAAAAGACTGTCGTTGCTGCTGGGCACTGTTGCTCTCGTCGCCTCGATGTCCTGCGTGGGGCAGGCATCGACGGAAGTTCCCGCCGGCCCCGCCGCGATCACGGTGAGGTTGCCCAAACCCGCACAAAAGCTTCTGTACGTGCACGAGGTCATGCCGGTGCGGCCGGGACCGTTGACGCTTTACTACCCGAAATACATTCCCGGCGACCACTCGCCGGATGGCCCGATCGGCAGCATGATGGGCCTGGAAATCGCCGCCGGTGGCAAACGCATCGCCTGGCATCGCGATGAAGTGGACATGTTCACGTTTCATTTGACGGTGCCCGCCGGTACGGACCGGATCGACATCCGCTTTCAGTTTCCGGACGAGGATCGCATCACGCCGCAGCTGCTGGATCTCACCTGGGATCATGTCGCGTTGTACCAGGCCGGATATCCGACCAAGGTGCAAATGTATCAACCGACCCTGGTCATCCCCGCCGATTGGAACTATGCCAGTGCGTTGCGCACGGAAGGGCGCAGCGGCGAGCGCATCACGTTCAAGCCCGTGCCGTTCAACACGCTGGTCGATTCGCCCGTGATCGCCGGGAAATATTTCCGCCAGGTCGATCTCACCCCGGCCGGCTCATCCGTGCATCGCTATCTCTCCATGGTGGGCGACGATGCCGCCGCCATCGCTGCCTCCGATGCACAAGTGGCCGACTTCCGGCATCTGGTCGAGCAGGCACAGGCGTTGTTCCACTCCCATCACTACGGGGACTATCACCTTCTGCTGGTGTTGAGCGACCACACCTCGCGCGGTGGTCTGGAGCACCACCAGTCGAGTGATGATCGCGCGCGCGGCGGCACGAAGATGTTTGCCGACGCGGATCACTTCATGCTTGACGGTTCGCTGTTGCCGCACGAGTACACGCACTCGTGGAATGGCAAGTTCCGGCGTCCGGCCGAACTGTGGCAGCCCGACTTCGAGCGCCCCGAACACGCGCAGATGATATGGGTATACGAAGGACTTACGGTTTACCTCGGTGACATGTTGACCGCGCGCAGCGGACTGTGGTCGCCGGACACCTGGCGTGAGGCGGTCGCCTACCGGGCCGCGGTCATGGCACACCGGGCCGGTCGCGCGTGGCGACCGCTGGCCGACACAACCACCGCCGCGCAGCTGCTCTACGGTGCACCCAATGCATGGTCGAACTGGCGGCGGGAGACCGACTTTTATCGCGAAGGCCAGTTGCTGTGGCTCGCCGTCGACATGAAAATCCGCGCCTTGAGCGGCAACAGGCATTCACTCGACGATTTCGCCCGGCAGTTTTTCGGCGTCGACAACGGCAGCTTCGTCACGCGCACCTATACCTTCGACGACATCGTCAGCGCGCTCAATGCAGTCCAGCCGTACGACTGGGGTGGCTTTCTGCACAACTGGCTGGACGGCGTGGGGCAGCAGGTTCCGCTGCTGTCCGGCATCGAGGCCAGCGGCTGGCGCCTGGTCTACACCGACAAGCCTTCGCGCTACCAGAATGCGCTGGAGAACGTCGGCAACGGCGAACTCAGCGGCAGCGGTGTCAATGCCATGTTCTCGGTGGGGCTGTTCCTCAAGAACGATGGCAGGATCGAAGACGTGCGCTGGGACGGGCCGGCGTTCAAGGCGGGACTGGCCCCGGGCATGAAGCTCATCGCCATCAATGGCCGGCAATACAGCAAGCAGGTGCTGCGCGACGAAATCGCCAAGGCGCAGCAGAGCAGGCAGCCACTGCAGCTGCGTGCGCAGGGTGATGGCAGCACCAGCTCCTACAGCGTCGACTACGCTGGCGGCCTGAAATACCCGCATCTGATCCGCGTGCCCGGTACGGCCGATTACCTGAAGCAGGTTCTTGCACCCAAGCCGCTGGCTCATGGTTCGTGAAGCCGGGGTTTCAGCACGTGGCAAACACATGGAATCCCGGCACGAAGCGTGCCCGCCGGTTCGCGAACAGCCGCGGGAGGCACCCGTTCATTCGAGCGGGTCCAAGCGGCTTCGCGAGCAGTCTCGGGCATCATTGGCCCGAGGCTGCCGGTTCGGCCTCGACGGCCGTCAATAGCCCCTTCCGCGAGCCGAGACCGGCCAGAGCACCTCGACCGTGCCGTTGCGCACGCCGACGTACCAGTCGTGGACGTTGCAGGTCGGGTCGCAATGGCCGGGAACGAGCTTCAGCTTTTCGTTGATGCGCAGAACACCGTCCTTGTCCTCGATGACGCCGTGCTCGTCCGAGCAGTTGATGTACTTCACGTCGTCGCGACCATGAATGAAGGGCAGGCCGCTATCGACCGACTGTGCCTTGAGGCCCGCATCGCAGACTGCCAGATGCGGCTTTGCGTGGCTCATCACCGTGGTCAGGATGAAGAGGGCATGCTCCCATTCGCCGTGATCGAGGCGGTTCCCGTCCTGATCCCTGATGCGGCCGTAATCGGCATCCATGAAGGCGTAACTGCCGCATTGAAGTTCGTTGTAGACGCCTGAACTGGACTCGAAGCGATACGAGCCGGTGCCGCCGCCCGAGACCAGCTCCGGCTTCAGTCCGGCCGCTTGCAGGGCCGCCACGACCGCTTTCACCTGGATGATGGCGGCGTCGAGCCTGGCCTCGCGCTCCGCGTAGCTTTCCAGGTGCTGCATGGCGCCCTGATAGGCCTGGACGCCGGTGAATATCAGGCCGGGCGCGGCGTCGATGGCCGTGGCGATCTCGACGGCGGCGTCGGTTGTCGTGACGCCGCAGCGACCCGCGCCGCAATCAATCTCGACCAGGCATCCGAGCGTCGTGCCGTGCTTCTGCGCGGCGGCCGAGAGGTCGCCCACGTTCGCCACATCATCGATGCAGACGGCGACGCGGCCGCCGTATTTCGGCAGCTGCGCGAGTCGGTCGACCTTGAGCGGGTCGCGCACCTGGTTCGAGACGAGGATGTCCTTGATCCCGCCGCGGGCAAAGACCTCGGCCTCGGAAACCTTCTGGCAGCAGACGCCCACGGCACCGCCCAGCCTTTCCTGCAGCTTCTGCACGTCGACCGACTTGTGCATCTTGCCGTGGCTGCGGTGGCGCATGTGGTGCGCCATCGCGTAAGCGCCCATTTTCCGGATGTTGCGCTCCAGTGCATCGAGATCGAGGACCAGGCACGGAGTCTGGATATCCGCCTCGGCCATGCCCGGCAGGGCGGGTATGTCATAGCCGACGGTGTAGCCGGCGAAATCCGTCTTCGCGTTCATGCAAGCCTTCCGGGTTCCTGAGCCAGCTTTCGGGATCGGCATGGCAGCCGCCGCTGCCGCGCTTGTCCGCGTACATGCTGCGCGTCTCGCCACCACGAGGGAAGGGGGCATTCCCCCCGACGCCTCGCCGGATTGTCTGATCCCGGATCGTCCGATCAATAACCGGCGGCCAGGCCGGCTGGCCGACGCGGGTCGTTGGCGCCTTCCAGCAGGCCGGTCCTGGGATTGATCAGGATCGCCTCGACGGCCCCGCCGCTGAACTGCCTGAACTTGTAACCCATCGCCTCCAGCGTCTGCTGCGACGCCGGCGTGAGCAGTCCCTGGCCCGCGTAAACGACATCGGGATACCACTGCTGGTGTACGCGCGGCGCGTCGACGGCCTGCTGCATGTTCATGCCGAAGTCGACCACGTTGAGAATGCTGTCCAGTGTGGACGAGATGATGGTCGCACTGCCGGGACTGCCGGTGAGAATGAACGGCTTGCCGTCGCGCAGCACGATCGTCGGTGTCATCGAACTCAAGGGTCGTTTGCCCGGCTCGACCTGGTTGATCACGCCTTGAACCAGGCCGGCGCCATTGGCCACGCCCGGTTTACCGGTGAAGTCGTCCATTTCGTCGTTGAGGAAGAAGCCGGTATCGCCGGCGATCTGCTTGTTGCCGAAAAGGAAATTGATGGTGTAGGTGACAGCGACGGCGTTGCCGTTCTGGTCGACTACCGAGTAGTGCGTGGTGTGGTTGCCTTCGGGTGCGCCGAGACTGCCCTTGATCTCGGATGACGGCGTGGCCTTTTCCGGCAGAATGGTGGCGCGCAGTTTCGCCGCATGCGCGGCCGACAGCAGCGTGTCGATCGGGTTGTGCACGAAGGCCGGGTCACCCAGGTAGGTGTTGCGATCGGCGAAGGCGCGACGCTCGGCCTCGACCAGGTAGTGCACGCTGTTGACCGAGCCGTAACCCCACCGGGCCAGTGGATAAGGCTTGATGATCTGCAGGATCAGGCACAGTGTGGTGCCGCCGGAGCTCGGTGGTGGTGCCGAGACGACGTTGTAGCCGTGATACTCGCACTGGATCGGTTTTTCCCATTGCGCGGTGTAGTCGGCAAAGTCACGCAGCGACAGGATGCCGCCGTTGGCGTCACTGCCCTTGACCACGGCATGCGCGATCGGCCCTTCATAGAATGCCTTGGTGCCGCCTTTCGCGATCAGTTCCAGCGTATGCGCCAGATCCTTCTGCACCAGCCGTTCGCCGACCTTGAAGGGCTTGCCATGATTGAGGAAGATCGCCGCCACGTTGGCGTGCCTGGCAAAATCACGGGTGCGCGAATCGAGGCTGTCGACGTCCCCCTGCTCGAGCACGTAGCCGTCGCGGGCAAGCTTGATGGCCGGCGCGATGACCTGTTGCAGCGACATCGTGCCGTAGGCCTTCAACGCGGTAGCGAAACCCATCACGGTGCCCGGTACGCCCACGCCGAGATAGGTGTCCGTACTGCGCCCCTCGACGACGTTGCCGTCGGCATCCTGGAACATGGTAGGCGTGGCTTTCGCCGGTGCCTTTTCGCGAAAATTGAGGAACAGGTTGCGACCATCCTTGAGGTGGATGGTCATGAACCCGCCGCCACCGATATTGCCGCAACACGGATGCACCACGGCCTCCGCAAAACCTACCGCCACGGCGGCGTCCACCGCGTTACCGCCGCGTTTGAGGATGTCGACGCCCACCATGGTCGCCAGATGCTGCGCGCTGACCACCATCGCATGCCTGGCAGTGACCGGTTTGGCATTCTGCAGCGCCGCTCGGGTGCTGACAGGTTCGCGACCCGTCGCGTCCGGATTGACATCCTGGGCGCAAGCCAGTGCGTTGCATGCGAGCAGTGCCGTCACCAGCACCCACCGGTTCCGCCACGCCGGATTGCGTCGCGGCGTGGCGCCTCGCGCTGATGTTGCGCATGCTGGTGCCGAGTTTCGATGTGACATCGGTTCAATCTCCACAGTGTTTGGGTCAAGCATAATCGCCGCGCGGGAAAAGATCGGATCTGCGCGACGGTTGGTTGCGGTGCATGCACGAGTGTCCGCGACAGGTGGTCGGGAACCCGGCATTGCCTGGCCGGCGATCAACCGTCGATTTGCCCGATGGACCGTCGCAGCCATCAATAACCGGCGGCCAGCCCGGCGGGGCGGCGACGGTCATTGGCGCCTTCGAGCATACCGGTCTGCGGGTCGATCATGATGGCTTCGTCGGCACCGATGGAATCGATCACCTCGAACGTGTGGCCCATCGCCTCGAGTGTCTTGCGCGTCTGCGGCGTCATCAATCCCGGCTCGACGGAGATGAGTTGTGGATACCACTGCTGATGCATGCGCGGCGCGTTGATCGATTGCTGCAGGTTCATGCCGAAGTCGATCACGTTGACGATGCTTTCCATCGTGGTCGAGATGATGGTGCCATCGCCCGGGCTGCCGGTCAGCATGAAAGGCTTGCCGTCGCGCAGCACGATCGTCGGCGTCATCGAACTCAAGGGGCGCTTGCCCGGCTCGATCTGGTTGGTCACGCCGGTGACCAAGCCGGCCTTGTTGGGCACGCCGGGCTTGGCGGTGAAGTCGTCCATCTCGTTGTTGAGGAAAAAGCCGGTGTTGCCGGCAATCTGCTTGATGCCGAACCAGGAGTTGACGGTGTAAGTGACCGCGACGCAGTTGCCGTCCTTGTCCACTACCGAGTAATGGGTGGTGTGCTGACCTTCGGGTGGGCCGAGGCTGCCCTTGACCTCGGATGAGGGCGTGGCCTTGTCGGCCTGGATGCTGGCGCGCAGCCTGGCCGCGTGGGCGGTCGACAGCAACTGGTCGATCGGATTGTGCACGAAGGCCGGGTCGCCCAGATACGTGTTGCGGTCGGCGAACGCGCGGCGCTCGGCCTCGGCAATGAAGTGCACGCTGTTGACCGAGCCATAACCCCACTGGGCCAGCGGGTAGGGCTTGAGGATCTGCAGGATCAGGCACACGGTGGTGCCACCGGAGCTGGGCGGGGGTGCCGACACCACCGTGTAGCCGCGGTATTCGCACTTGACCGGCTTTTCCCATTGAGCGGTGTAGTCGGCAAAGTCGCGCAGCGACAAGATACCGCCCTGGGCATCACTGGCCTTGACTACGGCGGCGGCGATGGAGCCCTTGTAGAACGCATCGGTGCCGCCGTCGGCGATCAGTTCCAGCGTGTGCGCCAGATCTTTCTGCACCAGCCGCTGGCCGGCCACGAAGGGCTTGCCGTGATTCAGGAAAATGGCTGCCACGTTGGGATGCTTCGCGAAGATGCGGGTGCTGTCATCCATGATGTCGACATCCTGCTGCTTGAGGATGAATCCCTCGCTGGCCAGCTTGATGGCTGGCGCCATGACCTGTTTCAGCGTCATCGTGCCGTAAGTTTTCAGCGCGGTGTTCAGGCCCATGACCGTGCCGGGAACGCCCACCCCAAGGTAGGTGCCGGTGCTGCGGCCCTCAATCACGTTGCCGTCGGCATCCTGAAACAGGGTCGGCGTGGCTTTCGCCGGTGCCTTTTCGCGGAAATTGAGGAACAGGTTGCGGCCGTCCTTGAGGTGGATGTTCATGAAACCGCCACCACCGATATTGCCGCAGCACGCATGCACCACGGCTTCGGCATAGCCCACCGCCACAGCCGCATCCACGGCGTTTCCGCCCTGCCTGAGAATCTCCACGCCAGCCATGGTGGCCAGGTGTTGCGCACTGACCACCATGGCGTGTTTCGCGACCACCGGATGGGACTTGTCCAGCATGGCGCGGGTACTGGCAGGTGCATGCGATATCGCATCAGAGTGGCGCGGCGAAACTTGCCGGGCACAGAGCGGGACACTGAATGCGGAGGCAGCCAGGATCAGCGCGAATCGGCGCCAGCGGTGAAATCTGCAGTGCGGGGTCGGACAGGAAGCTGGCATTGCAGCTGTTTTCGGTGCATTTCTGTCGGACACGGGCTTACCCTCTACCGTAGAGCGTTCGAGCATAGTCGCAGCCATGCGAGCGTCACCAATGAAAAGTCCGGCACATCGCATAACTGGGGGTTGTGGATGCGCAGACTGCTGGCCGGGTCACTCATCCGCCGGCGTGGATGCTGCGCAAGGCACGGGTTGCCACGTCCGAAAGGCACGCACGATCCACGCACGATCAGGCGCGTGTGCTGCAACTTGCCGGGAGCCACCTCGCGGCAGGGAGTGTTTGCAACGCGGGGAGGCACGGAAGGGCTGTCAACGCAAAACGGTGATGCCGATTTTCAGTTCGCGAAACCTGCCAGCAGCTTGTCCACGATGTCCTCGACACCCATCGTGACAGGATCCTGGCAGGGCAGCTCAAGCAGATCGCTGATTTGCCGGCACGCGGCAGTGGCTTCTGCTCTGGGCAGGCCCGATGTGTTGAGCGCGACGCCGACAGCCTTGACCCCCGGATTGGTCAGCTGCGCGGCGACAAGGTTGGCATCGAGGCAGCGCTTCAGCTCCGGCAGCGGGTAGTCGGGCAGGCCACGCATGTGCCGTCGGGTCACTTCGTGGCACAACACCAGGGCGTCGGGCTGGGCTCCGTGCAGCAAGCCGAGCGACACGCCGGCATAGGACGGATGGAACAGCGATCCCTGGCCTTCGATGAGATCCCAGCCGCCGTCGAGACGAGCTGGGGAAATCCATTCGGCCGCGCCCGAAATGAAGTCGGCGACTACTGCGTCGACGGGCACGCCCGATCCGGCGACGAGAATGCCGGTCTGGCCGGTTGCACGAAAATCCGCCAGCAGGCCGCGCCCGCGCATGGCACGCTCGAGCGCGAGCGAGGTGTACATCTTGCCGACCGAGCAGTCGGTGCCCACCGTGAGCAATCGACGGCCGGCACGCGGCCGGCCGGTACCGACCGGGATGTTCGATACGGGGTCACGGGCATCAAAAAGCACGCGATGATTGCGGCGTGCGGCGGCCGCGATATCCGTGTTCTCACGCAACTTCTGGTGCAGGCCCGCCGCCACGTTGAGGCCGGCGTCAAGCGCGGCGATGGCATCGGCAACGATATCCGCCGACATCACGCCACCGGCATTCGCGGCACCGATCACCATCGTGTTCGCGCCTGCGTCCCTTGCCTCGACCACGTTCATTTCGAGCAGGCCGAGGGTCGGTTTGCAATCGGGGCGTCGATATTGGCCGATGCACCAATCCGGGCGCCAGTGCGCGAGCCCTCTGGCCGTCTTGATGGCCAGATCATCGGCTGCGCTGCCCAGATAGAGCAGGTATGGCGGACCCCAGTGAACAGGCAAGGCTGCATCGGCAGCGTTGGACATGAAATGGTTACTCCACTCGAAGGATCTTCAATAGACCCTGCAGGAAATGCGGTCGATCATAGTCACCTGCGGATGCAAGCTGCCAATGAAAAGACCGGCACTTGGTATAACTGACGGTTCTAGCTGTTGTCGGCCAGGATCGCCCCACGTCCCGCAGCTGCGGGCAGTTGCCTGGCTGACATGTTATGTGCTGCACTCGAACCATGTTGCCAGCGCGACCAGGGGCGAAAACTCGACATGCGTCTGCGATATATCGAACTGTTCCACGCGGTCCTGACCACCGGCAGCCTGACCGGGGCGGCCAACCTGCTGAACATTTCGCAGCCTGCTGCCAGCAAGGCCTTGCAGCAGGCCGAACAGCAATTGGGCTTTGCCTTGTTCAGCCGGGTGCGTGGACGCCTGCTGCCAACCGAGCAGGCACTGCTGTTGCGCCAGCGCATCGAAAAGATCATCCAGGAATTGCATGACCTGCAGCGCCTCACGGCGAACATCAGCCGGCCGGACAGCTACCCGCTGCGGGTAACCTGCACGCCGGCGCTGGCGCAGGCGCTGGTGCCCGATGCGACCACCTTGTTGCGCAAGTCGTTTCCGGATACCACGGTGGAGCTTTTCACCCAGCACTCGACGGTGATGTGCGAATCACTGCTGCTTCACGAAACCGACATCGGCCTCACCCTGCAGGACACTGGCGGCCAGAACCTGTGCGTGGAGCCGCTGTGCCGCGGACAGGTCATGGTGATCGCCCCGCCGGGTTGGTGGCCGGTGAAAGAACTGACGCGGCCGTTGCCGATCGCCGCGCTGGCCGGCCAGCCCATGATTGGCATCGCGGTGCAGGATGCGCTGGGCAATTTATTGCAAAGCCACCTCGCCCAGCTCGCCCCGGCACCGCGAACCTCGGTGCGGGTGCAGACCTATCAGCTGGCGCATTCGCTTGTGGCCCAGGGTGAGGGCCTGGCGCTGGTCGACCCGTTCACGGCACGTTGCGATGATGGTAAAGCCGTGCAAATGCGTCCATTGAAGCTGCAACTGGAGGTCGTGCTGTACGCGGTCTTTCGGCCGGACAGCCCCTTGAACCCGGTGCAGAAGCGTTTCATCAGTCTCGTGCGCCAACTTGCACAGCGGATGTTGGCGCCGACCTGAGGGCACCTGGCCACAGCCGTGGCCACAACGTTCAGTCATGCCGGTTGCGAATGGCACTTGCTTGAGCCCCTCATCTCCGCGAACGCGAGGGGGCGGCGCCTGCATCCACCGGCTGCCTGCCTTCGCAGGCATGACGAAATTCGGGGCTTTGTGCCTCAGGCCAGCGCCGGTTGCCGGCTTTCACGGGTGACGAGCACCTGCGCGATTTTCCCGTTTTGCGGGCCAGTTTGCGTCGCGGATTCAGCTGCCCGCCCGGCTACGGCCTGACTGTCATTCGAGGCGCAAAATCTACAACCTCCGGTTATGCCTGGCATCGTTATTTTCATTGGTGACCGGCGCTTGCTTGTGACTATGCTCCATCCGCTGGGTGACCCATGGAGCATGCATTTCCGACGGAAGTGGACTGCGGCCAGGTGCGAGATCCGACTGGGGGACGACCTCGCAATGTTGAGAGGCGATGCTGGCCTGTTGAAGAAGCAGCCATTCCCGCGCTTGGCTGGTTGATGGGCGCGATTGCTGCGAGGGCTTGTTTCAAGGTCACCATCGCAGGCTTGTCCGTTGACCGAGAAGTCCATTGACCAAACGGGGTGTACATCAATGAAGGGAAAACATGTCGGCGCATCGCGTCGCAACCGCATGTTCCAGCGCAAGGCGCTGGCCTTGGCCATCGCGTCCATCACCTCGGGTTTTGCAGGTGTCGCCTGGGCGCAGTCGACCACCGGCACCATCTATGGTGCGGTTCCGGTGGCACCCGGCGAAACCATCCGGATCAGCGGCAGTGCGGGTTTCAACCGCGTGATTCCGGTAGGGCCCAGCGGCAAGTACGCAGTCACCTTGCCGGTGGGTACGTATACCGTGTCGTTGTTGCAGGACGGCACGGTCGTGCAGACCAGGACGGATGTCAGTCCGGTGGCGGCAGGTGCGGTGGCAGTCAATTTTGTGAGCTCGGCCAGTGCCGCCAATGCGAAGACGCTGTCCACGGTCAACGTGACGGCCAACGACATCCCGGCGATTGACGTGAGCACCACCAACCAGGTGACCACGATCACCGCCGAGCAGTTGAGGCAATTGCCGTTGCAGCGCAGCGCTGCGGACATCGCCATGCTGGCGCCGGGCGTCAACATGGGATCGCCGCAGCTGAGTTCGGGGCCGTTGGGTACCCCGATCAACGTGTTCGGTGGCGCCTCCACGGCCGAAAATGCGTATTACATCGATGGCATGAATGTCACCGATGCGCTCTCGGCACAAGGTGGCATCGAGCTTCCGTATGGAGCCATCGAGCAGCAGCAGACCTTCATCAGCGGTTATGGCGCCACCTACGGCCGGTCCATCGGCGGGGTGATCAACCAGATCGGCAAGAGCGGCTCCAACGAATGGCACTTCGGCGTGCGGGCCTTGTGGGAACCGTCAGGCGAGCCCTGGACCGCCAACAAGCGCAACTACTATTTTGCCAACCCGCTGGATACGGATCCTGGCGAGAGTCCCGGGGATCTGCATACCTACAACAAGGGCAATCATGCCCAGGAGACGGTCTACGATGCCTACGCCAGTGGCCCGATCATCAAGGACAAGTTGTTCTTCTTCCTGGCTGCCGAGCAGGACAATACGACCGGCACCAGCATTGGCTCGGTCGAGAGTCCGTATTCGTACCACTACCAGATACACACGCCCAAGCTCTACGGAAAACTGAACTGGAACATCAACGACAGCAACCTGCTCACCGTGACCGGGCTGCAGAGTTCCAACAAGGCATGGCAGGCCGATTACAACTTTGACTACGACACGCTGAAGACCGCGGATTTTTCCAACCTCGATCAAACGTACAAGACAAAGTTCACGATGTGGACGGCCAACTATACGTCCTACCTCAGCGACAACCTGACGCTCAACGCAATGTTCGGCAAGACGCGTGGCGAGTATTTTTCGGAGCAGCCCGCCTATCCGGGGTTCGATCCCAGCTTGCCCCACATCGGCAGCGCTTCCCTGCAGAACCCCGCATTTGTTCCACCGGGGGGTGTCCGCAATTCGCAGACGAACTCGCAACAGTCCGATCCCGCCCATCGCGTCGATGCCACGAGCTATCGCCTGAGCCTGGATTACAAGTTGGGCGACCATGATTTCCAGGTCGGCATCGACAACATCAACTCGTTTGACATCAATGATGGCGCCGAAATGACCGGGCCGGGTTACGCCTGGTACTACGGGAGTGGCGATCCGGGCAAACCGCTTTTCGGAACGGATCCGGGTGTGCCGCCCTATGTCGCGGCGTCGCCGGATTGCAGCACCGGTTCCGACGGAAAGACACATTGCTACTACGTCATGAAGCGTATCGATCGCTCGTCCGCATCGGTGAAGGTCATCCAGCGAGCGCAGTACCTGGAGGACAACTGGCAGATCACGCCGAACCTGCTGTTGAACCTGGGCCTGCGCAACGACCAGTTCACCAACTTTGACGGATCCGGCGAGCCCTACATCAGGTTGACCCAGCCGCAATGGGCGCCGCGTCTTGGCTTCAGTTGGGACGTGCATGGCGATTCGACATTGAAGGTATTCGGCAATGCCGGGCGCTACTATCTGGCGCTTCCGTTGACCACGGCAACATCCATCGCGGCACCCGTGACGGCAACCAATCTGTACGGAACCTACACCGGCATCGATCCGGCGACGGGCGAACCGATCGGTTTCACACCCTTGCAGCAGGTTCCGTCGACCGGCGTGTCGATCGACAACGAATACGGTCAGCCGAAGGACCCGCGAGTATCCACTGCCCAGAACATCAGGGCCGAGTTCTCGGACAATTACGTGCTGGGCCTGCAGCAGCAATTCGAGATGCTGGGTACGAAGTGGGTGGCTGGCGCAACCGGAACCTACCAGAAGATGGACCGCATCATCGACGACTACGACGACGAGCAGCGGGAGTGTGCGGCGGGTGTGGCACAAGGCTATGCCTTCATGACCCCGGACACGTGCAGTGACTGGGCACAGAGTCTGGTCCTGATCAATCCGGGCTCGACCGCCAATCTCCTGATGAAATCGCCGGATGGCTCCTTGGTGCCGGTCACTTTCACCAAGGAGGATCAGGGCTTCACGGAAGGTGCCGAACGTCGCTACTACTCGTTGGATCTATCGCTGACACATCCATGGGATGGCAAGTGGATGGCCAAGATCGACTACGTGTTCTCGAGAACCTGGGGCAACACGGAAGGGCCGGTCAGCACCTATTCCCAGCAAAGCGGGTCGTATGAGTCGCTCACCACCGCATGGGATTTCCCGGAAAGAATGGAGTACTCGCGCGGCGTGCTGCCGAACGACCGCAGGCACCAGCTCAAGATCTACGGAGCTTATGCGATCAATCCGGAGTGGACGGTCGGTGCAAACCTGTATGCAGCATCAGGAACCCCCCGCCTGTGCCGGGGTGGCTACGGTCCGGATGAATTGGCTCTGCACGGTTCCCACACCTATTACTGGTGTGGCGGCGTGCCGGTTCCGCCAGGTTCGCTTGGGCGTTTGCCGTGGACCAAGAGTCTGGGCCTGACTGCGGACTACAAGCCGGCGTGGGCTGCGCACAAGCTCGACTTCAACCTTGCAGTGTTCAACGTCTTCAATAGTCAGCAGGCGCTATTCAGGAACGACTTTTTCGGGACGACCAACAACCCGAATTCCGATTTCGGTCGGCTCCAGAATACGCAGGCGCCGCGTACGGTGCGGCTCTCCGCTGCCTACGACTTCTGATGGCCCGGGAAGCCTCGAAGCAAGTCATTCGAGTGACTTGTTCCGGGGTTCACCTGATGACTCCCCCATTGCCGGGCCTCGTGCCCGGCTTTTTTTGTGCAGCGTCCAGGCAAGCGCTGTAGTCTTTCGGATCGATGCCGCCGACCGGTGACCACATGACAATCCATACACAGACGATGGCTGGATCGCTGCCTTCCCTGCGGCCATTGTCGCGGGTGGCTGCACGCTTGCTGGCCAGGGCGAAAACGGAATGGGCGCAAGGGCAGGTTGAGGCTGCCGGGCAATCGCTGGCGAACGTGCTGGCATTGGCCCCCGACGATGCTGACGCCCTGCGGATGATGGGCATGGTGGCACAGCGTCGTGGCGATCAGGCCAGGGCCGTCAACTGCTTCACACGGGTCATCGAAGTGTGGCCCGAGGACTCCGATTTGCGGGTCTGGCTGGGAATTGCCCTGTACGAGCATGGCGAGATCGATGCTGCCGTGACGCAATTGCGGCATGCGTGCAGGCTCGACCCGGCTTCGGCGTCAGCATGGTTCAATCTCGGGGAGGCACTCGCGCGGGAAGCCCACACGGAAGAAGCGCTTGCGGCGTTGCGCACGGTACTCGATCTCGATCCCGCACATCTCCGGGCCCGACTGTCACTGGCCCGGGTACAGGCGAACCTCGGTGAGGTCGACGCGGCGGTGGCCGGATTTCGCGAAGTGGTGCGTCGCGATCCCGGCAACGAGGAAGGCTGGTTCGGGCTTTCAAATCTCAATACCGTCCGCTTCGATGCGGAAGACACGTCAAGCCTTCAACATGCCCTGGGCCGCGCAGACTTGTCGCCACGCGCCTGCGAGTTGCTGGGCTTTGCCTACGCCAAGGCGCTGGAAGGTCAGGGTGATTATGCCGAGGCTTTCGAGGTGTTTCGGCGTGCCAATGCATCGAGGCGCAGGCGGGTTGCATGGGACGGGCCGGGCGAGCGCCGACGCGTGGACGCCATCATGCGTGTATTCGCGGACGAGCCCGAGCTCGCTCTGGATACCGGGTTCGGTCATGAAGTCATCCTGATCGTCAGTATTCCGCGTTCCGGATCGACCTTGGTGGAGCATATTCTGGCGTCGCATCCGCAGGTCGAAGGCGCCAACGAGATCAAGGACCTGACCCAGGTGATCGACGCTGAAACGCATCGGCGAAACTCGGCATATCCGCTATGGGTGCCCGATGCCAGCGCGCAGGATTGGCAGCGCATGGGCCAGGAGTATCTCGCGCGGACTGCGCGCTGGCGCAAGGACAAGGCCCGGTTCACCGACAAGAGCCTGGTCAGCTGGTATCTGGTGGGCGCGGCATTGAGGATGCTGCCGGCGGCACGAGCAGTCATCGTCAGACGAGATCCGGTGGAGACGTGTCTGGCGTGCTATCGCCAGTGTTTCGCCGAAAATGCCGGCTTTGCCTGCGACCTCGACGAGACTGCCGATTACTGCATCGACTTCCTGCGCCTGACACGTTTCTGGGCAGACAAGTATCCAACCCGCGTTTTCGACCTGCAATACGAAGGCTTGGTGGCTCAGCCGGAACCGGTGATCCGTCAGTTGCTGGCGTTCTGCGGCTTGCCATTCGATCCCGCGTGCGTCGATTTTCACAAGACATCGCGCAGCGTATTGAGCCTGCCCAGTGCCGCGCAGGTTAGGCAGCCGATACGCCGTGACACTGCGCGCAGCGCGCGCTACGGCAGCAAGCTGGACCCCCTGCGTCAACGCTTGCGGGATGCAGGTATACCGACCGCGTGAGCGGGAAGCATCACGTGCATGACGTGGTGCATCAGACAGCTCCGCACTCTGATGGGCGCCATTGACAGGCGCCGGCCCACAACTGTCAGTTATACCAAGTGCCGGTTATTTCATTGGCGACTTTTGCATGTTTACGAATACCCTC